>NZ_JBTXLO010000002.1:0-489165 GCF_054871605.1 Myroides sp. LJL119
AAGTGATGACAACCGATTTAGGGTGGTTATTGCAGCGGGGCTCACCTCTTCCCATTTCGAACAGAGAAGTTAAGCCCGCTTGCGCAGATGGTACTGCTAACCAGTGGGAGAGTATGACACCGCCCTTCTTTTTTAAGAATCCTCAACAGAAATGTTGGGGATTTTTTTTTGGCTTAAACTTTTTCTGTTTATTTTAATTCCCTTGCTACTTTAGTAATTCAAAAGAGTTCTATACTTGGGCTTTGGTAATTTGTAAACTCAAGTTTAAGATAATTGTTTTACTATTTTATTCTATTTTGTCCATGTGATATTTCTAGAAGTGTAACGGACTTTTTTTAATAGATGTACTATTGGTATTTTTGTTAGTTATACTTTTGATTAACAAAAAAAACCGACATAAGCCGGTTTTAATAAGGATGATCGAGTGTAAGCTGTAAATTATTTAAGCTTATCTATTTGAAGATGTTGTATGCGTACAGAGTTTAGTATTGCTATTATTGATACGCCTACATCGGCAAAAATAGCTTCCCAAAGATTTGCTTGGCCAAAGGCCCCAAGGATCAGTACTATTAATTTTACTCCAATGGCAAGTGTGATATTTTGAATAACGATAGCTCGTGTTTTTCTGGCAATTTTAATGCTTAGTGCTATTTTACTTGGTTGATCGTTTTGAATTACAATATCAGCAGTTTCTATAGCGGCGTCACTTCCTAGACCTCCCATTGCAATGCCAGCATCAGATATGGCAATAACAGGGGCATCGTTTATGCCATCCCCGGTAAAGGCCACTTTCTTTCCTAGCTTTTTTAAATTCTCTACATGCTTTACTTTATCATCAGGTAAAAGGTCTCCATATGCTTTATCTATGCCAAGTTGTTGTGCAACTTTTTGTACAATAGAGGATTTATCACCACTTAACATGATAGTTTGTATACCCATGGCTTTGAGTTTTGCAACAGCTTGTGGAGCGTCTGGCTTTATTTGATCAGCTATGGTTATAAATCCTATATAGTTTTGATCTGCTGCTAGTACAACTGTAGTTTCTACTATTTGCTCCAGTTCTTTAGGATAAGAGATTTGGTATTTACTAAGTAGTTTTAAGTTACCTGCTAGAATTTGTTTGTTGTTTATAATAGCCTTTAAACCATATCCGGGTATTTCTTCAACTTGGTTGGCTTGGGCAATAATTAATTCTGTGTTTTGTTGGGCATATTTGGTTATTGCTGTTGCAATTGGATGCGTAGAGTGCTGCTCAATGCTGGCTGCCAAGGCTAGTAGTTCCTGATTAGTGATGTGCAAGGCTTGGATTTTTTGGACACTAAAAACACCTTTGGTTAATGTTCCTGTCTTATCCATTACCACTGTGTCTACTTCGGTCATCACATCTAGATAGTTACTACCTTTAAAAAGAATACCATTTCTTGAAGCCAAGCCAATTCCGCCAAAATATCCTAGTGGTACGGAAATTACTAAGGCACATGGACAGGAGATAACCAAAAAGATTAATCCACGATATAACCAATCATTGAAGATATAATCAGTTACAAATATTTTAGGGACAAGAACTATACAAACGGCAAGTAGAACTACTATAGGTGTATAAATTTTTGCAAATCGTGTAATGAATAGTTGTGTTTTGGACTTTTTAGCCGTAGCATCTTGAATCATGTATAGGATTTGTGACAGTTTTGTGTTTTCATAACTAGCAGTTACTTGTAACTCACAAACTGTGTTTAAATTTATCATCCCGGCTAATACTTGTTGTCCTTCTTTAATGGTATCGGGTTTACTTTCCCCTGTTAAGGCAGAGGTATTAAATGAAGCACTAGGGGTTAGTAGTATACCATCAAGAGCTACTTTTTCTCCCGGTTTAATGCGTATGATTTCTCCTATTTGAACTTGTTTGGGATCTAGTGTAATGGCTTTGTTATCTCTGATTACAGTGGTTAAATCTGCTCGTACATCAAGTAAGGATTGTATACTTTTTTTGGCTCTATTAGCAGCAGCTTCTTGAAAAAGTTCGCCTACATAGTAAAATAACATTACGGCTACTCCTTCTGAATATTGTTCAATAAAGAAGGCGCCTATGGTAGCTATACTCATTAAGAAGAATTCATTGAATATTTCTCCTTTCAAAATAGAATAAAAAGCATTTTTTAATACTCCATAACCTACTATTAAATAGGCTACAATATACCACGACAAGCTCAAGTAACCTTTAAAGAAGGGTAATTGTAAGTGGGTCATGACTCCGCCAGCTATTACCATTAGTAAACAAACAATGGCAACGGTAAAATCACTCCAAGTTAGTTGGTGTGTTTTCTCTTGTGAGAAGTCTATGGTATCGTGACTATGATCATGGCTATGATTAGAACCATCAGCTGCGTGATTTTTATGAATGTTATTATCTGCTTGGCACATAATGTTTTGAATTTTAATATTATATGACCAAAGTTAGTGAAGTAATTATATATAATAAACTAAGTGAGAATCTTTGCAATACTGTTGCATGTTATCTATCTACGTAATTTTTTTTAAATACATAGATAACTGGAAAGCTTCGAAGACACATCCAAACTGCAAAGGCTAACCAAATTCCATACATTTGTAAACCAAGGTAGTCTGCTATTAGTAAAGTAGGGATGTAACCAAGGAAGGTAGCGAAAAGTAGATTATTTCTTAGAAATTTTGCATCTCCCATACCTTTGTAAACCCCGTCAAAAATATAGGCTAAAGCATTTATAGGTTGCATTATTAGTACAATCCAAAAAACCGATGTGAATATATTATTCACATTGGGATCACTGTTAAAAATCAGGCCAATTTTATTGTACAGCAGTAAGCAGATGGCAATTAAAATAAGTGAAATAATTACAGAGTATAAACTTATTTTTTTAATCATTTGCCACATGAGTTTAAAATTTTTCTCCCCCAGTAGCCGCCCAGAAAGTGCATTGCCCGCACTTGCATACCCGTCTATAAAAAAGGAAAAAAACAACCAAATGTTCATTAATATACTTTGTGCTGCTATAAAGTCTTTACCATAGCCTGTTGCATATTTACTAGCCATATATAAAGTGATATTCAAAGTGGCTGTGCGTATAATAAAGTTAAAGCTCATTATAATTAAAGGCTTTAAAGAAGGGTTGATTTTTTTTCTAATTTTTAAACTAAATGGTGTATACTTAAGATAATAGTACATTGCCATACACAGCATTACCCCTTGTGCAAATACACTAGCATAGGCTGCGCCCATAACTCCCAAGGGTTGGATATAGTCTTGAATTCCAAAGACTAATAGATAGTCTAAAACCACATTTATTATAGCACCGGTTATGCTACATTTCATGGCCCAAATAGTATTTTGTAAGCCTCTAAATACGCCAAATATGGCAAAGGATATTAATGTTAATGGAAATCCCCAAGCTCGTATTAAATAGTATTGTTTTGCGTATTGTAAAATTAGACCGCTTGCTTGATAGGCAACAAATATTTCATGAACAAACCATGTGGTGGTTACAAATAGTATAACACTAAGGGCAAAATTAAATAGAATTGCCTGAGGAATAAGTGTTTTAACCGCAAAGAGTCTACCACTACCTAAATGTTGGGAAACCGTAGCAGATATAGAAGTTTTAGTTTGTGCAACAACCCAAATTATAGCTGATAAAAAAGACCCAACTAAGCCAACAGCTGCCAAGGCTTCCACTGAATTATGCTTTAAATTTCCTACCATGGCAATATCGGTTAAGGAAAGGATAGATTCAGAGATACCTGCAAAAATTGCAGGTATGGCTAATTTATTGATGTCTTTAAAGCTAATTGAACTTGTCATGAATATTTTTTTAACAAGTGCAAAGGTCGTATAAATTGTATATAAAACAAACCAGCTTATAAGCACGGAGCTTTAAGCTGGTTTTGTAAAATATTATATTTTAAATTCTCTTATTTTAAAATCTCATTCCTATACCTAATCCTATTAACATAGGATCTAGTTTTACTTTAGCTGGGATTTCTAATTGACTACCAGCAGGGGCTGATGATGGTAATAGATTTGTGGCATCTACAGTAACATCGGTTTTCAAGAATAGCTTTTTAAAGTCTACGTTGATAAAGAATTTATCGGTTAAATCAATATCGAATCCTAATTGGAAGCCCCAACCAAATTTATCCTGGTATTTTATTTTTTCCGCAACACCGTTTTTTACATCTAAGAACATGGTATAATTTACACCTGCACCAACGTAAGGTTTAAAAACATCTCCGAATTTATGGTGGTATTGTAACATTAAAGTTGGCGGTAACAGTAAACTACTACCTAAGTTTACATTGGCAGAACTAGGTCCTTCAATTGCCGTAAGATCTGAGCCTAGTGTTCGTACAGAGTGTCTTGATACCCCTAGGATTAACTCAGCAGCAAAATTTTCTGTAAAGAAATAGGTGAAATCTAGTTCTGGAATAAAGTTGTTATCAACATCAATTTCTCCTCCTATGGTTGAAACTGTCCCTTTATTGTGTGGAAATACTCCTACTCCACGTAATCTCATCTGCCATTTATAATCTTGTTTATTAGATTTAACAGGCTCTTGGGCAAATACAAAACTTGTAGAAAGTAATGTTAATGCAAAAAAGAAAAGTAGATTTTTTTTCATGATAACTTTGTTTTATGTTTAACATAAAAGTACGTTATATATAGTTGTATTAGCAATAATTAACGAATAATTATTATAATATACCTAAAAGTTATAAGAATTTAGTAGTTTTTGGAATAATATTTTAAAACTAGTATATTTAAGTATTATTATAAAAGAAGAGTTTATGAAAGTTTTAGTTATTGGAGCCTCTTTAAAGCCTGAGCGTTATTCAAATCAAGCCATTTGTTTATTAAAGCAAATGGATTATCAGGTTTACGGCTATGGTTTAAAACCGGGTCAGATTTGTTCTGTTGATATTGACACTGAATTAAAGCAATACAAGAACGTGGATACGGTGAGTTTGTATATAAATGCTAAAAGGCAAGAAGATTTCTATGCGTATATTGTTTCTTTACATCCTAGAAGGGTGATTTTTAATCCGGGAACTGAAAACCCTGAGTTTTATGAAATTTTGCAAGAAAACAAAATACATTATGAAATAGCCTGTACTTTGGTATTACTTCGTACAGGGCAATTCTAGGAATTAAGTGAAGTATTTTTCTTGCTAATAAGTAGTAACAGACAAAGGGTGATAAGTGCATTTACAATTATAAGTTCCACATCAAAGACATAACCATAAAACAGCCAAGTGGAGTTTGAGGCAATCCACCAAGTCAAAATTGGGGTTACCAAGCAAATAAAGGGTACTAGCTTATCTTTTATAGTTCTTTGTTTAAAGCAAATAGCATAAATAAATAATCCTAATAATGGGCCATAAGTATAAGAGGCTATTTTAAATATTGCACTTACAATTGAGGCATTATTTATTTGATCAAAAATGACAATCACCAAAAACATTAATAATGAGAATCCTAGGTGTACAAATTTTCGATGATTTTCTAATTTTTTACTTGCTTGTTTTTTTTCCATTTGCAAAAAATCTATGCAAAAAGAGGTTGTTAAGGCCGTTAGAGCTGAGTCTGTGGTAGCAAAAGTAGCAGCTGTTAAACCCAGTAAGAAGATCAAAGCAGGAATCAATGTAAAATGCTCAAAGGCGATAACAGGAAACAGTAAATCGGTTCTAACTTGCCCTGTTTGTGAATCTAGTGGCAAGGCAATATGGTTTTTACTTGCATAAATATACAATAGTGCACCAACGCTTAAAAATAACAAGTTAACAATTACAAAGATTCCAGTAAAACTGTACATGTTTTTTTGTGCTTCTTTGATATTGGGACAACTTAGATTTTTTTGCATTAAATCTTGGTCTAAACCAACCATAGCAATAGTTACAAATATTCCTCCTAAGAACTGTTTATAGAAATGAAATCTGTTGCCAAAGAAATCCTCCCAGAAGAATATTTTAGAATAACTACTTTGTTTTACACTTTGAAAGGCTTCTATTATATTGTAATCAAGTTCTTTACAAATAAAATAGATAGTAAATATAACGGAAGTCACTAAAAAGAAAGTTTGTAGGGTATCGGTGATAATAATAGTTTTTAATCCTCCTTTGTAGGTATAGGCATAGATTAATAAAAGTGCAATTAGTACAGTTATAAAAAAGGGAACATGAAAGTGATCAAAAACGAATTTCTGTAGTACTATTACCACTAAATATAATCGA
Source organism: Myroides sp. LJL119 (assembly GCF_054871605.1). Lineage (NCBI taxonomy): Bacteria > Pseudomonadati > Bacteroidota > Flavobacteriia > Flavobacteriales > Flavobacteriaceae > Myroides > Myroides sp. LJL119. Next base: position 6,262 of record NZ_JBTXLO010000002.1, read on the forward strand.
AAAGCAGATCCAATAGTCCTACTGATTAGAAAAATCATGGAAGCGCTTTTATAGCTATAAAAACCGAGTTTATCTTGGATAAAGGTGTAGATGGAAATTAAGTTATATTTATAATATAAGGGGAGTAATACTTTGGCTACAATTAAAAATCCAACGGCATTACCCAAAATAAATTGGAAGTATTTGAATTGTTCGCCATTTGCAGAGCCAACTTCTCCAGGTACTGAAATAAAGGTTACTCCTGATAAGGCGGTACCTATCATACCAAAGGCAACTAAGTACCACTTTGAGTCTTTATTGGCTATGAAGAATGCTTGATTACTACTGTTATTTTTACTTACATAAAAAGAAATGAGTATTAAAATTCCAAAGTAAATTACAATCATAGTTAATATGGTGATCGGACTCATAATGACGGGTTAAGATATTGTTTCTCAAATGTAGGGTAATTTTTATTTGTGTGAAAAATACTTGTATATAATTTCTTATTGTCTTTAAGAGTCATTTTTACAAAGGCTCTTTTTTTGTATATTTGCGCCATGGAATTTCCTTCAAAATTATTAGAAAAAGCGGTAGATGAAATGGCTTTGCTTCCTGGTATAGGAAAGCGAACAGCTCTGCGTTTAATGTTACATTTATTAAAACAACCTGAGAGTCAATCTTTGTCCTTAGCCCAGAGTCTAATTAAAATGCGCACGGATCTTGTTTTTTGTAACAGTTGTCATAATATTTCCGATACCCACCTATGTGATATATGTGCCAATCCATCTCGTGACCACGCTACAATTTGTGTGGTTGAAGATGTAAGGGATGTTATGGCATTAGAAAATACCCAGAGTTACAAAGGGATTTATCATGTTTTAGGCGGTAAAATATCCCCTATTGATGGTATTGGTCCTAGTCAATTAAAGATAACTAGTTTAATTGATAAGGTAAGGAACAACCAAGTCAAAGAGATTATTTTTGCTTTAAGCTCCACCATGGAAGGAGATACTACCAATTTTTATATTTATAAACAAATAAAAGACTTCACGATAATAACCAGTACTATTGCAAGAGGAATTTCAGTGGGTGATGAGTTACAGTATGCCGACGAAGTAACCCTTGGACGTAGTTTAATTCATCGTGTACCGTTTGAATCAGCCTTTAAAACTCTTTAAGAGATAATAGATAATAATAGAAAATAAAAAAGACTCATAAAAAAAATTATGAGTCTTTTTTTATGTATCTAATTTACAGGTATTTATTTGTATTAATAATTAGTAAATATTTTACACTAAATTTATTGTTAGACGAGTCTAATTTTGTAATTTTGTATATCTAAACAATAGTGTAATGAATTTATTAGAATTAAAGAAAGATCAGGTTGCTCAGGTAGTGGGTATTGACCAGGATTGCTCACAAGAGTCCTTTCAAAGATTCTTGGATTTAGGATTTGTTAAGGGAGCAGAAATTACAATTCATAATATTTCTCCTTTAGGTGATCCAATAGCTTATCGTATATACAACACTATTATTTCTATACGAAATCAGGATGCAAAGAAAATATACATTCAAATAAGCTAATTAAGTTTTACTAATTAAAAAAGAAAAAAGTATGGCTAAATCAGCCTGTGACATATGTGATTTAAATACTAGTTCAAGTTTACAAAAGCTAGGAGTTAGTAATTTAAAACAAGACTTTGTTATTGCCTTAGCAGGGAATCCTAATACGGGGAAAAGTACGGTGTTTAATGCCTTAACCGGTTTAAAGCAACATACGGGAAATTGGCCTGGAAAGACTGTTACAAGTCAAAGTGGAAGTTTTAAATACTCTGAGGATTTATATACTATTGTAGACTTGCCTGGAACTTATTCACTGTTATCAACCTCTGAAGATGAACAGGTTGCTCGTGATTTTATTTTATTTGACCAGCCTGATGTAACAGTAGTAGTGGTGGATGCTGGTAGATTAGAAAGACACTTATCTTTAGCGGTACAAATAATGGATATTACCTCTAGAGTTGTTATATGTGTTAATTTAATGGACGAGGCACAACGACATGGTATTACCATAGATTTGCGTGGTTTAAGTAAAGATTTAGGTGTTCCGGTTGTGGCAACCTCGGCAAGAAGTAAAAAGGGAATTCCTGAATTGTTAATGGCCATCTCTAAGGTAGCTCATCAACAAGATAATAGCCCCAAGAGTACTGCAGTGAAAAATTTAACAGCGAGCTCTAGGTTATTAATTCAAGGAATATCTAAATCTTTACTCAGTATTGATCCACAATTACCCAATGCAAGCTGGATAGCGATGCGTTTGGTACAAAAAGATAGTAGTATAGAAAATGCGCTTTTAACCGGTAAGTTATCCCCTAATATTAAGCAAGAGAATTTAGAACCTATTTTACTTAATGCAGAGCAGGTAAGTCTGGAGTTAGGTAAAAATTATGCTAGAGATCTCGCGCAAGGAATATTTGATTATGTTTCAAAAATTGTGAAGAATCGTGTGGATAGTAAGAACAATCCACGTGCTTTTAAAATAGATCGTGCTATAGATAATATTGTCACAAGTAAAACATTTGGGTTTCCAATAATGTTATTACTTTTAGGAGCAATTCTTTGGCTTACTATCATTGGATCGAATTACCCCTCTAGTGCGCTTTCCTATTTATTGTTAGATCAGGTTTATCCCTTATTGAAACAAGGAGCACTTTATATACATATGCCTTGGTGGTTAAGTGGATTTTTAATCGATGGTGTTTACTTGGCTACTGCTTGGGTGATTGCCGTTATGCTGCCTCCGATGGCTATATTTTTTCCATTGTTTACTCTATTAGAGGACTTTGGTTATTTGCCAAGGGTAGCCTTTAATTTGGATCGGGTCTTTAAAGCGGCAGGAGCCCATGGTAAACAGGCCCTAACAATGAGCATGGGGTTTGGGTGTAATGCGGCAGGTGTTGTTTCCACTAGAATTATTAATTCTCCAAGAGAAAAGCTAATAGCGATTATAACAAATAACTTTTCATTGTGTAATGGTAGGTGGCCAACTCAAATATTAATAGCAACGATTTTCGTTGGTGCATTAGTACCAACTTACATGGCTGGTTTTATATCTACTTTAGCAGTAGTTTTCATTGTAGTTTTAGGTATAGGATTTACTTTCTTTAGTTCGTGGTTACTTTCAAAAACACTTTTAAAGGGAGAGTCTTCTTTTTTTACTTTAGAATTACCACCTTATCGTCCACCTCAATTCTTTCAAACGTTATACACCTCGTTAATTGATCGTACTTTAATTGTACTGGGTAGAGCAGTGGTTTTTGCGGCTCCTGCAGGTGCGTTAATTTGGTTGGTTTCCAATATAAGTGTTTCGCAAGAGAACCTGGCTTTATTAATAATTGATGGTTTAAATCCTGTAGCGGTATTAATTGGTTTAAATGGCGTTATTCTATTGGCTTATATTATTGCTATTCCAGCCAATGAAATTGTTATTCCAACTATTTTAATGTTAACAGCCATGGTACTTAAAGACCCAACTATTGGACAAGGAGCCGGGGTGCTTTTTGAGTTGGGAGATTCACAAATTGCCGATATTCTTTTACAAGCCGGTTGGACAACTCTAACGGGTATAAACCTGATGCTTTTTAGTTTACTCCACAATCCGTGTAGTACCACCATATATACTATTTATAAAGAAACAAATAGTTTTAAATGGACTTTTGTAGCAACGGTATTGCCTATTGTTTTTGGAATACTGGTTTGTTTGTTAACCACGCAGATATATAATTTTTTTGTAGGTTAAACTTATTTTACAAACAAGGATTTAAATTGTTTTCTTAACCAAAGTAAATTTTTATAAAAGGCTTTTAAAAGGGAGAATTTATTAAAGCATTAAAAAATTAGCTTAACTGTATTATAAATATAATTAAGCTAATTTTCTAAAACTTATTGGTCTAAGGTATAGCCACGGGATTACCTAAATGTTTGGGTTTTTTATTAAATAGTTGATCTATTATCACTTTTACTCGAGCTAATTTTTCCCGTAACATTGTTTTGTAACCAAATCTACTATTAACATCTTTGGCGTTATATCCTATGGCATTAATACCTAGGTAGTTTGCAATATAGATGGCTCTTTGATTATGAAATTCCTGGGATATAATGGTAATGGAACTTTGTCCAAAAATTGCCTTGGCGCGATAAACAGAATCTAAAGTTCTTAATCCTGCATAATCCAAATAAATATGCTGGGCAGCAACTCCATTATCCATTAAAGCTTGTTTCATATCCAATGGCTCATTATAGTTTTTAAATCGGTTATCTCCACTTACAATTATATAGGTGATTTTTGCGCTGTGATACAGCTCACTTGCAGCCTGGATTCGTTTTGTAAAATATGGGTTATCCATTCCGTTTTGTAAAGTTTTCGAGGTACCCAAAACAAGTCCTGTTTTATTATAAGGGATTTTTTCCAAATCACTATATATAAAGTCAAATGAATTGGAAACTACGCGAAAATTAGCTAACCATATTATTAAAAATATCAATGCTCCAAAAGAAATGGTAAAACGCAAAGTTTGAAATATTCTTTTTTTGGTATGTTTAGTTAAAGACATGTTTTATTACGGTATTAATTTTATAACTATTAAAATCTTTTGTAGACTTGATTACGGATTTAATACCAACGTTTTTTATTTTTTTTTGCATTAGCTGACTTTCTAGATTTACCAGAGGTTTCAGATTGTTTTTTATCTATTGTTTTAGAAGTAGTCTTTTTTTGCGATTTATTTTTATCTTCTTGCCAAGGGTAAGGATGATTTAAAATTTGTTTGGGTTGGCTACGGGTAAACTTAACAATCTCCTGCCAATATTTTTTCTCTGTCTTGTCACAAAAAGATATTGCTAATCCTTGTTGATTGGCTCTACCTGTACGGCCAATTCTATGTACAAATGTTTCTGGAACATTGGGAAGATCATAATTAATTACAACGGGAAGAGAATCAATATCAATACCTCTTGCGGCAACATCAGTGGCAATTAATACTTTTGTCTTTTTACTTTTAAATTCATCTAAGGCTTGTTGTCTTAGATTTTGAGATTTATCTCCATGAAAACAAACCGCCTCTATGGATTGTTTGTTCAAGTATAGGGTTAGTTGATCTGCTGTGGCTTTAGTTCTTGTAAAAACAAGGACATCTGAGAGATCTTGACTTTTTATTATATGAACAAGGAGTTTTTTCTTATCGCTTTTTTCCACAAAATAAACTTGTTGTTTAACCGTTTTTGCGGTAGAAGAAATTGGGTCTACAGCGATATACTGAGGGTCTTTTAAAAAATTATGAGCCAACTCTCTAACTGAAATAGGCATTGTGGCGGAGAATAGTAAAGTTTGTTTGTTATCAGGAGTAAAGGAGATTATTTTTTTGATATCTTCCAAAAATCCCATATCCAGCATTAAATCCGCTTCATCTAGAACTAAAAAATGAAGATGATCTAAGTCTAAATGCTTTTGTTTATGTAGATCAAGTATCCGTCCTGGAGTTCCAATAATTACATCAGCTCCTTTATTTAATTGTTGAATTTGAGGCTCCAAAGAAACTCCCCCATATATGGTTAAGTGAGTAATATTGGTATATTTTGCATAATCCTGGAAGTTATCTGCTATTTGTTGGGATAGTTCTCTTGTTGGAGTTACAATTAAAACTTTAGCTTTCTTCGTTCTTTTAGTATTACCTAAACGATGTAGGTAATGGATAATAGGCATGGTAAAGGCAGCTGTTTTTCCTGTACCGGTTTGCGCACAAGCTATTATATCTTTTTCCTGTAAGATTACAGGTATAGCCTTTTGTTGTATAGCAGTTGGTTGACTATAGCCTAGATCGTGAATTGCTTTTAAAATACTCTGGTTTAATTGTAAGTCTTCAAATCCCATAATGATATGCATTTTATACAAAGGTATGGCTTTTCATAGAATTACTTGAAGCTGATTTATAATCTTTAGGTAATAAACAAAAACAGACATGCCCAAAAAAGATCTGTTTTTTGGGCATGCTTATAAATTAATATTTATTTATCCAGTAATATTTCTAACATCAAACTTGCAGCTTCGCTAATTTTGGTTCCTGGTCCAAAAACCGCCAATGCTCCAGCGTCAAATAAGAATTGATAATCTTGGGCTGGAATAACTCCACCAACAATTACCATGATGTCTTCTCTTCCGTATTTTTTTAATTCTTCAATAACTTGAGGCACCAGAGTCTTATGACCAGCTGCTAGGGAAGAAACTCCTAGGGCATGCACATCATTCTCGACGGCTTGTTTAGCTGCTTCGGCCGGGGTTTGAAACAACGGACCTATGTCAACATCAAAGCCAACATCTGCATAACCAGTGGCTACAACCTTAGCACCACGATCATGCCCGTCTTGTCCCATTTTTGCAATCATTATACGAGGTCTTCTACCTTCTTTTTCAGCAAATTCATTTGCAAGAGCTCGCGCTTTCTCAAAGCTCGGGTCATTTTTGATTTCCTTACTATACACTCCACTAATAGATTGAATTTGTGCTTTAAATCTACCAAAAACGCTTTCTAAAGCATCACTGATTTCACCTAAAGTTGCTCTGTTTTTGGCAGCTTGTACCGCTAGTTCTAGTAAATTACCTTTTCCGGTTTTTGCACAATTGGTTAATGCTTGTAGATCAAGAGCTACTTGTTTATTATCTCGATTGGCTTTAATGTTTTGTAGGGAGTCGATTTGTTGTTTTCTAACGGTTTGATTATCTACCTCTAGAATATGAAGAGGATCTTCTTTTTCTAATCGATATTTATTAACCCCTACAATTATATCTTGTCCACTATCAATACGGGCTTGCTTTCTAGCGGCGGCTTCCTCGATGCGTAACTTTGGTATACCAGTTTCAATTGCTTTGGTCATTCCTCCAAGAGATTCCACTTCTTGAATTAACTTCCATGCTTTATCTGCGATATCTTGGGTTAAGGATTCCACATAATAGCTTCCTGCCCATGGATCTACAGTTTTACAAATTTTAGTTTCTTCTTGTAAGAAAATTTGTGTATTTCTAGCAATACGTGCCGAGAAATCAGTTGGTAAAGCAATAGCTTCATCTAAGGCATTGGTGTGTAAGGACTGTGTCCCACCAAAGGCAGCAGCAGCAGCTTCAATAGCTGTTCTAGCTACGTTATTAAAAGGATCTTGCTCGGTAAGACTCCAACCCGATGTTTGACAATGGGTACGTAAAGCAAGAGATTTTTCACTTTTTGGATTAAACTCTTTAATTAGTTTGGCCCAGAGCATTCTGGCTGCTCTCATTTTTGCTATTTCCATAAAGTGATTCATTCCAATGGCCCAGAAAAAGGATAATCTTGGAGCAAAGTCATCAATTTGCATTCCTGCATTTAGTCCGGTTCTAATATATTCTAGACCATCTGCAAGGGTGTAGGCTAATTCGATGTCCGCTGTAGCACCTGCTTCTTGCATATGGTAACCACTAATGGAGATAGAGTTAAATTTGGGCATTTTTTTACTGGTATATTCAAATATATCAGCTATTATTTTCATAGAAGGAGTAGGTGGATAGATATAAGTGTTTCTAACCATAAACTCCTTTAAAATATCATTTTGAATTGTACCCGAGAGGTCTTTTAAGTCTACGCCTTGTTCCATAGCAGCTACAATGTAAAAAGCCATAATAGGTAAAACGGCTCCGTTCATTGTCATAGATACCGACATTTCTCCCAAAGGAATTTGGTTAAATAAAACCTTCATATCCTCTACACTATCAATAGCTACTCCAGCCTTTCCTACATCACCAACTACTCTGGGGTGATCCGAGTCATATCCGCGGTGAGTGGCAAGATCAAAAGCAACCGATAGTCCTTTTTGTCCGGCTGCAAGGTTTCTTCTGTAAAAAGCGTTACTTTCCTGTGCTGTAGAGAAACCTGCGTATTGACGTATTGTCCAAGGACGTCTAACATACATAGTGGAGTAAGGGCCTCTTAAGTTTGGCGCAAATCCTGCCGCAAAACCAATATGCTCAATCGAATCTAAATCTTGTTGAGAATATGTTTTTTTTATATTTATTCCTTCTGCAGTAGTAAAATCGGAATCTTGAGATTTTGAACTAAGAGTGGAAGAATCGATTTTTAATTGTTGTAGGTCTTTTCTTTTCATTTCCTAGTCATTATTTAGTTTTTCCTTTTCTAACCTTTGTTTTTCATATTCCTGAGCTAGTCGTTTTGCTAGAATTGGAATAATTAGAGTTTTTCTAGGATTATGTTTAATAAAAGGATATAATTCCAAGTCATCACTCATATGATCTTGAGCATTAGGATATTTATTGCTACCTAATAAAACCTCTTTTCCTTGATCAAATAAGTCTTGTTCTTTTTGAGCACTTTGCGAGATTTTTCGTTGAATTACACCTTGAATTAATTGGGTAATTAAACCGTCTGCTTTTTCAATAAGTTTGAAAACCTCTAAGGCTTTTTCCGCTAATTGTATAGTTAGGTATTCAATATAATAAGCTCCTTCGGTAGGATTATTAACCGCATTGAAGTAGCTTTCTTGCTTTAGGATTAGAAGTTGATTTCTTGCAATTCGATCTGAAAATTCATTTTCTTTATGATAAATAGCATCATAGGGTAAATTACTTACAAAATCGGCTCCTCCCAAAATAGCACTCATACTCTCGGTTGTGGTTCGCAACATATTTACATTATAATCGTAAAGAGTTTTGTTGCGTTTACTTGGCAAAGAGATTATTTTATAATTAATCTGAGTATTAAAGGCTTGAATAACTAAATCTAATACTAGCCTTAAGGCTCTAAGCTTTGCAATTTCAAAGAAGTAATTCGAACCAGTAGAGTTTTGGATATAAATGGTATTGTTAGAGGATGGAATTCTATTTAAATACTCACTAACCTTTGCAAGTGTATAGGCAATTTGCTGAACCATATTAGCCCCTGCGTTTTGATAAATACCTGTGTCAATGCCAATGTGGATATTTGAATTGTTTTCCAATAAGGTTTTTACCCTAGCAAAATCGGAATCCAAATTAACGAACCAGTTTCCTTGATTTTCTAGTTGATCAATTGGGCAAACCAAAAGGTTAACCTTAAAATCATTGTCTTTAGCCCAGGTAGCTAAATCTTGTAAGTAGCCTTGATCTAAAAAGGTAAATGTAAAGAAATAGGTGATTTGCTTTGGCAATTTAGCTAAAAGTTCTTTGGCGTTTAGCTCTAGATTATCAATTGTAAAATAAATTGATTCTGCTCCTTTTTTTAAAACATCAAGAGTTTTTTCGATGCTTTTTTGCACATCAAAAACATAGATTCTTTGTAGAATACTAAACTCGGTTGTTTTTGTTTTAATAGCAAGTGGGTTGTTATCTATATCACCTTGATAAAAAGGACGAACCTTTATTCCTTCTAGGGATTCCCATAGTAGTGTTTGGTTATAATCAGCTCCTTTTAAATCAAATTGAATTAGATTTTTCCACTCCTTTGAAGATACTTTGGCAAAATCTTCAAAAAGTTGATTATTCATAGTTTTTTGGTTGATGGTTTATTGTTTTAAGGTAACGAATCAAATTCTATTATAAATATATCTTCGTTATCTCTTTTCATATAATATTTTTCTCGAGCGTATTTTTCTGTTGCATCTCCACTCTTTAATCCTTTAATAGCTTTTTTGTCTCTTTCTATTTCTCCTTGAAAATACTCTTTTTGATCTTGTAATTTATCGATTTCTTTATCAATATTACGATGTTCTAGGTAAGAATAAGTATCAAAGAACAAAATCCAGGATAGGAATACTAAAAACGAAACAACCAATAGGAGGTTCCACTTGCTTTTTAAAAAATGTAAATTATTCCAAAAACCTTTACTTTGCATTTGTCTAAGTGAGTTATGTTAACCTATTTTTTCGCTAATTACCGTACGTACAATATCTATTGCTACTGTATTATAGGTATCATTAGGTATGATAATATCTGCATAAGCTTTTGAGGGCTCAATGAATTGGTCGTGCATTGGTTTTAAAGTATTTTGATAGCGGTCTAAAACCTCTGTCATGTCTCTGCCTCTCTCAGCAATATCTCTTTTTAATCTACGGATTAAACGCTCATCTGAGTCGGCGTGTACAAATATTTTTATATCACACATTTCTCTTAATTGAGGATTTGTAAGAATTAAGATTCCCTCGACAATCATTACTTTTCTAGGATGCGTTAAAATGTAATCATCAGTACGATTGTGTTTAACAAACGAATACACAGGTTGATTTACACTGTTTCCTTTTTTTAACTCTTCTAAATGCTGGACTAAAAGATCAAAATCAATAGATCTAGGGTGGTCAAAATTAATAAGTTGTCTTTCCTCTAAAGTTAAGTTGTCTGTAGCTTTATAGTAAGAGTCTTGTGAAATAATTCCAACCTCTGTCTCTGGTAATTCTGTCATTATTTGGTGAACTACGGTTGTCTTTCCACTCCCGGTTCCTCCTGCGATTCCGATAATTAGCATATTGTAATTTATTTTTAGCAAAAATAGAGATTAATCAAGCAGGTATACCTATTTTTTTCTTAAAAAACTCTATAAGCTTGATAAAGGAATTTTTTTTAAACTTATCGCATGGCTTATAACTACAAAGCTTGTGAATCTATTTTAATAAAACAAGTTAATTTGCGTTTTTGGTGGTTATATTTTTAACGATTTTTTAATTCTCTGTAGTTTGATTCTTAATCTTTTGACAAGCAAAAAAGTAAAGTTAGAGCATATTTTTTAGGATTGTTTATAAGGATTAAAAAAAAATCAAATCAAATGCTGGTTTGAAGTAGTAAAGTTGTGCTTTACTAAAGATAGAATTTGGTTAAATTGTTAAATGCTAACTTTTTGTTGTTTATAATAAGTCTAAATAACTATAATTAAGTATATTTGTATTCCTAATTAAATAGTAGGAAATAATATTAATTTAATTTATATGAAGCCAAACGTAAAAAGAAAAGTTTTTACTCTTGTTAAAAGACAATACATAACTCCACATTATATTCGTTTAACCTTGACTCATCCACAAACCAGTGATTACGTTAATACCACTGTAGGGGTAAACAATAAGATTTTTATTGCACCTAAGGGGGTTGATCAAGTACATTTTCCAACTATAGATCCTAAAAGTAATCAACCAATCGAGGTTGAAAAACATCTTACCCCGATAATGAGGACTTATACCCATCGAGGAATTGATTTACAAAATAATCTAATATGGATAGATTTTGTGGCTCATGGTCAAGATTCACCTGCATCGGATTTTGCTATTAACGCACCTATTGGAGCGGAACTAGGTGTTGCTATGGGAGTTTTACCCAAGGAATTATACCCCGATGTAGATTGGTACTTACTTGCTGGGGATGCAACAGCTATTCCTGTGTTAGGGGCTATTTTAGAGTCTTTGGATTCCAGTAAAACTGCCCAGGTTATAATAGAGGTGGAGAGTTATCAGGATGTTCAAGATTTAACATATAGTTGTAAGGCTCAAATTACTTGGCTTATAAATCCTACCCCAGGTAGAAATTCTCAATTAGCAGATAAAGTCAAAGAAATAGTGGACCAACAACCTTGGGGGGAACAAACCAAGTTTGGTTATTTGGCCAGCGAAATGCAAAGCATAAAAGAATTAAGGACTTATTTACGCAAACAAAAGCAATGGAGTGCACAGGATTTGTATGCTTATTCTTATTGGAAATATGGTAATGCCGAAACGGATTCTTTAGCGGATCGTAGACAAGAAAAAGACAGTGCTGATTAGTTTTTTAGCCTATTTGATACAAACTGGATGCATACAAGGAAACTAACTTGAATTTGCATCCTGTTTTTTTTTGATTATTTTTCAATTTTGTATACAGTCGGGCGAAGGTTTTGTTTCCAAGACTCGCTAAAGTAATGATAAACATAGGTTTGTTTATCGGCTACACTTACTTTGGTTTTATAATCAATTGGACTAAAGTAGTTTTTTGGGTAAATAGTTACTTTATTGGGTAGGTTTTGATATTGGTTGTTTAATAACAGACCTTGTTTTTTTAAAATATTTGTGATGATAATTGTATTTGGAGTAATCGAATATTTTTTAAAAAGATGCTTTCTAAAAAAAGATTTGTTGTTGTAGTAATCTAAAAATAAATCCAAAGTAGGATGGTTTTTACAACTTGCTATAATTGCCGTGGAAAGTAAGTTATCGGACTCAAAGCCCATAAAAAAATCATTTTCTAAGAATATATCTAAATTCTGTACTATCTCGGTGTCTGTATCCAGATAAATCCCCCCATGATGTTTTAAAACATGTAACCTACATACATCTGATACAAAAGCATATTTAGCCACACTGTATGCTTGTTTAGCAAAAGGATATGACTCTATATTAAAGTTATCTTCATTCCAAATGGTAATTTGATAATCGGGTGCAAATTTCTGTAAAGAATCTAAACAGTTTTGCATAATTTTAGGGTATGGATTTTTACCAAACCAGCACAAGTGAATATGCTTATTGATCATATTTGTTTTTTTGTGAAAAATCAGAAATAAAAATTACATATCATGTAGCTTAAAGTTATGTTTGTGTTAAGTAAATGTTATTATTACGCACTTGTATTGTATAATTGTTATTTCAAAAGTGATTTTTATTAACTAATATAATACCCTACAAAGAACTTATTTAAGGTTAGACCGATTGCGAAATAAAAAAAAACAAAGGCTACTTTTTTACATGAATTGAGAGTAAAAAAAATAATTTTTTCAATAAAAATACTTGATTATAAAAATAAGTATCTATATTTGTGGCTGATAACAAAATAAAAACATCATGTTTATATCTATTATAAAGAAGGGGAAAAAGGTAAACTTACGTCAAAGGTCGTGAGCAGTTTCTCTATAGATATAAGCAAAGTAATATAGTAAGGGACTTGTCACAGTGACAAGTCCCTTTTTTTATGGACTATCAAAAAAGGAAAATACGTTAGAAAATCAATTAACAACAAAAATAGATTTATGAAAGTTTTAAAATTTGGAGGAACCTCAGTGGGAAGTCCCCAGCGAATGCAACAATTATTAAGTATTATTAACTCACAACCAAGTGATTCTCATCTTGTGGTTTTATCAGCTGTATCGGGTACCACGAATGATTTAGTTAAAATTTCCGATCTTTATATAAATGCACAGGCAAAACAAGCCCAAGAACATATAAAGGTTTTATACTCCAAATACCAAGATTTCATAAAAGAGTTATTTTCCAGTCCAACAGCATTAAAGCAAGCCCAGGATTTAATCGAGCGTCATTTTAATCTTTTATATGAATTAGGAAATGATTTATTTACTAAAGTAGAAGAGAGGATAGCCCTGGCTCAAGGTGAACTTTTATCCACAACCCTATTTCATTATTACCTTCAAGAGCAAAAAATTGATTCGGTTTTACTTCCAGCTTTAGACTTTATGAAGATGGATAAAGAGAACGAACCAGATATTGATTTTATCCAAACCCAGGTAAAAGCATCGTTAGAAAAACATCCGCAGGCAAAACTATTTATCACCCAAGGGTATATTTGTAGAAATGCTTTTGGTGAGATTGATAATCTGCGAAGAGGAGGTTCAGACTATACAGCCTCACTAATAGGAGCGGTATTAAAAGCAGAGGAAATTCAAATCTGGACAGATATTGATGGATTCCATAACAATGATCCTAGATTTGTGCAAAATACCAAACCTATTTCTAATTTAAGTTTCGATGAAGCTGCAGAGCTGGCTTATTTTGGTGCTAAGATTTTACATCCTCAAAGTGTGTTTCCTGCTAAAAGATTTAATGTTCCAGTACGTTTGTTAGATACCATGGAGCTTAGTGCTGCGGGAACTTTGATTTCTGCCCATACTCAAAGTGATGATCAGATTGTTGCCATCGCTGCTAAAGACGGGATTACTGCTATTCGCATTAACTCATCAAGAATGCTACTTGCTTATGGATTTTTGCGTCGCGTATTTGAGGTGTTTGAGCGCTATAAAACTCCAATAGATATGATTACTACCTCCGAGGTTGCCGTTTCTTTAACCATTGATGATACTACTAATTTAGACAAGATTGTTAAAGAATTGGAACACTTTGGTAATGTTGAATTAGATCACAATCAAGCTATTGTTTGTATAGTGGGAGATTTTAAAAGAAATACCCATGGACATGCCACTATTGTTTCCGAGGCTGTCAAACACATTCCAGTACGCATGATATCTTATGGTGGAAGCGAGCATAATATTTCTATGTTAGTTCCAGCCAATTATAAAGTAGAGGCATTAAGATCCCTACATAATCGTTTATTTTAAATGTCCAATATGCAGAATATAGTAGAAAATTTACAAAAAGAGTCTACCCCATTATATTATTATGATTTACCTTTATTAAGGCAAACGGTTTTAAGTGCTAAACAAAAAGCTAGCCAATATGGCTATCATATTCATTATGCAATTAAGGCCAATAATAATCCCGTATTATTAAAAGAAATAAGTAAATTAGGATTAGGTGCTGATTGTGTAAGTGGAAAGGAAATTGAACTTGCAATAGCCAATGGTTTTGCTGCCGATCAGATTGTATTTGCAGGAGTTGGTAAAACCGACAAAGAGATTACCACGGCATTAAAGGCTGGTATATTGGCCTTTAATGTGGAGAGTGTTCAAGAATTACAAGTCATTGGTCAGATTGCACAACAATTAAATACTTGCGCTAATATAGCCTTGCGTATTAACCCCAATGTAGATGCAAAAACACATCATTATATTACCACTGGTCTTGAAGAAAATAAGTTTGGAATAATGGTTCATCAATTGGATAATTGCTTGTCTATTTTTGCCAATAATCCCCAACATTTAAACCTTATAGGACTTCATTTTCATGTAGGGTCTCAAATTACTGATTTGGAAGTATTTAAAAACCTATGTGTTAAGGTAAATCAGTGGAATGAGTTTTTTATTGATAAAGGAATTACCGTTCCAATTTTAAATCTTGGTGGAGGTTTAGGAATTAATTACACCGATCCCGATAAGCAGCCCATGGTTGACTTTGGTGATTTCTTTGATTTATTTAATGAGTTTTTAGAACCAGCAAAAAACCAACAAGTGCATTTTGAGTTAGGACGATCTATTGTTGGAAACTGTGGAAGTTTAATTTCAAGGGTCTTGTATATTAAAAATGGTATAAATAAGAACTTTGCTATTTTGGATGCTGGAATGACCGAATTACTTCGACCAGCATTGTACCAAGCTGTGCATAAACTGCAGAAATTAAATACAAATGGGGAATTACCACAGCTTCGTTATGATGTGGTTGGACCAATTTGTGAGAGTAGTGATTGTTTTGGCAAAGATGTAATATTGGAGGAATTACACCGAGGAGATTTAATAGCAATTCGTTCGGCTGGAGCTTATGGAGAGGTAATGTCATCGCGATATAATCTGCGAGAGGAATTAAATTTCTATTATAAGCAATAAATAACCTAGAGTTAAGTTTGTATTTAAAATAGTTTATTATTTTTACCCTAGCTAATTAAAATAAAATTAGAGTAAGTAACAAAAAAGTATATACAATGAAATTAGGAGACATCGACGTAGCTGGTGAGATTATTGATTTAAATTTCCAGTTATTAAGAACACAAATTCTTTTGGAGGAAGTTTTAAAACACAATGCAGAGACTTTAAAATTACCTTCACAAGAGGCAATGGCTGAGATTAATGAATTTGCATTGAAGTCTATTCAAAAGAAATTTCCAAATATGAATATAGCCCGTAAAGAAGACGAGATTACTTCTTCACAATCCGAGCAAGATTCAGTTGATAATTAAAAAAAAATGCTAGAGTTTCGCTCTAGCATTTTTTTTATAAAATGATTCCATTTAAATACAAAGTTCGGCTCCCCATTCTTGTTGGCCTCTGTTTTCACGGCACTGATAACTTTCTTTAATCTTAGTGACTTTAAAGTTCTCGCCATCTTTTGTTAAATCCATGATAACTTTCTTGGCTTTGATAGCCGGGTTATTAATTTGATCTTCTAATAAAGAAATCGTGATATTAACTGGATCTGGGCCTATTTTTTTTCTTAAAACATACAAGTAATTATCCTTTGGAGATCTATCCTCTGGTGAATATTCTTGCATGATGTCTGCCTCGTTACGCAAACTTTTTTCTTTAATAGCTTTATTTAAGGTGGCAATTCGATTAGAACTTATAATTCTAAATTCTTTATCTTCGGCCGTTTGGTCTGTGTCTAAAATAACATGATAATCTAATTTATTATCGTTTTTTGTTCCACAAGAGTTCAAAAGACTAGCGAAGGCTATAAATAGCACCACTAATATATTTCTCATAATAAACCGTTTTCTAATTCCACTTGCAAAGATACCAAAGCAAATCTTTCTATTTTTAGATAATTAGTGAAAGTATTATTAAATCATAGTTAATTGGCTTTGTAAAATCTAAAAAAGTAAATTTTCTATGACTTTTTTAAATACCAATTTCAACTTGCATTCGGAAATACCAATTGTTTTTAGTTGGACCAACAAGGTAATTTAACCTATCATAAGTAACTTCAGCTTGAACTTTAAAGGCGTGTTCCCATAAATACTTAGTAGCTGCTAAAGAATATTGGGTTGTATTGTTAACATTAAATGCTTCTCGTAGATCATGTTGCATATTTTGTGTAGAAATACGACCAGCTATTTCATAGTTGCTTTCAAACAAGTAACTTAACTGATAGTCTAAACCATGACCTGCGAAAACGTAATTACTCTTTAAAGGATCCATTGTTCCGGGTTCATATAATTCAGTAATTGGATCACTTAGATTTCTATTCATATAAGCAACCATACCTGCCCATCCGTTGTATTTAACAACTGCATCTAAGAATACTGCTCTAAAGGAACGAGGCTCATAGAGTAACTCTCCTTTTTGTCCATAGCTACGTACTCCTTTATTGTTTAAACTATAGCTGGCTCCTAAGTATAATTTTGGTGTGATTTCTCTGGCTAAATCTCCTTCAAAATAGGCACCTCCTTTAGCAAAGCTACCTAAAGGTAATAATTCTACTCTACCGGTTAAAGCATAACTATCAATATCTGATTTACCCCAGTTTCTACCCTTACCGGTACTTAGAGCTGTTTTTATGTTATAACCAAATTTATCTTTTTTCTCGTGTAGATAATAGGCTTGAATTCCAAAATCACGATCGGTTGTAAAACTAGAGTTGTTTATCGATCGATCTGTAAACTGTAAAGCACCTGAGGAGTTGGTTCTTTGTCTGTTTCCTGGTAGTTTAGTAAGACCAAAGATAAAGTTCCAATGTTTGTTGGGTGCGTAAGTAATAGCTGCGTCACGTATAATATTAGGATCTTGATCATCTCGGTGTTCTCCCATGTCTTTTGGAGAGAAGGAAAGTTGTACTACATATAAAAATTTAGGATCCCCTACATATCCATCAAAGCGCAAACGAAGCCTTCTGATTTCCCCATCGTAGGTAGCTTGTTTATCTTGCATACTATTTATAGTTAGTCTGTTTTGCATTCTAAATCGAATGTTTAACTTGAAAATACTGTCATTGGAAGTAATTCCAAGACCTTTACCATAACTATAATAGGGAAGTTGAGATAATTTTAAATCGTTACTGTCGTCTGATTTTTTTTGAACCTGTGCTATTGCGCTAACAAACAATAGAGTGAACAAAATAGTATATAACCTTTTCATATAAAATAAAATGTGTTGCTTTTGCAAAAATAGCATTAGTTTTGCAAATAGCTAGGTAAGATTATTTTTTTATGTATGTTTTTAACTAGCCAGAGCATTAAATAATGATAAAAATAATTAGAAATGAAATATATAGGTTATCACTTTAACATTGAACCAAGGGAATTAGGTACGGAGATTTTGCTTGCAGAATTAGCTCAAAAAGCATTTGAGAGCTTTGAGGAAACCCCACAGGGATTAAGTGCTTATGTGCAAGAAGATTTATGGAGTGAAGACATTTTACAGGATATATTTATATTAGAGAATCCGGAGTTTACTATAACTTATGAAAAACAGGATATCCAGCAGGTTAATTGGAATCAAGAATGGGAAAAAAATTTTGAGCCAATTAATGTAGATGATATCTGTTATGTTCGTGCTCCTTTTCACCAGCCAATTGCTAGTAAATATGATGTGGTAATTGAGCCTAAGATGAGTTTTGGTACAGGTCACCATGAAACTACCTACATGATGATTAAACAAATTTTAAATAACAATTTTGTTGATAAGACTGTTTTGGATATGGGTTGTGGAACATCAATTTTGGGGATTTTAGCCAGTATGTGTGGTGCAAGAGCCGTTACCGCTATTGATATAGACTCTTGGTGTTGTGAGAATTCACTAGAAAATGCTACTCGAAATAATTGTGATAACATTCAAGTTAAACATGGTGACGCGGCTTTAATTGAATCCCAGCCAACTTATGATATTATTTTAGCCAACATTAATCGCAATATTCTTTTAAATGATATGCATCTTTATGTAAAGGCATTAAAAGACCAAGGAGAAATTTACTTTAGTGGTTTTTACACCCAAGATATCCAAAGTATTGATCAGGCTGCTAAACTCTTAGGATTGGTTTTTCAGGCTCAGTTAGAAAAAAATAATTGGGTATCTTTGAAATATAAAAAAGCTTAATAGCAAAAATTTGAATTTAAAAACAAATATTTATGAGCACACAAGAAAAGGTACAAGAGGATATTGCAGTTGAGCAATTACTAAGTGGTAATAGTGAGATCGTATTATATAATGATGATGTAAATACCTTTGATCATGTAATTGACACTTTAATTCGGGTTTGTCAGCATACTCCAGAACAAGCTGAACAGTGCGCTATCTTAGTACATTATAAGGGTAAATGTACTGTTAAAACAGGAGAGTTTGCCCAATTAAAACAACAGTGTTTACAACTATTGGATGCTGGGTTAAGCGCCGAGTTGATATAATACAGATTGTAAAACAGTAGGTGTTAAAAAAATAAAACTACACAAGAAAGGGTAGTTAGAAGACTTGTTGTTAGAGTTCAATGGCAACAAGTTTTTTATTTTGTCTAAATTTAAATTTTTTAAAAGTAGTTTTAAGTATTGAATACTTAGTATATTAGAGAAAAAGATATTATGAAAAAATTAAGTTTATGGTGGATACTTTGTGTTGTACTTGTACTGCAAAGTTGTGTTTTAAAAGAAGACATACATGTATCAACAAATGGAAAGATTGATTATAAGATGGAGATTGACTATGGACAATTAGTAAGTAACTTAGGTCAAGATGAGGTGGAGCGAATGTTAAGTGAATCCGGCGGATTTATTAATCAAAAACCTGTTACTGTTCTAGAGTTTTTTAAAAATAACAGTAATGCTAATGTTCAAAATCAAAAAGAGTTAGATAGTTTAATGCAGGCTAACCCTGAGCTGGAAAAAATCTTTAAAACCGTAGAGATTGGTTCCGTATTAAAGGGATCGCAAGCCAATACTTTTTTTGAATTTAAAAGCAAGAATATAAAAGAATTCAATCAAACACTTAAGGGATTATCTACTTTATCTGAAATCGGAAGCACGCAAAGTAATAAGCTTGACGATCCAACGGCTTGGCTTAACAATACTAGTAGCTACAGTTTTGATAAAAATACTTTCCAAAGAAAAGTTGATCTACAAAAGCAAACTGATTATTCTAAAAGTAAAGCAAGTGGTACCAATATGATGCAGTATCAAATAACTGTAAGTTTTGATAAACGCATTAAAAAGGTGTCTTATCCAGATGCATTGTTAAGTCAAGATGGAAAGAGTTTTACCAAAACTTTTGAATTAAGTGATATACTAAATAATCCAAGTATTTTAGAGTACAGTGTAGAGTTACACTAAATTATTTTGAAATAAAAAAAACCGATTAAAAATTTTTTTAATCGGTTTTTTTAACTGTTATAATTTAGGCATGTTAGTAGCTAATGCTTCTATAAATTTACCTATTGGACCTTTTACCATCATGGCCATCATTGGATTAAAACTACCTTGGAAGTCTAGTTGAATCTCGCAGCTATTAGCGTCTAATTCAACAATGTTTCCTGTAAGGGTAAAGGGAAGTTTATCACTTGCAGCTCCCAAAACAATTTGTGTGAAAGGAGTCTGTGATTTCTTTTTTAATTTAATTTCTGGCATTCCCTTTAATGCAAAGATAAACTCGTCTTGTTGGGTTACCTCAAACTTGGCTATGGAATCTGGCATTAAAGCTTGAAAATTCTTCACATCACTTAAAGCGTTAAAGATATATTCAGCAGATTTCTCAACCTTTACTTTAGGACTTTGTAAATTCATAGTAATCTATTTTTGGGATTAATATTTATTATTTGTTCCACTCAGAGGGATCTTTTCTCCACTGAATCAGCGTATCTAAATCAGAATCACTTATGTATTTTTGATTAACAGCCGCTTGAAGTAAGTTACTGTAATTACTAAGGGTAGTTAATTCAATGTCAGCTTGCTGAAAATTTTGTTTAGCTATCTCAAACTCATAAGTGAAAATAGCAGCCATTCCTAATATATCTGCTTGGTTTTCTTTTAAAGCCTCTACAGCTTGTAAACTACTTTTACCTGTACTAATTAAATCTTCAATAACCACCACTTTCTTCCCTGGTTCAAGGTGACCTTCGATTTGATTCTTTCTTCCATGTTTTTTAGGTTCTGGACGTACATAAACAAAAGGTAAATCTAAAGCTTGTGCAACAAGTAGTCCAATACCAATGGCCCCTGTTGCTACACCAGCTATAACTTGAACATCGGGATATTTTTGTGAGATATTATTAGCGAATTCTTCTTGTAAGAATTTTCTAATCTCTGGAAAGGATAACGTGATACGGTTATCACAGTAAATTGGCGAATTCCATCCTGAAGCCCAAATAAAAGGATTTTTAGGATTTAATTTAATTGCGTTAATTTGCAAAAGCGATTCGGCCGTTTTTTGTGCTGTTTCTTTATTAAAAATCATAATACAAATGTATAAAGTTTTTGTAAACGACAAACCATTATTCTTAACCGATAAGATCGAGAAAGAAACCGATTTTCAATTGTTTTTATTGAACGATGTCGATATTGACAAAATTATCATTAAATATTTTCAAAATAAAATAGATAAGGCTTTTTTATATCATCCAGATGAAAAAGAGATTTTAAAGAAATTAAAAGAGAAGATTTCCGTACAAAAAGCAGGTGGAGGAGTAGTGTTTAACCAAAAGGGAGAGGTTTTGTTTATTTTACGCGGTGGAAAATGGGACTTACCCAAAGGTGGAATCGAAAAACACGAGACTATGGAACAAACTGCCATGCGTGAGGTTCAGGAGGAAACGGGAGTTGGTGAATTGCAAATTCTTGAAAAGTTATCTAAGACCTATCATATTTTTAAACGAAATGGAAAATATCGTTTAAAAATTACTTCGTGGTATAAAATGCAAACCACCTATTTGCAGGAATTAAAGCCACAAATAGAAGAGGGAATCGAACAAGTGGTTTGGATGGATAAACAACAAATAGCAAAAGCCATGGATAATTCTTATGAGAATATCCGTCTGTTAATAGATGAACTAGGAATACTTAATCCTTAGTTTTAATAAAAAAGTAATTTATCAAAGAAATAAAATATACATTTTTTAAAAAATAACCTATGAAAATACCCCAAAAAGTGTCTAACTTTTTGGGGTATTTTCATTAATATACTAAGGCTATTGTGTAAAACCAATAGCTATATTCTAAGGAAGTGTTTTTTAGTAGCCTAAAATTTTACCGAACTAGGAACTAATTTTGTATAATCTCCTTTGTTTCGAATCACGTCTCGAACAATACTTGAGGAGATAAAAGAGGTACTTGCAGCTGTTAATAAAAACACGGTTTCCATTTTTGTTAAAAAACGGTTGGTATGTGCGATGGCTTTTTCAAATTCAAAATCTGCAGGATTTCTAAGACCTCTTAAAATGAATTGCGCATCAATGCTTGCACAAAAATCCGTGGTTAACCCTTTATAGGTGGCTACCTGAACTTTAGGTTCATCTTTAAAGGCATCTTCTATAAACTTCTTTCTTTCCTGTAATGAAAACATGTATTTTTTATCGGAGTTAACTCCAATGGCAACTACAATTTGGTCAAATAAAGGCAAGGCTCTTTTTATTATATCGACATGTCCGTTTGTAATTGGATCAAACGAGCCAGGGAATACAGCTTTTCTAATCATACTATTGTTGTTTTTTATGCAAAGCTAGTTCAATAGCATTTGTAAATAAATCTTTTAACTCAATATTTGCTTGTCTAGCTTGTTGAGGTAGGATACTCTCGTTGGTTAATCCTGGAACTGTATTCATTTCTAAAAGAAACGGAATATCGTCCACTAAAATAAATTCACTTCTTGAGAAACCATCCATATTCAATATTTTGTAGATTCTCTTGGCAACGTTTTGTACCTCAGTGGTTAATTCTTGGGATATTCTAGCAGGAGTTATCTCTTGACTTTTACCCTCGTATTTAGCTTGGTAATCAAAAAAATCATTTTCCGAGACAATTTCGGTAATTGGCAAGGCGAGAATTTGATTTTGATAATTAATTACTCCCACAGAAACCTCGATGCCTTGTAAAAAGCTTTCAATTAGAATTTCACTATCTTCTTGATAAGCTATTTCTATAGCTTTTAATAACTCCTTGGTGTCTTTTACTTTAGAGATTCCAAAACTAGATCCAGATCGGTTAGGTTTTACAAAACAAGGTAAACCTACTTTTTGAATAATTTGCTCTGGATCAATTACGTCTCCTTGATTTAAGTAATAGGAGATAGCGGTTTTTATTCCATATGGTTTTAGAACCGATAACATATCTCTTTTATTCATTGTAAGGGCTGCTTGGTAGTAATCACAAGAGGTATGAGGCATATTTATTAATTCAAAATAAGCCTGGAGTAGACCATCTTCCCCCGGGGTACCATGAATGGCATTAAATACAACATCAAAACAAATTTTATTACCCTTATAATTTACTGAGAAATCGTTCTTATCAATTGGGAATTCTTGCTTGTTTTGATCTACATACACCCATTTATCCTTAAATATATGAACAGCATAGGGGGTATATAAATTACGATCTAAGGTGTCAAACACTACTTTTCCACTTGCTAAAGAGATCTTGTATTCGCTTGAATACCCTCCCATTATTATTGCTACGTGCTTCATATAGAAATACTTTATAGTTAAAAATAGACTAATTGAGTATGGTAAATAGTCTAAACAAATTTATAACAAAACCAACAAACAAAAAATCTTTTCGATTTTTATATCTTTGCTAAAAATCAACAACTATGAAAATATTTAAATTTTTCGTGAGTAAGGCTTTTTGGAGCTCGATAATTATAGCTTTAGTATTAGTACTTGTAGGAGGATTTGTATTATTACAATGGCTTAAAGTTACCACTAATCACGATCAGCGAATCAGCGTACCGGATTTAATAAATTTAAATACCCAACAAGCTCTTTCGGTTTTACAACAAAATGATTTGCAGATGGTTGTTTTAGATACCTTAGACTTTGATAAAACCATTGAGCCTTTGGCTATTTTAGAACAAGATCCAAAGGGAGATTCCCATGTGAAACAGAATCGAAAAATATATGTTAAGATTAATGCTGCTGGATACGGTAATGTGATGATGCCTGATTTAGAGCATTTAACCCACCGTCAGGCTTTAGCAACAATTAATTCCCTTGGCTTAAAACCAGGTAAGGTTACCTATAAGACTTTTATTGGTAAAGATGTTGTTTTAGGTGTAGTACAAAACGGGCAGGTTTTAAAACAAGGAGATAAGGTTGTGAAAAACTCAACAATAGATTTTATTTTAGGAGATGGCCGCGCTCCATTATCGGCCCAAGAATTGGACAGAGCTCCAGAGATTGATTAATTAGTTCTGATATAAATTTTACATGCAAGATAATGATTTTGATATGTTCGAAGAATTCGAACAACCTCTAGAACCGCAAGAACTTTATGAACATTTTAGATTCGAAGCAGGTAAAGGACAAGCTCCTTTACGTGTGGATAAGTTTTTGATGAATTTAGTGGAGAATGCGACTCGTAATAAGATTCAACAAGCAGCAAGTAGTGGTAATATTTTCGTGAACGATTTGCCCGTTAAATCGAATTACAAAGTAAAGGCAAATGATGTGGTTAGGGTTTTGATGCCCCAACCGGTTTTTGAAAACCATATTATTGCTCAGAATATCCCATTGGATATTGTTTATGAAGATGACACGCTACTTGTGATAAACAAACCAGCAGGTCTTGTTGTACATCCTGGGCATGGTAATTACACCGGTACATTGGTAAATGCTTTGGCATACCATTTTGATAATTTGCCCTTAAACTCAAGTCAACGACCAGGTTTGGTACATCGTATTGATAAAGATACTAGTGGACTTTTAGTTATAGCTAAAACCGAATGGGCTATGACTGAATTACAAAAGCAGTTTGCAAATAAAACAACTGAAAGAGAATATATTGCATTGGTTTGGGGAAATGTCGAACAAGACAGTGGTACGGTAGAGAGTTATATAGGAAGACATGTAAAAGATCGTATGCAAATGGCTGCTTTTGAAGATCCTGAAAAAGGAAAATGGGCCGTTACCCATTATAAGGTATTAGAGCGACTAGGATATGTAACGTTAGTTTCATGTCGTTTGGAAACTGGACGTACCCATCAAATACGTGTGCATATGAAGCATATTGGTCATACTTTATTTAATGATCAAAGATATGGTGGTCACCTTATATTAAAAGGAACAACTTTTACCAAATACAAGCAATTTGTAGATAATTGCTTTAGTCTTTTACCAAGACAAGCCTTACATGCAAGAACCCTTGGATTTGAGCATCCGGTAACAAAACAGTTTATGAGTTTTGAATCCGATGTTCCTTGTGAAATGACCCAGGTGATAGATAAATGGAGAAATTACGCTTCTAATTCTACTTTAGAGTTAGAATAAATACTATAACAAAAAAAAGGGGCTGTCTTAAAGTTAAAAGAGACAGCCCTTTGTTTTTGTTAACAATTACCCTAGAAGTATTTTTCAATTATGAATCAAGTATCCCAATAGTTGTATAAATAGTTACAATAAAAGTATAAATAAGCTTGTTACTTATTTTTTTTTGTTAAAACTCTTGTCTATATCCAAGTGTAAAGCTTATTTTTACGCTTTACCTATGTTGTAGAATCGGCTTAATTAAAGCTCCTATTTTAATGCTTTCATGATACAGAAATTTAAAGAACATTTAATTTCAGAATTCCCCGTACTTTTTCAGAGTAAACTACTTTTAGCAGTTAGTGGAGGGGTAGATAGTGTAGCTTTATGTCACCTTTGTAAAGCCGTTGGATTGGATTTCGCAATTGCACATTGTAATTTTCATTTACGTGATCAAGATAGTATAGATGATCAAGCTTTTGTTGAACAATTAGCAAAAGAACTTCAAGTACAGGTGTATGTAGCAGAATTTCAAACTCAAAGTTATGCCAAGGCAAATAATAAATCTATTCAAATAGCAGCTAGAGAATTGCGTTATACCTATTTTGAACAAATAAGGCAGCAATATGCTATGGATTATGTTCTAACGGCTCATCATTTGGATGATTCAATAGAAACTTTTTTTATTAATTTAACCAGAGGTACAGGTATAGATGGCCTTTTAGGTATACCAAGTACAAATGGATATATTGTGCGTCCTTTACTTTGTTTTACCAGAGTTCAAATCATGGATTATGTTGTAAAATCTGGCTTTTCCTGGAAGGAGGATTACACCAATGCTCAAAATAAATATTTACGAAATAACATTCGAAATCAAATTATTCCTTTGTTTAAGCAAGTGGCAGAGAATTTCTCAGAATCTTTTTATTTAACTATTGGAAATCTCCAGCAAAGTGCACAATTAAGTAAGGATGCAGCCTTAATGGCTTGGGAGAAAGTTACTACGATTCGTGAAAATCAGGTTTATTTTTCCATTGCTGAGATAAAAAAATTATCTTCGCCAAAGGCTTATTTATATCAGTGGTTGGAGCCTTATGGCTTTCAAGCTTGGTTTGATATTGAGCAATTAGTAGAGGCCACAAGTGGTAAAGTGATTTACAGCAAAGACTATATTTTATTAAAAGACCGTGATTATCTTATATTACAAGATCGCTCAAGTTTTGAAAACAGTAACAGTGATAAGGTATATTGGATCGATCAAGAACAAGAAATAATCTCTCCTTTGCCTTTGAGTTTGCAAAAGAGTCAAAAAATATCAACCCAATCAGGGCCTAATGTAATTTACCTGGATGCTGACTTGCTTAGTTTTCCTTTGCAAATTAGAAAGCCTGAATCTGGTGATAAATTTATTCCTTTGGGAATGAAGGGTTCAAAAAAAGTAAGTAAGTTTTTTAAAGATGAAAAAATTAATATTTTTGAAAAAAAACGTACTTGGATACTAACATCTAACAATCAAATCGTATGGATTATCGGAAATCGTATGGATGATCGATTTAAGGTAAGAAGTACAACAACAAACATTATTAAAATAGAACTTAAAGTATGAGAAAATTAATTTTCCTTCTGTTTTTTTTGATAAGCACTTTGAGCGTTTCGGCTCAAATGTTTGAAAATCCTGCAAAATGGGAGACATCAATAAAAAAACAGAGTGATACCGAGTATGTTATTACTTGGAAGGGTAGCGTAAAGCAAGGGTGGCATTTATACTCCCAACATACTCCAGATGGAGGACCATTACCATTGGAGTTTATTTATAATAACCAGAGTGGAAACTATACCTTGGATGGACCAGCAAGTGAGAGTGAGACAACAACGAGTTATAACGATATTTTTGGAGTAGATGAAACTTATTTTGTTGGGCCAATTACATTGGTTCAAAAAATAACGTTAGACAATTTGGATACGCCTAATATTCAAGTTGAATTAGCCTACCAAGTATGTGAGGAGATGTGTATAAGTCAAAGTAATTTATTTGTCTATGACTTAAAAACTTTATCCACTCAAGAGGTTCAAAATTTTCAGGCTTTTGAATCCCTTGAGAATACCAATCAAAAGACAAATTCGTCTTTGCAAGAGGATACTTCAGTTATGTCCAAAAACACAAAAGAAGAGCAAAAAGGTCTTTTTACGATTTTCTTTTTGTCCTTTTTATCGGGCTTCGCAGCCTTGTTAACACCATGTGTGTTTCCAATGATTCCAATGACTGTAAGCTTTTTTACCAAACAAAGTAAAACAAGAGCAAAGGGAATCAAAAATGCTATTTTCTATGGACTTTCCATTATCTTGATATATGTGATCTTAGGTACTATAGTAACGGCTATTTTCGGTGCAGATTCATTAAATGCATTATCCACAAGTGTAACTTTTAATATTATATTCTTTATTATATTAGTTGTTTTTGCGAGTTCATTTTTAGGAGCATTTGAAATTATGCTACCAAATTCATGGGCAAATAAAGTGGATTCACAAGCCGATCGTGGTGGTATTGTAGGAATTTTATTTATGGCTCTAGCCCTGGCAATTGTTTCTTTTTCTTGTACTGGACCAATTGTAGGAACTCTTTTAGTGGAGGCTGCCTCTAAAGGGGGAATAGC
Organism: Myroides sp. LJL119; assembly: GCF_054871605.1. Classification (NCBI taxonomy): domain Bacteria; kingdom Pseudomonadati; phylum Bacteroidota; class Flavobacteriia; order Flavobacteriales; family Flavobacteriaceae; genus Myroides; species Myroides sp. LJL119. Next base: position 33,972 of record NZ_JBTXLO010000002.1, read on the forward strand.
TCCTATTGTAGGGATGCTTGGATTCTCTTTGGCCTTGGCCTTACCATTTATGTTATTTGCTATGTTCCCAGGTTGGTTAAATTCTATGCCTAGATCTGGAGGATGGTTAAATACAGTAAAGGTTTCCTTAGGGTTTTTAGAATTAGCCTTAGCCTTTAAATTCCTTTCTAATGCCGATCTTGTTTTACAAACACATTATTTAGAAAGAGAAGTTTTCTTAGCTATTTGGATTGCGATATTTGGTACTTGGGTACTCTATTTATTAGGTAAAGTTCGTTTACCTAATGATAGCCCGACCGATAGTATTTCTGTGGGAAGGTTATTTATGGCTTTATTTGTAAGTGTGTTTGTAATTTACATGATTCCTGGATTATGGGGGGCACCATTGAAAATCATCTCTGGATTCCCACCTCCGATGACCTATAGTGAGAGTCCTTACGGGGTAGGAGCTAAAGGTGGCTCTAGTGTAAGTTCCGATACTGGGGTGTTACCTAAAGGAGCTTCGCTTGCAGCTCATGATATTATGGCTTTTACCGATTATGAGTTAGGAATGGCTTACGCCAAGAGTGTAAATAAACCTGTTTTACTTGACTTTACTGGTTATGCTTGTGTTAACTGTAGAAAGATGGAGGATTATGTGTGGTCAGAGGCTCAGATTCAAAGCATATTAAAAAATGAAGTTGTTTTAATTTCTCTATATGTAGATAGTAAGCAAGAGCTTCCACAAAATGAGCAATATATATCCAAAACAAGTGGAAAAAAGGTGAAAACCGTTGGTAATAAATGGAGTGATTTTCAAATGGAACACTACCAGGCTAATGCCCAACCTTATTATATTATTTTAGACACACAAGCCAACGCCTTAAGCGAGCCTGTGGGATATACTCCTGATACAGAGCAATATCAAAAATGGTTAGAGAAGGCCATTGCAAAGTTTAAATAAAAAAAAAGAAAATATTTTTTTTAAAAAGTAGCCCCTAAAAGGCTACTTTTTTTATTATATACCTTTTAAGGGCTAAAACTGTGTTAACACCCTGGTAATATAGATTATCTTGGCATGCTTTTTTCGTATATTTGAGTTGAGTATAAAATAAGATATTTCCTTTTTTAAGATCAAAAAAATAAGAAGTTATGAAACTATCCAATAAAATTTTTGCAAATATACTTCTAGCTGGTATATTGTTTTTTTCCACAGCAAGTTTCTCACAAGTGCTAACTCCTCAAACTAGTCCTAGATCTCAAATAGAGCAAGTAGTAGGTCTTACAAAGGTAGAATTAGACTATTCTAGACCTAATGTAAAAGGAAGATTAATCTTTGGTGATTTGGTCCCTTATGGTAGGGTTTGGCGTATGGGTGCCAATGAAAATACGGTAATTAGTTTTGCAGATGATGTACAAATCCAGGGTAAAACCTTAAAAAAAGGTTCTTACGCTCTTTATAGTATTCCCAAAGTGGAACAATGGGAAATTATATTTTACAAAGATATTGATAATTGGGGCGTGCCAGAGATTTGGGATCAAAGCAAAGTGGCTTTGTCAGCTACTGTGAAAGTAGAGTCAATAGATCAAAGAAAAGAAACTTTTACCATTGGGATTAACGATTTAAATATACAAGGGGCTACTTTAGATATCATGTGGGAGAATACCTTGGTTAGTTTACCCTTTAGTGTACCTACCAATGAATTGGCTATGCAGAGCATTGAAAAAACCATGGATGGTCCTAGTATAGTTGATTATTATAGTGCGGCAGAATATTACTACGCATCCAATCAAGATGCCAATAAGGCATTACAATGGATAGACCAAGCTATTTTAAAATCTGGAGATAATGTACCGTATTATTTTGTGCGATTAAAATCACAAATTTTAGCTCGGTTAGATTTAAAACAACAAGCAATTCAAGTTGCTCAACAAGCTTTAGAATTAGCCAAACAAGCCAATAATTTGGATTATATAAAATTAAATCAAGAGTCAATTAAACTTTGGTCTTCCCAAATTTAATTACAGGCAACCTTTGCGTTGCCTTTTTTTTAGTCAGAGCAAAGGAATTTTTTTAAAAAGAGTATCTTTGTTTTTTAACAACACAATCTAAATTATGCTTACAGAATTAAATGCAATCTCACCCATTGATGGGAGATATCGTGGTAAAACACAACAGCTATCGAGTTATTTTTCCGAGGAAGCCTTAATAAAATACAGAGTATTGGTTGAGGTAGAGTATTTTATAGCTCTATGTGAATTAGGATTACCTGAGTTAAAGGGAGTTCCAAGTGAAGTCTTTAAAGAGTTACGTAAGTTATATGAAAACTTCTCTAGTGAAAACGCAATTTGGATTAAAGAAAAAGAAAGTATTACCAATCATGATGTAAAGGCGGTAGAATATTTTGTTAAACAAGCCTTTGATAAACTTCAATTACAAGAATATAAAGAGTTTATTCACTTTGGTTTGACCTCTCAAGATATTAATAATACGGCTATTCCTTTGATGGTAAAAGAAGCGTATTATAATGTTTATATGCCGGTTTTAAACCAGCTTATTTTAAAGTTAGATCAACTTTCGCAACAATGGAAAAATGTTCCAATGCTTGCCCGTACCCATGGACAACCAGCATCTCCTACACGTTTGGGTAAGGAAATCTATGTATTTGTAGTGCGTTTACAAGAGCAGATAAAGCTTTTACAACAAATTCCTTTTGCAGCCAAATTCGGTGGAGCAACTGGGAATTTCAATGCGCATTGTGTTGCTTATCCTTCTTATAACTGGAAACAATTTGGAACTGATTTTGTAGAATTAACCTTAGGGTTAAAGCATTCTTTCCCTACTACCCAAATCGAACATTATGATCACCTAGCTGCATTTTTTGATTCATTAAAACGTATTAACACAATCTTAGTGGATTTAGATAGAGATATGTGGACTTATATCTCAATGGATTACTTTAAGCAAAAAATCAAACAAGGAGAGATAGGTTCCTCGGCAATGCCACATAAGGTTAATCCAATAGATTTTGAAAATTCAGAGGGGAATTTAGGACTTGCAAATGCGCTGTTTGCTTATTTGTCAGAGAAATTACCAGTATCTCGTTTACAACGTGATTTAACCGATAGTACAGTTTTAAGAAACATTGGTGTACCATTTGGGCATACTTTAATCGCTTTTGAATCTACCATTAAAGGATTGAGTAAACTTTTATTAAACCAAGAGAAATTCGAGAAAGATTTAGAAAATAACTGGGCTGTTGTAGCCGAGGCCATACAAACCATTTTACGTCGTGAGGCATATGAGAATCCATATGAGACCTTAAAGGATCTAACTCGTACCAACGCGGTTATTAATAAAGAATCAATTGCTAGTTTTATTCACACTTTAAAGGTTAGTGAAAAAGTAAAACAAGAGTTATTACAAATAACACCAAGTAATTATCTAGGAGTAGAATTGGAAACAAGATAGATAAAGGATTAAATAATCAACAAAAGCCTTAAGAGAAAAATTACTCTTAAGGCTTTTTTGTAACCTCGTTTTTTAAATCCTGATTTTCTTTAATTGTCTATTACTTTTAATTCCAAAACTTCCAGAGCATATAAAAAATAAAGAAGTAATGGTATTTAAAAGATCTAGTTGGTTTTTAAATAAAAAAGAATCTAGATTTTTAATTAGTAAAATCACCCCAACGACCAGAATTAAAAATGATACCATTTTTAATAAACTAACGTAAGACCGACCCATGTTATAAGTTGTTTTATATTAATAAGTTATAAATGTAATTAAATAAAAAAGCCTATCAAAATTTTGATAGGCTAATTTGTATTAATTGTACTATTTACATCCTTTCTTTATAGGTGTATAACCTCTCCGTATGCATCCGCTACAGCTTCCATTACCGCTTCACTCATTGTTGGGTGAGGGTGAACTGCTTTAAGGATTTCATAACCGGTTGTTTCAAGTTTTCTAGCCACAACAGCCTCTGCAATCATGTCTGTTACTCCTTGTCCAATCATATGACAACCTAACCACTCGCCATATTTTGCATCAAAAATAACTTTCACAAATCCATCAGGAGCTCCAGAAGCCTGTGCTTTACCTGAGGCAGAGAATGGGAACTTACCAACTTTAATTTCATAACCTGCATCAATTGCTTTTTGCTCAGTTAATCCAACAGAGGCAATCTCCGGTAGGGCATACGTACATCCAGGTATGTTTCCATAATCTAGAGGCTCTACATGATGACCAGCTATTTTCTCCACACAAAGAATTCCTTCTGCCGAAGCAACGTGCGCTAAGGCTTGTCCAGGAACAACATCTCCAATGGCATAATAACCTGGAATATTAGTTTGGTAGAACTCATCCACTAAAATCTTATCTCTATCTGTTGCAATACCAACTTGTTCTAAGCCTATATTGTCAATATTTGTTTTAATACCAACAGCCGATAAAATGATATCTGCCTCTAGAACTTGTTCGCCATTAGCTGTTTTTACAAAAGCCTTAACTCCTTGACCAGTGGTGTCAATACGCTCTACAGAGGCGTTTGTTAAGATGTTGATTCCAGCTTTTTTCAACGAACGCTCCATTTGTTTTGAGATATCTACATCTTCTACCGGAACGATGTTTGGCATATATTCTACAATGGTAACCTCTGTGCCCATTGAGTTGTAAAAGTAAGCAAACTCTACTCCAATTGCTCCTGATCCAACCACAATCATTTTCTTTGGTTGTTGCTTTAAGGTTAGTGCTTGACGATACCCTATTACTTTTTCTCCATCTTGAGGGATATTTGGTAATTCTCTTGAGCGTGCTCCAGTAGCAATGATAATATGATCTGCGGTAAGTTCGGTTACTTTACCATCTTTATCGGTAACTTCTACTTTTTTACCAGCTTTTACTTTTCCGTATCCATTGATAACTTCGATTTTGTTCTTTTTCATTAAGAACTGAACCCCTTTACTCATGCCTTGCGCTACATTGCGAGAACGAGCAATCACAGCCTCAAAATCCTTATCAACATCTCCTTGAATTTTTAATCCATAATCAGATGCATGTTTAAGGTATTCGAATACTTGTGCAGACTTTAATAATGCTTTTGTTGGGATACATCCCCAGTTTAAGCAGATACCACCTAAGTTTTCTTTCTCAACAATAGCTACTTTATAACCTAATTGAGATGCTCTAATGGCAGTTACGTAGCCTCCAGGACCACTTCCTAAAACAATAATATCGAATTTCATATATATATATTCTATATTTTTACCGTACGAAAATAATCAAATATTTCCGTTGAAAAAACTTTCAACTATAAAACTTATCTTTTAAGGCTTTATGTATTTGTAAAAAACAACTCAGATTTGGTTTTTAATATTGCTTTTATCTCAAATTTGGGTGTGTATTTTTAAGAAATCTACATTAATAATCAGTAACTAAGCACTGTTTTTGCATAGTTTTTCAAAGTAAAAACAATACAAAAAAAGACGTGGTATAAAAGTGATAGTTGAAAATAGTTTCAACAAGTTTGTAAATAAAAAAATACCCCAGGCTGTTGTTGGCATGCTCTGGGGTAAAGTATATTTTATATTTAGGTGTTTGGTTTGTTTTTAAATTGGGAGTCATACAATTTTTTGTAATATCCTTGGTTAATGGAAAGTAATTCTTGATGAGTACCTTGCTCAACTATATGGCCTTTTTCCATAACAACTATTCTATCTGCCTGTACAATGGTTGCTAGTCGGTGAGCGATAATTATGGAGGTTCTGTCTTTGGTAAGCCAGTTGGTTGCTTTTTGTAGTAATTCTTCACTATGGGTATCTATAGAGGAGGTAGCCTCATCTAAAATTAATATACTAGGATTACTTACATATGCTCTTAAAAAAGCAATTAATTGACGTTGTCCCGAGGATAGCATAGCACCTCTTTCTTTTACATTATAATCATACCCACCTGGTAGGGATTCTATAAAATCATGTATTCCGATTTGTTTTGCAGCTTGCGTTACTTGTTCTAAGGAAATAGTAGGGTTACTTAAACGAATATTATTTAAAATAGTGTCACTAAATAAAAACACATCTTGCAATACAACCGCGATTTGTTTTCTAAGGGAGTTAAGGGTGAAATCTTTAATATCTGTTTGGTCAATAGTTATTGAACCTTTATCAATATCATAGAATCGATTTAGTAAATTAATAATTGTACTTTTTCCTGCCCCCGAAGAACCTACAATGGCTATAGTAGAACCTTGTTTAATATCTAAAGTAATTCCTTTTAAAACCTCAATATTTGGGATGTAACTAAAATGAACGTCTTTAAGAAGAATATCGCCTTTAAAATCTTTAGCTATTATCTTGCCATGATCTGGCATTTTATCCTGGGTTTCTAAGATTTCAAAAACGCGGTCTGCCGCCACAATCCCCATTTGCATAACATTGAATTTATCTGCAATTTGACGAAGTGGATTAAATAACATGGATATTAGCATGGTATAGGCAAATAAATCACCAAAACTAGTAAGGTTATCCCCATTGACAATTGACATACCTCCATACCAGATTACAAAACCAAGAGTTAGGGAAGAAACAATATCTGCTATAGGGAAGAAAATGGAGTTATAAAGAATATTTTTAAGCCAAGCTTTATTGTGTTTTTGATTAATTTGCTCAAAGTTTTTGTATTCAATATCTTCTCTTGTAAATAATTGAACAATTTTCATTCCAGTTAATCGCTCTTGTACAAAAGTATTCAAGTTAGATATTTGTGCACGAACTTCTTGAAAAGCAGTTTTCATTTTTAATTGAAAAACTCGTGTGGCATAAAAAATAACAGGCATAGCCAAAAGCACTATCAAACTCAATTGCCAATTCATATAAAGCATAATACCAAAGACAACAACCATCTTTAAAATATCACTAACAATCATAAACAGACCTTGAGAGAATATACTTGCTATGGATTCAATATCAGAAACGGACCTTGTAACTAGTTTACCAACTGGCTCTTTGTCAAAGTAACTCATTTTAAAATTCAAGATTTTTTTAAATAAATCTTCACGAATATCCTTGACAATATCCTGTCCTAGCCAAGAGGCCCAATAGGTGAAAAAGTATTGAGATAGTACCTCTAATATTAAAACGATTCCCATTAATCCAACGTAAATCAGTAAACCGGGTTTATCATTGGTTTGCACGTAATTATCCACTGTTTGCTTAAGCATATATGGTCTGGCTGCTGCAAAAATAGATAAGGAAATAGCAAAAACAATCACCCAGTTAAAACGGGATTGATATTTTTTTGCATACTGCATTACCTTTTTTAAAGATACCGATGTGTTGGCTTTCATAGATAGGGATATGTTACTTTAGTTAGAAAAAGACCTTTGCCTGGAACCGAAAAACCGGCTTGACTTCTGTCTTTACTTTGAATAATTTTATGCAAATCTTCCAAGGAATTCTTATGGGTACCAATTTTTAATAAAGTTCCAACAATTGCACGTACCATATTGCGCAAAAAACGATTTGCCTCAATGGTAAAAATTAGTTTATTATCAGGTGTTTTTTGCCAATATGCTTTATAAATTATACAGTTGTATGTATGAACATCTGTATTGGATTTAGAGAAACATTCAAAATCATGATACTCAAACAATATTTTGGCTGCTTGATTCATTATCTGTATATCTAAATCCTTATAATAATAGTAACTCATAGGGTAACAAAAAGCATCTTTATACGTATGTATATGATATTCATACGTTCTTTTTGTTGCGTCAAATCTAGCATGCGCCTGGTTGTCTACCCTGTGAATTTGATATACTACAATATCTAAAGGTAAAAAAGAGTTTAGTTTACTAACAAGTAAAGTAGTATCTAATTCAAAATCTATATCAAAATGGGCAAACATTTGTTTTGCATGTACCCCTGCATCGGTTCTACCTGCACCTACAAGCTCTACTTTTTGCTTTAATAAAGTAGACATAGCTTTGGTTAAAACCTCTTGCACTGTAATGGCTTGTGGTTGGCACTGCCAACCATGATAGTTTGTACCGTTATAGGCAAATTCTAAAAAATATCTCAAAATGAAATCTGTTTGCTTTTAAATAGCAAATATACTTTAAAATAACCACCTTAGGTGTTTAGGTTATTATAAAATTAAGTGAATTGGACTTAGTAGATTTTAAATTTAGGTAATTATTTATCAACCAGCAAGTCTATAAAAGTGTTTAGACTCGGTGATAAAGAGTAAAAAAAGACAAGATTTTCACTTTATTAAATCAGATAATGGTTTACTTTTACTCTCTAACTAACCTAAATGTTAAATTAAAAGCCTATTTATGAAAAAAATATTGAGCTCCTTGGCTCTTTTAGCTGGATTTATTGTTCAAGGACAAAACTTCTCAGATCATTTTGAGAACAAGACATTGCGATTAGATTATATTTTCGCAGGAGATGCTCTTAAACAAGAAGTGTATTTAGATGAAATCTCTAGCCTACCAACTTGGGCGGGGAGAAAACATAATTTATCACAAAATGCGCTACAGGGTAACGGACAAGTTCGTGTTTATGATGCCAAGAGTAAAGAGTTAATTTATACCAATAGTTTTAGTACTCTTTTCCAAGAATGGTTATCGGTGGATGAAGCAAAACAAAGAGCAAAAAGTTATGAGAATACCGTTTTAGTACCTTTTCCTTTGCATCAAGTTGAGGTGGAATTAGTTTTATTTGATGCTAACTCTCAAGTGTCTTCGTCCAATAAAATTTTGGTAGATCCACAGGATATCTTAATTCATGCCAAAGGATTAAAAGATGTTGTGGAACACCAGTATGTGACAAAGGCAAAAGATCCCAATAAGGCTATTAATGTTGTATTTGTGGCCGAGGGCTATCAAAAAGAACAAATGCCTGAATTTATGCAAAAAGTAAATGAATCTATTCAAGCGCTAAAGGAACATAAACCTTTTGATAAATATTTTGATCGCTTTAATTTCATTGCCGTAAAAAGTGAATCAGTTGACCCAGGAGTTAGTGTACCAAGAGAGGACCAATGGAAAAACACTGCGGTAGAATCCAATTTTGATACGTTTTATTCCGAGCGCTATTTAACAACTAATCGCATAAAAAAATTACATGATTTATTAGCTGGTATTGATTACGAACATATTATTATTTTAGCCAATACACCGGTTTATGGAGGTGGAGGAATTTATAACGGATATACCTTAACTACAACCGGACACAAAGATTTCAAGCCAGTTGTGGTTCATGAATTTGGTCATAGTTTTGCAGGTTTAGCAGATGAGTACTCTTATGTAGATGATGCTTTGAGTGAATTTATTTCCGTAGAAAGTGAACCTTGGGAAAAAAACATCACTACTTTAGTTGATTTTGATCAAAAATGGGCTGATCAATTAAAACCAGGAACACCAGTTCCAACTGATCCAAGCTTAATTAAAACCTATCCAATGGGGGTTTACGTGGGACCTAATGAGAGAAAAGTATATAAGTCCTCTTTTAATTGCCGTATGAAAACCAACGTAGATGTAGAATTTTGTCAGGTTTGCCAAAATGCAATAGAAAACTTAATTTTGTTTTACACAGAATAGTTAACAAAATAAACTAAGATAAGCTCCTTTTTTAAAGGAGCTTATTTATTAATAATAAGATACCAGATGCAAAAGATTTTACTTTTATCCGATACCCATAGCACCATAGATGAAACTATTTTAAAGTATGTGCATTGGGCAGATCAAGTTTGGCACGCCGGGGATATTGGCAATCAGCAAGTAGTTGAAAAAATACAAGCTCTAAAACCCTTAGTGGCGGTTTATGGAAATATTGATTCCCAGGAGATTCGTGATGAGTTTCCCAAGGAAATTTTTTGGAAATGCCAACAAATGGGGATTTATATGACACATATTGGTGGGTATCCAGGAAAGTATAACTCACAAGTTAAATTGGCTTTAGAAAAATATAAACCCCAAATATATATTTGTGGACATTCTCATATTTTGAAAATTCAATACGATCAATCCAATCAGGTATTACATTTAAACCCTGGCGCAGCTGGAATAAGCGGCTTTCATCAAGTTAGAACGATGCTCAAATTTATATTAGAAAAAGGACAAATTAAGGATTTAGAAGTTATCCAATGGCCTAAAAACAAAAAAACCGAACAATAGATGTTCGGTTTTTTTAACGCACTAATAACTAAGATGTTAGGTTTATCTTAATCGATCCACAGATTTTACAAGATCTTCATCCTTTTTGATGGCTCTGTTTGCTAAAACTAGAAACAGGATAGAAACAATAGGGAGGAACATCCCAATACCTTTCTCAGACACTTGTGTAAAAGCGTCTCCAGATACCGTTAGTGTACGATATATTAATAATCCTAATAGTATTACGTTTGATATCATATTCAATCTGTTAATAACAAATTGTTTTTGCCTGTTTTTAAAATTCAAAAATGCTACTGCGCTTAATGCTGCCGATAATCCAAATAACACCGGAACAAAGTTAAGCATCATAAAATAAATATCTTTGTTTTCTGCATTTTTCCACAAAGGAAATACAAAAGGTAAAATTCCCATGACTACAAAAGCCAAAAACAAATATACGGATTGAATTCTTTGTAACATAATTTTGTAATGATTGAAGTACAAAAATAATATTTCTTTTTGGTTAAAACCTATTGTTTTTTAAAATTTATTCGTAATATTGCACTAGTTCTGTCGTAAGTTGTTCATAATACGGCAATTCTACACGCAAATTCCATTCTTATTTGAACAATTTCAACTCAATATTTTATAATCTATAAACATTTATATGTTTGATATTTCCGAATTAAAAAAAATGAAGGTCTCCGATCTTCAGGATATTGCTAAAAAATCTAAGATAGCAGGAACTTCAGGCTTAAAAAAAGAATTACTTATATCAAAGATTGTAGCTTTTCAAGAATCTAAAGACGCAGCAGTTGAAAAAACAGCTAGAAAGTCTAGTGATGATTTACCTGATACAACTAAAGCAACGCAAGAAGCTAAAGAAAAAGTAACTCCTTTAAAGCCCACTAAACTAAGTGTAAAAAAAGATACACCAGTTACTGCTATGCAAGGTGAGAATCTAACAGATCGTTCTGATAAAAAGCAGAATAATCCGCAAGAGATATCAAAAAAAGCAAGCGTGGAGAATAAGGATAAATCTTCTTTAGGAAATGAGCTTACCCAAAAATCTAATTTAGAGTCTGGAAAACAAACAGAGCCTTTAAATAATCAGAACGCTCCTCGTCAGCAAAGAAAGCGTGTTTCTGGGAAGCAAGAAGCAATTGAGCAAGAAGCAAAAGTTGAGCAATTGCCAGAGAACAACGACTCTACTAACCCAATGGGTAAGAGTAATGAATCCGATAAAAACTCGACCAAGGCCCCTCAAGATAATAAGGGCTTTACAAGAGATAATAATAAACGAGAGTTTAATAAAAAGAAAAATGAGAATCGCCGCGATACTCAAAAAAGAGATCAAAGAACTCCTTTTAGTAAACAATCCGACAATAAACAATCCGAGCCAGGTAATCCTGCAAGTACTTCCAATAAACCAAGCACAACAGATCATTCAAAACCAGAGGGTAGTGAGACTGTAGTAGGTGAGACAGAAACAAAGAAAAACCATAATAAACAATCAGGTAATCCTACCAATCAAGGTGGTAATACCCAAAGTAACAAAAAGAATAATTTTAGAGAACCCGATTATGAGTTTGATGGAATTATTGAAAGTGAAGGGGTCTTGGAGATGATGGCAGATGGCTATGGATTCTTACGTTCGGCTGATTATAATTACTTATCCTCCCCAGATGATATTTATTTGTCCCAAAGTCAAATAAGATTATTTGGATTAAAGACCGGTGATACGGTAAAAGGAGTGGTACGTCCTCCTAAAGAGGGAGAGAAATTCTTCCCGTTAGTAAAAGTTTTAAAAATCAATGGTCATGATCCACAGGCCATACGCGATAGAGTTGCTTTTGAGCATTTGACGCCACTTTTTCCAGAGGAAAAGTTTAATTTAGATGCCAAAAGAAGTACTGTTTCTACACGAATTATGGATATGTTTTCTCCTATTGGAAAAGGTCAGCGTGGAATGATTGTTGCCCCGCCAAAGACAGGGAAAACAGTTTTACTTAAAGAAGTAGCTAATGCTATTTCTGCAAATCATCCAGAGGCTTATTTAATTGTACTTTTAATTGATGAAAGACCAGAGGAGGTTACCGATATGCAAAGAAGCGTAAACGCAGAGGTAATTGCTTCTACTTTTGATGAACCAGCAGAAAGACATGTAAAGGTTGCTAATATTGTTTTAGAAAAGGCAAAAAGATTAGTTGAATGCGGACATGATGTGGTTATTCTTTTGGATTCTATCACGCGTTTAGCAAGAGCTTATAACACGGTTCAGCCTGCATCTGGTAAGGTTTTAAGTGGTGGAGTAGATGCCAACGCTTTACAAAAACCTAAGCGATTCTTTGGAGCAGCTCGTAATATTGAAAATGGTGGGTCATTAAGTATTATTGCTACTGCTTTGGTGGAAACTGGATCTAAGATGGATGAGGTTATTTTTGAGGAGTTTAAAGGTACTGGAAACATGGAGCTTCAGTTAGACCGTAAACTGGCAAACAAACGCATCTATCCAGCTATTGACATTACTTCTTCTTCTACTCGTAGAGATGATTTGTTACTCTCTGCATCGGCTCTACAGCGTTTATGGGTTGTAAGAAAGTATGTCGATGATATGAATTCGGTGGAAGCTATGACCTCTATTATTGACAATATTAAAAAAACAGATAATAATGACGACTTTTTAAAGACACTAACTAATTAAAAAAGTCATCAATAAATAGATAAAGCAGTTATGTTTATTTAGCATAACTGCTTTTTTGTTTATTGAATTTTATCCACATGCGAGCACTTATTTTTTTATGGATCTATGCTGTAAAGCTAAGAGCTGTGCACTTTTTTGTTTTCTTTAGAGTTTGTGGTGTTAGATAAAATAATTTTTTTATTTTTTTTTATTGTTCAAATTACTCTTAATAAGTAGTTTAGCTTATCGACTAAAAAAAACTTTAAAAATATTAGTCCTGAAGGTTTGTATTTAAATAATATCGTTCTATATTTGCACTCGCAATGAGCAATTGGCCACGTGGCGCAACTGAATAGCGCATCTGATTACGGCTCAGAAGGTTGCAGGTTTGAATCCTGCCGTGGTCACAAAGTCTTGTTTTACTAGACTCTCTCATTGCAAAAAAAATAAAAAGGCCACGTGGCGCAACTGAATAGCGCATCTGATTACGGCTCAGAAGGTTGCAGGTTTGAATCCTGCCGTGGTCACAAAAAAGGTATACACAAACTGTATACCTTTTTTTATTTTATACACTTTTTGTTATTTTTAAATTATTTTAAAAATGGGTAGGTTTAATAGTTATTTAAAATTTCTTTACAAATCAAGCAACCAACACGGTGTGCATTCACCATTTGTATATAGCTTATTGACAAAGGGGCTTTATAAAAAAAGTCCACAGTATAGGAAAAGAAAAAAATCAAAGGCTTTTGTAGAACGCGTTTTTCGTTACTTTAAAGTGAAAAATGTAGCTGTGATAAACCATAATAAAGAAAAAGTGGTACTTCCCAATATAACCGATCTTTGCTTTAAGAGCTTTAAAGCCGATCAAGGTCAATATGATGCAATTTGGATACAAAAAACCAAGCAAAACAGTGGTAAGAAAGATATTTGTTTAGATAGTTTAATTCTAGCAATGAGTAATGATAGTTTTATTATCTTGGATAAGGCAAAAGGGGGAAGTAATATTCAAAGTCTATGGTATGCTATTCAAAAGGATGATCGCTTTACTGTAACTATTGATTTTTATTATTACGGACTGGCTTTTATAAGACAAGAACAACTCAAGCAACATTTTATATTAAGAATGTAAGTATAAAAGGTTGTAACTTTAAGTGGAATAAATTATTTTGGTGTAACAAAAGTCTATTATTATCTACTTATAGAGTATAAAACCAACTCAAAATTTACTATGAAAGAATTAATCATCGATGTAAAGGACATCAGACGCAATTTTAAACTAGGTTCGGAAACTGTTAAGGTATTAAAAGGAGTGAACCTAGAGATTGAAAAAGGGGATTATGTTGCTTTGATGGGGCCTTCGGGTTCTGGAAAAAGTACATTGATGAATATTTTGGGCTGTTTAGATACCCCAACAAGTGGTGTGTATCATTTAAATGGAATCGATGTTAGTTCTTTAAATGATGATAGTTTAGCTGAAATTAGAAATAAACAAATCGGTTTTGTTTTTCAGACCTTTAATCTAATGCCAAGAACTACTGCTTTGGACAATGTAGCCTTGCCTATGATCTACGCAGGTAAGAACGCCGAGCAACGTAAAAAAAGGGCTACCGAGGTGTTAACTCAAGTAGGGTTAGAAGATCGTATGGATCACCAACCCAATCAACTCTCGGGAGGACAAAGGCAGCGTGTGGCTGTGGCTAGAGCTCTTGTTAATAATCCAGCTATTATTTTGGCCGATGAGCCAACTGGAAACCTAGATACGAAAACCTCCATTGAGATTATGGCTCTTTTTGATGATATTCACGCCCGAGGTAATACGGTGATTTTAGTTACTCACGAGGAGGATATTGCAGAGCATGCACACCGAATAATACGATTAAGAGACGGGGTGATTGAGAGTGATCTTAGAATAAAGTAATTTTTGGTTTTCTAATTGACCTTTTTAATTGTATTTTGCTGATGATTTTATAACTAAATTAAATTTCATGAAGGTATATACTAAAACAGGAGATAAAGGAACCACGGCTTTATTTGGTGGTACACGAGTTGCAAAAAATCATATCCGTATAGAGAGTTATGGCACTTTGGATGAGTTAAATTCTTACATAGGACTTATTCGTGACCAAGATATCGATTCACAATATAAACAAGTATTAATCCATATTCAGGATCATTTATTTATTGCTGGAGCCATTTTAGCTACCCCGGTGGATAAGGAGATTCTAAAAAATGGAAACAAACGATTAAATATTGCAAGAATTACCTCAGAGGATATTGAGTTTTTAGAAAAGCAGATAGATCAAATGGATCAAAGTCTTCCTATGATGACTCATTTTGTGTTACCAGGAGGCCATACCACGGTGTCATATTGTCATATAGCTAGATGTGTTTGTCGTAGAGCCGAGAGGTTGGCAGTTGAATTAAGTGAAACCGAAGAAATAGATCCACGTGTTATTCAATATTTAAACCGACTTTCTGACTATTTATTTGTATTGGCACGAAAGTTGTCTTTTGACCTAAAGGCAGAGGAAATAAAATGGATTCCAAGAAAACCAGAATAATTTTATCACTTGAAAAAAGTTGTTTTTTGCTTTTCTTAGTCTAAAATATACTTCATGCTAATAAATTCAGTGAAATAAATTAAAAAATGCTTGGTAGTTTCATAATAAAAATTATTTTTGCATTAATATTAAAAAAAAGAAAGAGATGTATTGGACATTAGAATTAGCATCTTATTTAAGTGATGCTCCTTGGCCTGCAACAAAAGATGAGCTTATTGATTATGCCATTAGAACAGGTGCTCCACTTGAGGTAGTTGAAAACCTTCAATCCATCGAAGATGAGGGAGAAATCTATGAATCAATGGAGGAGATTTGGCCAGACTATCCTACCGACGAAGATTATCTTTGGAACGAGGACGAGTACTAAAAATAAGAAATAAAAAAAAAGCCTCAGTTAAGGCTTTTTTTTTGTTTAAATTTGAAAAATAATAAACAAAAATACGTAAATACATAATTTATGAATCTTATAAATAGTATATTAAAGGTATTTGTGGGGGATAAATCGGAAAGAGATATCAAGTCTATAAAACCTTTAATTGAAAAAATTAAAACATATGATAGTTCTCTACAGGCTTTAAGCAATGATGAACTACGTGCAAAAACAATTTATTTCAAAGAAATAATACAACAATCTAGAGCAGATCAAGATCAAAAGATTGCAGATTATCGCGCTGAAATTGAAAACACAAGTGATATTGATGCAAGAGAGAATATTTATGCAAATATTGATTCTTTAGAAAAACTAGCTTATGATAATACCGAGAAGGTTTTACTAGATATCTTACCCGAGGCTTTTGCCGTTGTAAAGGAAACTGCTAGACGTTTTAAAGAGAATCAAGTTGTTGAGGTTACTGCCACAGATCGCGATAGAGAGTTTGCACAAACCAAACCATATGTTACCATTGAAGGAGATAAGGCTCTATGGGCTAATACCTGGTCTGCTGCTGGTAAGCAAGTAACATGGGATATGATTCATTATGATGTGCAATTAATCGGTGGTATTGTTTTACATCAAGGAAAAATTGCAGAGATGCACACAGGGGAAGGTAAAACTTTAGTTGCAACATCTCCTCTTTATTTAAATGCTTTAACAGGAAAAGGGGTTCACCTTGTAACGGTGAATGATTATCTTGCAAAAAGGGATAGTCAGTGGAAAGCTCCTTTATTTGAATTCCATGGTATGTTGGTGGACTGTATTGATAATCATCAACCTAACTCTCCGGGAAGACGTGCCGCTTATGCTGCGGATATTACCTATGGAACTAATAATGAATTTGGTTTTGACTACTTAAGAGACAACATGGCTCATACACCAGAGGAGTTAGTACAAAGAGAGCACAATTACGCAATTGTTGATGAGGTGGATTCGGTTTTAATCGATGATGCTAGAACTCCTTTGATTATCTCTGGACCTGTACCACAAGGAGAAAGACATGAATTTATGGAATTAAAGCCAAAGGTTGCAAACCTTGTGGAGATTCAACGAAAATTAGCAAATGGCTTTTTAGCTGATGCAAAAAAATTAATACGTGAAGGTAATGTAAAAGACGGTGGGTTTTTATTATTAAGAGCATATCGTAGTTTACCTCGAAATAAAGCATTAATTAAGTTCTTAAGTGAAGAGGGAGTAAAGCAAATTCTTCAAAAAACAGAGAACCAATACATGCAAGATAATAACAGAGAGATGCACAAGGTGGATGAGGCTTTGTACTTTGTTATTGAGGAGAAAAACAATCAGGTTCAATTAACCGATAATGGTATTAAGTTTTTATCGCAAGATACCACAGATGACAACTTCTTTGTATTACCGGATATTGGTACAGAGATTTCAAAAATTGAGGCTAAAAAACTATCCTCGGATCAAGAAGCAGAAGCCAAAGAGAAATTATTTCAAGATTTCGGGGTAAAGAGTGAACGTATTCATACATTAACTCAGTTATTAAAGGCCTACACTGTTTTTGAAAAAGATACCGAGTATGTGGTGATGGACAATAAGATCATGATTGTAGATGAGCAAACAGGTCGTATTATGGACGGTCGTCGTTATTCCGATGGACTTCACCAAGCCTTAGAAGCAAAAGAAAATGTAAAAATTGAGGCTGCAACTCAAACCTTTGCAACTATTACACTACAGAATTATTTCCGTATGTATAATAAGTTAGGAGGAATGACCGGTACGGCTATTACCGAGGCTGGAGAGTTTCTACAAATTTATGATTTAGATGTAGTGGAGATTCCTACAAACCGTGGAATTGCAAGGGATGATAGAGAAGATAAGATTTATCGTTCGGTTCGTGAGAAGTTTAAAGCAGTA
Source organism: Myroides sp. LJL119 (assembly GCF_054871605.1). Classification (NCBI taxonomy): domain Bacteria; kingdom Pseudomonadati; phylum Bacteroidota; class Flavobacteriia; order Flavobacteriales; family Flavobacteriaceae; genus Myroides; species Myroides sp. LJL119. The sequence continues at coordinate 51,669 of NZ_JBTXLO010000002.1, forward strand.
ATTGAAGATGTGGTTGAATTATCTGAATCTGGACGTCCAGTTTTAATTGGTACCACTTCGGTTGAGATTTCCGAACTTCTTAGTAGATCTTTAAAAATGCGCGGTATAAAGCACAATGTTTTAAACGCGAAATTACACAAGCAAGAGGCTCAAATTGTTGAAGAGGCCGGTAAGCCAGGTGTGGTAACTATTGCTACAAACATGGCTGGTCGTGGTACGGATATTAAGCTTTCACAAGAGGTTAAAGATCGCGGAGGTTTAGCAATTATTGGTACAGAAAGACACGATTCAAGACGTGTTGACCGTCAGTTAAGAGGTCGTGCTGGAAGACAAGGTGACCCGGGAAGTTCACAATTTTACGTATCGTTAGAGGATAACTTAATGCGTTTGTTTGGTTCAGACCGCGTGGCTAAGATCATGGATAGAATGGGATTAGAGGACGGAGAGGTTATTCAACATTCAATGATGACTAAATCCATTGAACGTGCTCAAAAGAAAGTAGAAGAAAACAACTTTGGTATTCGTAAGCGTTTATTGGAATATGATGATGTGATGAATGCCCAACGTGAGGTTATTTACAAACGTAGAAAACATGCCTTGTTCGGAGAACGCTTAAAGGTTGATATTGCAAATATGATGTTTGATCTTTGCGAGCGTATTGTGGAAGATCATAAATTACACCAAGATTACCCTGGGTTAAAAATGACTATTATTCGCCATTTTGGTACCGATACGGTTGTTTCAGAGGATGATTTTATGAAATTAGATGCAACAACTTTGGCCAACAAACAATATGATATTGTTTTTACTGCCTACCAAGAGAAGTGTCGTCGTAGTGCTGAGGAAGCCTTTAAAGTAATTCAAAAAGTATACGAGGAAAATGCAGCGCAATTTGAGCGAATCGTAGTTCCTTTTACAGACGGAATCAAAACTATAAATATTGTTACAAATCTAGAAAAGGCTTACAATAGTCAAGGTGCAACTTTAATTGAAGATTTCGAGAAAAATATTACTTTGACCATCTTAGATGAGGCTTGGAAAAAACACCTTAGAAAAATGGATGAGCTTAAGCAATCTGTTCAATTAGCTGTTCACGAACAAAAAGATCCTTTGTTGATTTATAAGTTTGAAGCATTTGAATTATTTAAAACTTCTTTAGCGGAAATAGATGTGGAGGTTACAGCCTTTTTAACAAAAGGAGATATCCCAAGCCCGGCACAACAACAAGCCTAAAGAAAGCTTTATTTAAGTTTATATTATATCCTAAAAGGATTGTCTTACCCAAAAAGGTATGGCAATCCTTTTTTTAATTGCCAAGGATCAATAATTCACAGGTTTTGGATGCCTTTATACTTTGTAAAAACCACAAGGTAACACCAACTGTTTTTTACTTTGGAATTACCCTATAATTACTACAAGTAGCAATTACTTATTGTATTACAAAGGGCCCTTAAAAGATTGGGTTTTGTGTGGTGTGTTTAATGTTAATTGCTTTTTACAAGGAAAAACAGATTAAAATCGTTTAAGTTTTTTGCAAGATTCTACTAGTGGATTTAAAGGTATGATTTGATTATAAATAGTAGTAAAAAAAAAAGCGATGATTATTTAAATCATCGCTTTGTATATAAAGATAAATCAAGATTAGTCTAATTCAACTATTTCCAATTCAAACACTAAATCGGTGTTTGGTGGAATTGGACCTACTCCCGCCTCTCCATAAGCTAAATGAGAAGGAATAAAGATTGTGGCTTTATCACCAATTTTCATTTGTTCGATTCCTTCAATAAATCCAGGGATTAAACCTGTTTTCATACCAAATTTAAAAGGAATTGGTCCATATTGATTGTAATCAGCTCTTCTTTGATCAAACATGTCATAGCTTTTTGCTACCTCTGGGATATTGGAGTCAAATAAAAGGCCGTTTTCAAAATAACCTGCGTAGTTTACTCCAATCTCTTGACTTATTTGTGGACTTTGATTCTCCGCAGAGCTTTGAGTAATCACGTAAGATAATCCCGATTGGGTAGTTGTTGCTTGTTTTTTTAGTTTGGCAAACTCCGTTGCTTGCTTTTCTTTTACTTGGGATAGAGCTTTTTGATGCTCTTCTTTTTCTTTGTTGGCCTCTTGCATTGCATTTTTAAATACTTTAGCAGCATTGAATTTTTTAGCATCTTTACCAACACGGATAATTTTTATTTCTTTAATAATATCCTCTGATTGCCCGATTTTATTAACCACATCCATACCTTTTACAACATATCCAAAAACACTGTGCATATCATCTAAATGAGGTGTTTCTCTATGGGTAATGAAAAATTGACTTCCGTTTGTATAAGGACCGCTATTTGCCATGGATAAAGTACCGGCTTTATTGTGTCTTAATTCGGGAGTAAACTCATCCATAAAAACATATCCAGGACCTCCGGCACCTGTGCCTGTTGGATCTCCGGTTTGAATCACAAAGTTTGGTACCACACGGTGGAACTTAAGTCCATTGTAGTATTTTTTTCCTTTGTATTGTTTGTCTACCAATGGATTGTCACCTTCGGCTAAACTAACAAAACTTGCAACTGTAACGGGTGCCTTTTTATATTCTAATTCAGCAACGATTGTACCTTGAGATGTAATTATCTCGGCATATAAGCCATCTGGTAAATCTGTTTTAACAGCAGATGTGCAGGCTGTGAATAAGGCAACAAAACTTAAAAGTAAAGCTGTCATTTTTTTCATTTTTAAAATTATTTTTGGATTGATTTTAGTTCGATTGTAAAGATTAGGGGTTGATTTTTGGAAATTTTATTGGTATCTCCTAAATACGAATAAGCCAATTCAGAGGGAGCTAGTATTTTTATGACCTCATTTTGTTTTAAAATTTTTAATCCCTGTCTTATTATTGGCAATAAATCTTGTTTGTCTATTTGAGCTGTTTGTGTTGCTATTTGCTCAAAGGAATAGATTGTTTGGTCTTGTAGATCACTTATTTGATAGCTATAAGTTACTATATCTCCAGGCTCAGCAGTGATTGAATCTCGAAGCTCTCGGTGTAGGTAGGTATAGTAAAAACCTTTTTGATTATGGTTGTACTTTTCTTTAGGTCTATCTTGAATATATTGCAAAAATAGATCTTGTTGCTCTTGTGTAAGCTCTGCGTTTCGATGTATGGAACTACCTAAAACACTGTTGGAGTTTTGAGTAATGGCAGATCTAGCTGGCTGTTTTTCTTGACAGCTAGAAAGACTAATTATTCCAATTAAAACCAATAGTGTAGATAGGGACTTAGCCATAGAATTCATTTTTATGTTTAGCAACCACATCTTTAAAATAGTCAATTGTTTCTTGTAAGCTTAGGTGTGATTTACCACCTGCTGCATTAATATGTCCTCCACCTTGAAAATAGGCTCTGGCAAATTGGTTACAATCAAAATTACCTTGGGAACGCAATGAAATTTTGATAATCCCTTCTTCTTTTCTCTCTATAAAAAAAGCTGTTAGGTCAATTCCTACTATGGATAAACCATAATTAACAAATCCATCTGTATCTCCTTTTTGATGAGAAAACTCTGCTAATTCTTGATCGCTTAGGTAAATATAAGAAGTATTATATTGTGGTAAAAGACACATATTTTGTAAGGCTCTACCCATTAATTGTAAACGATTATAGGAGCTGTTATCAAAAAGGGCATTGTGTATGGTTGGATTTTGTATTTCATATTGGATTAAATCCGCAACAACTCGGTGGGTATTAGAAGTGGTTTTCGGAAAACGAAACGACCCAGAATCTGTAACAATACCCGTGTATATACAAGTTGCAGCTTGTTTGTCCATATATTGTAATAAATCCAGCTTTTCTAAAATGGTATATAGTAATTCACATGTAGATCCAAATTCCGGATTAGAAAAAGTAACTTGGGCGTAATCACCTGGCATTTGATGGTGATCAATCATTACAAAAGGTTTGTCTAAAGGACTTAGAAATGCTTCCATTTGATCCCCTGTACGTAAGAGTACATTAAAATCTAAAGTAAAAATAAAATCACACTTATGCATTAAAGACATGGTATGCTTTTTATTTTGTTCGAAGATCAAAATATCATTGGCACCAGGCATCCATGCTAAAAAATTTGGAAAGTCATTTGGAGATATTACATAAGGGGTGTGTCCCATGTTTTTAAGTACATGGTAAAATCCTAATGTAGACCCAATTGCATCCCCGTCAGGATTACGATGGGGAATAAGAGCTATTTTTTTAGGCTCACTTAATATGGTTTTTAAAGCCTGTAAACTATTTTCATTTATCATAATGCGAAAATAAGATATTTTATGATTTAAAATAAAATCTTTGCGCAATTATGTCTAAAAAACAGTGCTATGTAAAACCAAGATATTAAATAGCTAATGATTTTAGATAATCTTTATCAAGTAGAGTAATTTTCTTTCCAGAGATTGCTATAACTTTTTCTTTTTTAAATTCCGATAGCAATCGGATACAGCTCTCTGTGGCAGTACCTACCATACTGGCTAAATCCTCCCTGGATAATTGTAGGGATAAGTTACCGGCTTGTTCAACTCCGCCGATTTCCTCTAATTTTAATAAAACAATCGCAAGTCTTTCTTTAACTGTTTTGTGGGTATGATCTGCAATATCCTTATCGGCATCTTTTAAATGGTTACAGATGTCCCTTGTGATAAGTAAAGAAAACTTGTTGTTATCTGTAAAGTACTCCAAAATTTCTTTTTTAGGAATAAAGCAAACATTCATATCCTCTAAAGCCGTAGCTGTGAGGTTTGAATTCTCTTCATTAATTAAAGAGCGCTGGCCAAGAAGCTCACCTCTTTTAACTAATTTAATTACTGTATCCTTTCCATTGGAGTTTAACTTGGTAAGTTTGCAATAACCATCTTTAATGCAAAACACACCATTTAGGTTATCTCCTTCACTAAAAAGTATATCTCCCTTTTTTACGATAAAGTGCGTTTTTGTATCGGTTATTGTAGAAAGCTCCTCACGGCTTAAAGCCTTAAGGGAACTAAATTCTCTAATAACACATTGCTCACATCTGGTCATAGACTATTTGTAATAAGTTAAAATAACTCTTCAAAGATAAGATAATTTTTATGATAATTATCATATATTACAATGTATTAAACAAGGAAATTTGTTTCCTAGATAAAAAAATGGAATATGAATGAAAAGGGATGTTATCATTGTGGTAATCAGATAACAGCTTTTAATAGAATTAGCTTTGATTCTAAAGAGTTTTGTTGTAATGGATGTAAAACAGTATATGAAATTTTTTCGGACAATGATCTACAAAGTTACTATACTTTGCAGAGTCAGCCGGGTGCTAAAGTACAGCAGATAAACGGGAAATATGAGTTTTTAGATAACCCGGAAATAGTTAATAAGTTATTGGATTTTCAAGAATCTGATATTGCAATAGTTACTCTTTATATTCCGCACATTCATTGTAGTTCTTGTATCTGGATTTTAGAGAATTTAAATAAATTAGAACAAGGAGTTAGTAGAGTTGTGGTTAACTTTCCTAAAAAACAAGCCACCATAACGTATAATCCAAGTAAAATTTCTTTAAAAAACTTGGTCGTTTTACTACACAATATAGGATATCAACCTTATATTTCCTTAGAAAACTTTGATCAAAAACCACAAAAAGTGGATCGAAGTCTTATATACCGCATAGGTGTAGCTTTTTTTGCCTTTGGGAACGTTATGATGCTGTCTTTTCCGGAGTATTTTAATATCAATGATATATGGATGCAAGAGTACAAAGGGTTCTTTAGATGGTTGATTTTACTGATTTCTTTACCCGTTTTTTTTTATTGTGCTTATCCCTACCACAGCGCTGCATATAAAGGTATTAGAACCGGTAATTATACCATAGATATTCCGATGTCTTTAGGGATTATTGTGATGTTTATTCGTAGTACAGTGGATATTGTTTTTGACCTTGGGCCTGGTTTTTTTGATAGCATGACTATGTTGGTGTTTTTTATGCTATTAGGAAAACTTTTTCAACAAAGAAGTTATAATTTCTTATCCTTTGAAAGAGATTACAAAAGCTATTTTCCTATTGCTATTACAAAAATCAAAGACAACCAGCAAGAAGAACCTATTCAGGTCTATCAAATAAAAAAAGGCGATAGATTGTTGATTCGAAATCAAGAATTAATTCCCGTTGATGCCATTTTAATGAGTCCTAGTGCTTTTATAGATTACAGTTTTGTTACAGGGGAGGCCGTGGCGGTTGAAAAGCTTAGTGGAGATAAAGTTTTTGCTGGAGGTAAACAAGTAGGAGAGCCCATAGAGATTCAAGCTATAAATACGGTCTCCCAAAGTTACCTTACACAACTCTGGAGTAATGATGTTTTTCAAAAACAGGTTGATATTAAATACAAGACCATAACAGATACGATAAGTCATTATTTTACCCCCGTACTTTTATTGATCTCTATCTTGGCTTTAATTGGTTGGAGTTTTGTAAGTTGGAGTATAGCCTTTAATGTGGTAACTGCTATATTAATTGTCGCTTGTCCTTGTGCACTGGCTTTAAGTGCGCCTTTTACATTAGGAAACGCCATTCGAATTTTAGGAAAGAACAAATTTTATTTAAAAAATGCCACTGTAGTGGAACAAATGTCGAAAGTAGATACGGTTGTTTTTGATAAAACCGGAACTATTACAACAGGAAGTAATGCCATTATAGAATACCAAGGTGAGCCGCTTTGTTGGCAAGATCAAGTTCATATTAAAAGTATTGTCAGGGGATCAAATCACCCTTTATCAAGAAAATTATATAATTTTTTACAAGCCGATACCTTAACTAAGCCACAAGAGTTTGAAGAAATTGAAGGAAAAGGACTTATAGGTGTAATAAACGGACATCAATATGTAATTGGTTCTGCGTCTTTATTGTTGGATAAAAGTAAGCAAGAAACTAACAAAACTTGTGTTCATATTCAAATTGATCAACAGTACAAAGGGTGCTTTATATTTGAAAATCACTATCGAAAAGGGCTAGAGGATTTGTTTGGATTTTTAGATAAAAACCACTATTCTTTAATTGTTTTATCAGGAGATAATGATGGTGAATATCAGCAACTTAAAAAGATGTTGCCAAACTCTGTAAAACTGGTGTTTAACCAAAAACCAGAGCAGAAATTACAATATGTTAAAAAATTGCAAGATAAAAAACACAACGTGATGATGGTTGGAGATGGGTTAAATGATGCAGGAGCGCTGGCACAGAGTAATGTAGGTGTTTCTATTTCGGAAGATGTGAATGTTTTTACCCCCGCTAGCGATGCAATTTTAGATTCTACAAAATTTGAATTGATAGGTAAATATTTAATTTATTCAAAAATTTCTGTTAAAATTATAAAATTTAGTTATATATTAGCTTTAAGCTATAATGTGATAGGTATAACAGTTTCAATCTGTAATAAAATGTCTCCTTTGGTGGCTGCTATTTTAATGCCGATAAGTACCGTGAGTATTATAAGTTGTGTTAGTATATTGACCAATTATTTTGCAAAAAAAATTATTAGCACAAAGTAGATATAAATATTCGAAACTGACGATTATCATGTTTTAGGCCATTTTACTATCTTAATTTTGGACCATAAACTTTTAGACATGAGTGTTATATATTTCTTAATTTGTATCAGTGTGGTTGTAGCTGGAATTTTCTTATTCCTATTTATACGCTCTGTCAAAAGCGGACAATTTGACGATGCGTACACCCCATCTGTCAGAATGTTATTCGATGATGAATTACGTGATGAAAAGTCATCAAAATCGAAAAATAAGGACATTAGTAAAATAGTAAATAAAAAAGAAAATCAAATATAAACAACTATGGAAGTGCAACAATTTTATTATGACAACAAAATTGTAAAGAAATTTATCTACGCTTCGATCTTTTTCGGGGCAGTAGGTATGCTAGTGGGATTATTATTAGCAGTAATGTTTATAGCACCGAATTTAACCGATGGAATTCCTTGGTTAAGTTTTGGTAGACTTAGACCTTTACACACCAACGCGGTAATATTTGCCTTTGTTGGTAATGCTATTTTCGCTGGTATTTATTACTCTCTACAAAGGTTATGTAAGGCTAGAATGTACAGTGATTTTTTAACCAATCTTCACTTTTACGGATGGCAATTAATTTTAATCGGGGCTGTAATTACTCTGCCTTTAGGAATCACAACAAGTAAAGAATACGCCGAGTTAGAATGGCCAATAGATATTGCCATTGCTATTATTTGGGTCACATTTGGGGTGAATATGATCATGACTATTATAAAACGTCGTGAACGTCATATTTACGTAGCTATTTGGTTCTATTTAGCCACATTTGTAACCGTTGCGGTTCTTCATATTTTTAATTCCTTGGAGCTTCCTGTAAGTGCATTTAAGAGTTACTCGGTATACGCAGGTGTACAAGATGCTTTAGTTCAGTGGTGGTATGGGCACAATGCGGTAGCGTTTTTCTTAACTACACCATTTTTAGGATTAATGTATTACTTTTTACCCAAAGCGGCCAATAGACCAATTTATTCTTACCGCTTATCTATTATTCACTTTTGGTCGTTAATCTTTTTATATATCTGGGCTGGACCTCACCATTTATTATATACTGCTTTACCTGAATGGGCTCAGAACCTTGGAGTTGTGTTCTCTGTAATGTTAATTGCTCCTTCTTGGGGAGGTATGATAAACGGTCTTTTAACCCTGCGTGGAGCTTGGGATAAGGTACGAGTTGATCCAGTTTTAAAGTTCTTTGTTGTAGCCATTACAGGTTATGGTATGGCAACTTTTGAAGGACCAATGCTTTCTTTAAAGAACGTAAACGCTATTGCCCACTACACCGACTGGATTATTGCTCACGTTCACGTAGGAGCTTTAGCTTGGAATGGATTTTTAATCTTCGGTATGGTTTATTGGTTAATACCTAGAATGGCAAAAACCCAATTATATTCTACCGTTTTAGCCAACTTCCACTTTTGGATTGGAACTTTAGGGATTGTACTTTACTGTATTCCTCTTTATGTAGCGGGATTCTCACAACACTTAATGTGGAAAGAATTTAATCCAGATGGAACGTTAACTTACGGGAACTTTCTTGAGACTGTAACGGCTATTATGCCAATGTATGCTATGCGTGCAATTGGAGGAACTTTATACTTAATTGGGGTATTTACTTTAATATACAATATTTATAAAACAGTTAGAATTGGTCAACCAATTCAAGATGAACTTGCTGAGGCACCAGCCTTACAGAGTATTTCTGCTGGTAGATTAAAAGGAGAGCCTTGGCACTCTTGGTTAGAAAGAAGACCAGTACAGTTTACTGTTTTAACGACTTTAGCCATTTTAATTGGAGGTGCTATCGAGATTTTACCTACGATTTTTGTTAAGAGTAATATCTCGACCATTCAAAGTGTAAAACCTTACACTCCATTAGAGTTGGAGGGTAGAGATCTTTATATTAGAGAAGGTTGTGTTGGATGTCACTCGCAGATGATTCGTCCATTTAGATCCGAGGTTGAACGATATGGAGAATATTCAAAGAGTGGGGAGTTTGTTTATGATCATCCATTTTTATGGGGGTCTAAACGTACCGGACCTGATTTACAAAGGGTAGGTGGAAAATATTCAGACAACTGGCATTATAACCATATGTATGATCCACAAAGTACTTCACCGAATTCAATAATGCCGGGTTATAAGTGGTTGTTTGCTAACAAAGCCGCGAATTATTCCAATATTGAAACAAAAATGGAAGTATTAAGAACCCTTGGGGTACCTTATACAGATCAAGAGATTAGTCAGGCAAAAGAGTCGATAAAGGCTCAAAGTGAGCAAATTGCTCTAAACCTAGAGAAAGATCCAGATTATGTAAGTAGTATTCAAGAGAGCAAACAACGTGCCCAGGCTCGTGGAGAGGAATTTGTACCAATGAGTGAAAGAGAAATTGTAGCAATGATTGCCTACTTGCAACGACTTGGAACAGATATTAAAGAAAGAGTAGAAGAGTAATTTAATAAATGAATCGATATGTTAAAGTTTATTAAACACAATATGGAGACCATAGAAGGAGTGGAAATATTTCCGATCATTTCCTTAATTATTTTCTTCACCTTTTTTGTAGGGCTTTTCATATGGGTGGCAACCTATAAGAAAGAAACCATTGAAGAATTAAGCAATATGCCTTTTATGGATGATAACCAAAGCGATGTTGATTCTAATTCAAAAAAATCATGAAAAAGTTTTTTCCAGTATACGTAAGAGTACCTGTTATATTTGCGATATTTTTTATAGGCATTAACTTAATTATAGAGCCTGTTGATGGGAGGCCTGCTTTTATGGCTTATCCTTCGGTTCTAGTGTTAATTATCCTATTTGCTTTTGGACAAATAGCAGTAGAGGTAGTAAATAGCGCAACTAATAAGGTGTTAGATCGTTTGATGACTCCACAGGAGTTAGCCGAGCGTGAAAGAAAGCAAAATATACCATTCTCCGAGTTACCTTGGGTTAAGAAATTAATGCAAAAGTTAACAGGGGATCCAACTAAGAGTCAAGAACAAGGCCTTTTGTTAGATCACGATTACGATGGTATTAAAGAGTTGGATAATAATTTACCACCTTGGTGGGTGGGGCTTTTTTACGCCACTATTATCTTCTCTGTAATATACATACTTCGCTTTACCGTGTTTGGTGGTGATAATCAAATTGTAGAATTTGATAAAGAAATGGCTCAGGCAAAAGCGCAAGTGGAAGCCTACAATGCCACAGCGGGAGATCGTTTAACTGCAGAAATGGCAGTTTATTTAAACGATGAGTCTAATTTGGCTCAAGGAAAAATCTTATTCGATCAAAATTGTGTTGCTTGTCATAAAGTTGATGGTGGTGGATCCATAGGTCCAAACCTAACTGATGACCATTGGATATTGGGAGGTGGAGTTAAAAACATATTCCATACCATTTCAGAAGGGGGTAGACCAAATATGGGGATGATTCCTTGGAAGACAATGTTAAAACCAAAACAAATCGAACAATTAACCTCTTATGTGATTAGTTTAAATGGAACCAATCCAGTGGGAGCTAAAGAACCAGAGGGTGATATTGTTTGGTCTAAGGCAGATCTTGAGATTGAGCAGCAAGCGGGAGATCTACCAGAACAAGTGGATCATCAGGATATCGAACAAGCCATTGAACTGGCTAGTGAGACCGATGAGAACCAGGTAGATTAAGACTTTACAAAAGTTAGTTATAATAGGTTTAGGTTAGTTAAAATAGGAAGCTAGGTTTAAAGAAAAAATAAACTTAGCTCCTATTTACATAACACAAGGCTAACAAAATAGGTAAAGTCAATATTGTTATTAAGTACATTTTTAGTCCTAGACTGGCAAATAATATTTTAGTATAACAACTAAGTGGTTTAAAACTATTTAGTGACTTAAAAATTGTGAATATGAGCTTACAACAAGATGAGAGTTTTAGAGACTCGATTAATACCATCACCGAAGATGGAAAAAGGGCTTGGATATTTCCTAAAAAGCCTTCGGGAGCTTATTACAACAAACGTAAAATTGTAAGTTATGTTTTAATACTTGCACTTTTCGTTTTTCCATTTATAAAAGTAAATGGGAATCAGTTTTTTCTTTTTAATGTTATTGAACGAAAATTTAATATTTTAGGATTTCCTTTTTGGCCTCAGGATTTTTATCTAGTGGTTATTTCTCTGATAATAGGTGTTGTTTTTGTAACGTTATTTACAGTGTCTTTTGGACGTTTATTCTGTGGTTGGGTTTGTCCACAAACTATTTTCATGGAAATGGTTTTTAGACGAATCGAATACTGGATTGACGGGGATAGGGGTGCTCAAATGCGTTTAGCACGACAACCCTGGAATGCGGAGAAAGTTAAAAAAAGAGCTCTAAAATGGTTTATATTTTTCCTAATATCCTTTTTTATTGCAAATATTTTCCTGTCTTACATTATAAGTAGTGACGCTGTTATTCAAATGGTGCAAGAAGGACCTTTTAACCACCTTGGACGCTTTATTGGTCTTTTGATTTTTACGCTAGTATTCTTTATGGTCTTCACCTGGTTTAGAGAGCAAGTATGTGTAATTGCCTGTCCTTATGGAAGGTTGCAGGGTGTTTTATTGGATAATAAAAGTACGGTTGTAGCTTATGATTATGTTAGGGGAGAAGGTGAGAATGGTAGAGCTAAATTTAAAAAATCTCAAGATCGAACTGCTAGTGGCTTTGGGGATTGTGTGGATTGCCACCAGTGTGTTAATGTCTGCCCAACTGGTATAGATATTCGTAATGGAACCCAGTTGGAATGTGTGAATTGTACAGCTTGTATTGATGAATGTGACCATATGATGCGTGCGGTGAATTTACCAACGGGTTTGATTCGCTATGCTTCGGAGGATGAAATAGCCAAAGGGAAGAAATTTAAAATTACCGCTAGGCAAAAAGGATATATTGCTGTTTTAACTGTTTTAATTGGAGTTTTAGTAGGTTTACTATTCTTAAGAAGTGATTTAGAGGCTACTGTGCTTCGTGTAGCAGGGCAAGGATTCATCCATCAAAACGATAGTATAGGTAATATGTATAGTTATAAAGTGGTTAATAAAACAAGTCGTGATTTTAAAGACTTACATTTTGTTTTAGAGAAACCAAATCAAGGTAAAATTGAAGTAATAGGTAGTTCAATAATACATGTGGATAAGGATCAATATAGTCAAGGTGTGATGTTAATTAAAATACCTCAATATGTTTTAGAAAGCCACAAAACAAAGATACATTTAAGCCTTTATCAAAACGATACGTTAATACAACGTACCACTACCAACTTTTTAGGTCCAAGAGTTTTGGATTAACCAAATAAATAAAACAAGTATGAAATTTAATTTTGGAACAGGATTAGTTATAGCCATGGGTATTTTTATGATATTCATTTTGCAATATGTGTTACGAGTTCAGTTCGATAGTAAATATGACAATGAATTAGTAACTAAGGATTACTATCAGCAAGAACTGCAAATTGATGCCAAAGCGCAAAGGGAAACCAAAGCATTAAAATTAGAACATCCTTTGGTTATTAATCAATCTAGTGAAGGTATAGAGCTTGATTTTCCCCAAGAAATGGAAGCAAGTAAGCTAAAAGGTAAGATTTATTTCTATAGACCCTCGAATGAAAAACTTGATTTTGAGAAGGATATCTTAGTTTCATCCAATGCCAAAATGCAAATAGGTCAGCAAGAGTTAGTACAAGGTAGATGGGATGTTGTTGTAGAGTGGAGTTACAACGGACAAGAATATCGAAATAGTGAGAAGATTAATTGGAAACCATTTTAATATTTAAAATTTGCTTTTATCAGGTTTTGTTTTAGGATTAATTAGTTCTTTACACTGTATAGGTATGTGCGGGCCAATTGCAATGGTTTTACCTGTAAGTAGGACTAATCAGGCCAAACGAATCTTGCAAATCCTTACCTATCATGCCGGTAGGTTATTGACCTATAGTTTGATGGGTATTGTATTTGGACTTTTAGGGAAAGGTTTTTTTTTAGCAGGATTACAACAGCAAGTTTCCATTGTGGTGGGAATTATGATGATTCTCTATGTGTGTATTCCAACTAATAAGTTAGGGGCTTTAGGATTTTTAAAACCTGTTTTTTTATTTGTTAATCGCATAAAAAAAGCCCTTGGTCAACAGTTTAAAAACAAAAGTTATTCTGGTTTGTTTTTAATAGGATTTTTCAATGGATTTTTACCATGTGCTATGGTCTATGTTGCTTTATTTGCAGCATTAGCCACACAAGGAGTCTTTAAAGGAGCATTGTATATGTTTTTTTATGGACTGGGAACAATTCCTTTGTTAAGCGGCGTTGTTCTTTTAAGAAATATGTTTAGTGTTTCTTTTCGAAATGCTATCTTAAAATACTATCCAATTATCATCGTAATCTTTGGAATGTTATTTATTATAAGGGGGTTAGGCTTGGATATTTGGATGTTATCACCAAAAACGATAGATCTTTTTGTTAGAGAGAATCCCGTTTGTTAAACAGGTCAATTATTTTTATTTTTTTCTATATGTTTTTAAACCTTTTTTAGTTTTTTATTTTGAGGGGGTCAAAAAAAGAAATTTTTTAATTAGGTTTAAAGTTATCTTTAAAAAGTCAGCTGTAGTCTAGAAATTATAGTTGACTTTTTTAATATATAATAAATCAAGAAACACATGTGACTTTTGAGTTCTTTTTTGTCTAAAGGAAGATATTATGCTAAAGTTATGTTTGAGGAGTCTAGTATAGCTCTGGTTTTTTTACTGTTATGTTTGTTTGTTAGGCAGTAAAAATATTATAATATCATAAAAAAAAGGTGAACTATATAGTTCACCTTTTTGTTTTTATAATATTACTTTATAATTAGTTTTTGATTTTTTAAATAATCCACGGCTTGTCTGGATTCATTAAAAAGTAAATCTAAAATGCTTAGATTATTAATAAAGCCATGTTTTTGGTCAAAGACTTGGGTGTAAGGCTCAAATTCATTGGGATCCTTTTTTCCATCTGCTAGATAACGTAAGTCTAAAAGCTCTGGATTTGGTTGCTTTTGGAATTCTAAGGTTTTTTCATAATCTAAATTAATTCCCAGAGAATCACAAACAATTTGATGGGTATCTAAATTTAGATCTAGCATATATTTATAATGTTTTTCAAAAACGGCTCTAATATCATCTTCAAAATACTCAAAGAATGGCGAGGTTCTATAGGCAGCCTCTAAACTCTTAAAATGCTGTTTTTGCCAACCAAAGGCTTGTTCAATGACTGCATCTTTAAATAATCTACTTTGCCCGGTATGCTTAATTGGTATGGTAAGCATTTGTGTGGCGTTAGCGCTGTAAATATACATTCTATTTCGATTGGTTTGTTTTTGAAAATTGTCATTGGTCTCGAAATAGATTTTATCGCTCTGCATCATGGCTACGTAGGTGCTAATTGAGCCAAAGTAACATGGTTGAACAAGTATACTATCCATTGTATTTTTAAACTAGTTTTTAGAATTTTTTTTGTTTTTTCTGTTTCTATAGGTGGTATAACCAAAATAACCAACAAGTAGGATAATAAAGTAAGGGAAATAAGAGGTTTGTGGCCCGTTACCGTTTACAGTAGTAAATAAACGATCCCATCTAATTTTATCCAAGGCTTTTGACCAAGGGATGTTATGATCTAAACTCATCCAAATAAAAACAGGTTTACCCACAATATGATCTTCCGGTACAAATCCCCATATTCTACTATCTTCGGAGTTATCTCTATTATCTCCCATCATAAAGTAGTAATCTTGAAGGAAAGTATACGAATTAGCAGGTTTTTCATTAATGTAAATCACATTGTCTTTAACCTGTAGTTTGTTGTTCTCGTATACGGAAATAATTCTTTTATATACTGGTAGGTTTTCTAAATTTAGTTGAATTGTTTCTCCCTTTTTAGGAATATGCAAAGGACCCATGTTATTAGTGGTCCAGGTAGCTGAGTTGTGTGGGAACACATAGTTTGGATAAACCTGGTCAGGGAATCTCTCTACGTTTTTAACGGCGCTGAAACTTTTAATATAATCAACATCTTCTTGCGTTAAGGCCGTAAAACCTATCTTAGTACCATCTTGAGATAAGTATCCAAAAGGATCCGTTATATTTCTTTTTTTAACTAGGGATTGTAAGTCAAATCCACTACCATCTGTTGTAATTATATAGCTAAATTGAATTTTAGCTCTATCGTTTAAATCTAGTTTGTCTCCATTGATATAAACTAAACCCTCTTTAATTTGAATATCTTCTCCAGGAAGACCAACTGCTCTTTTAACGTAGTTTGTTTTCTTATCTATTGGTTTTATAACCCCAGGTCTAGGATCATTACTTTGTAGGCGGTAAACCGTATCGGTTGGCCAGTTAAAGACAACAATATCGTTTTTCTGAACTTTTTGAAAACCAGGTAATCTAAAATAAGGTAAACTTGGATTTTTAAAGTAAGAAGGTTTATTTGTAAAAGGAATTGTATCGTGAACCATTGGTAGAGCCACAGTTGTCATTGGTGTTCTTGGACCATAGTGAAATTTACTAACAAAAAGAAAGTCTCCAACTAATAGTGTTTTCTCTAAAGACGAAGAAGGAATAGTGTAGGGTTGAATCACATAACTATGGATAAGGGTAGCCACTATGATTGCAAACAATACAGAACTCACCGTTTCTCCGGTACTTGTTTTTGGTTTTAGATCGCGGTTATTTACATAACTTACATCTGTAAGGTAGTTAACATAGTAGATATAAAAACCAAAAGTACAAACCCCAAGGATGGTGTCTAAAGTAGAGTTTTTTCCAAAACTTCTTAAGGTTTCTACCCATATAACAGGAAACATAATAAGATTTACAATAGGTATAAAAAGAAGAATTACCCACCACCAAGGGCGGTTAATAATTTTCATTAATATTACCGCATTGTAAACGGGAATTATAGCTTGCCAAGGCTTAAAGCCGGCTTTTTGATACAGTTTCCATACTCCTAAAAAGTGGATGACTTGTATGGCTATAAATAGTAAAAACCACTGCATTATTGTCATAATAAGAATTTTTAGGGATTACTTTTTAATATTTAGTACGTCATTCATGGAGAAAATTCCTTTTTTACCCAGGATCCATTCAGCAGCTACAATAGCACCAAGAGCAAAACCTTCTCGGTTGTTGGCCGTATGTTTGATTTGGATTTGGTCTATTACAGAGTCGTAATTCACCACATGGGTTCCTGGAACATCAGCTTGTCTTATAGCATCAATTTGAATTTGATTTGACTCTGGTGTATCTAATGTCCATTCATTATATTGATTGGAGTTATTAATTATTCCTTGAGCTAATGTTATGGCCGTTCCACTTGGAGCATCTAATTTCTGAGTGTGGTGAATCTCCTGCATCGATACTTTATAGTCTGGCAAGTCTTTGATCATTTTTGCTAAATATGCATTGAGTTCAAAAAATATATTAACACCAATACTAAAATTTGAAGCATATAAAAAAGCACTATCTTTTTGCTTGGTATAATCTACAATTTGATCATAGTGCTCTAACCAGCCTGTTGTACCACTAATAACAGGGATATTTAAATCTAAAGCTGATTTGATATTTTCAACTGCTACTTTTGGCAGACTAAAATCTATGGCAACATCCGCGTTTTGTAAACCGTCAAACGAGGATTTACTGTCTTTTGTTAATACAATTTCATGCCCTCTTTCAAGAGCTATTTTTTGGATAATTTGGCCCATTTTACCATAGCCAAGTAAAGCAATTTTCATATGTTATTTTAGTTTTCAGATTGGTTGTTTTTTAAAAAGAGTATTGCACATTGATTGCATACTGCATTTGATTGGTAGGATTAAAGTTATTATTAAACTCAAATACGGGTTTAATAGTTAAATTTTCATTTACATTGAATTGCGATAAATGAGCATCCACATTGGCATCTACAATACTGAGAATATAAAATCCAATAGTTACCACAACCGATAAGTCACGGTTTTGTCTATAGAACTTTTGAGCATCTAATAACCGTTCATTATCTAATCCTCCAAAAGTTGGGTGATCTTTATCTACAATACCTTGGAGTCTTCTTTTATACTCATTTCTATAAGAGTTATATTGTCTTTGATTATCAGCCCATAAATATGCTGGGATACCAATACCTGCATAAACCAGAGGTACTTTCCAATAACTCTTATTATAAATTTGTCCTAAACCAGGTACAACACTAGTTAAAAATGCAGCGCGAGCTGGTGCTAAAGCATCGATTTGTTGGTTGTCCAAATCCTGCTTGGCTTCTTTTTTAGCTTTTTCTTTTTTCTCTTGAGCAAAGTTTTTTTGACTCCACAGACCAAAGAATAAGATAAGTATTAATAATTTACTTTTCACTAATTCTCTAAAAGTTTAATGATACGATTTAAATCCTCTTGTGAGGCGAAAGGTATAGAAATTTTTCCTTTTCCATCATTGGAAACCTTGATATCTACTTTAGTACCGAAAAAATTACCAAAAGATTTAGAAATGTGGCTTGGTACGCTAAAAGTATTAGCACTTTTTTTAGATTCTTTTTGCTCTTTTATCTCTTGGTTATCTGCCATGGCTTTAACCAAAGCTTCTGTATCTCTAACCGAGAGATTTTCTTTGATTATTTTATGGTAGATTTGGATTTGCGTATCTAAGTCTTCTACGTTAATAATTGCTCTTCCATGTCCCATGGAGATAAAACCATCACGCATACCGGTTTGAATTATTGGGTCTAAGCGCAAAAGACGTAAGTAATTGGCAATGGTAGATCTTTTCTTACCCACCTTTTTACTTACCTGTTCCTGGGTAAGATTAATCTCAGACATTAAACGCTGGTAGGACAATGCAATTTCAATTGGATCTAAATCATGACGTTGGATATTTTCCACCAATG
The DNA here is from genome assembly GCF_054871605.1 of Myroides sp. LJL119. Lineage (NCBI taxonomy): Bacteria > Pseudomonadati > Bacteroidota > Flavobacteriia > Flavobacteriales > Flavobacteriaceae > Myroides > Myroides sp. LJL119. The sequence goes on from NZ_JBTXLO010000002.1 coordinate 70,193, forward strand.
CCATGGTAAGGGAATCATTGTCATTGGCTAACCTAATGTAAGCGGGTATTTTAGTTAAACCAATTAATTTAGAAGCCCTTAATCTTCTTTCTCCAGAAATTAATTGATACTTATTAAAATCTATTTTTCGAACTGTAATAGGCTGTATAAGACCCAATTCTTGAATACTGCTAGCTAATTCTTGTAGGGTTTCATCATTAAAATTAGTTCTAGGTTGAAAAGGATTTATTTCAATACTTTGAATATCTAGCTCGATAATATTACCTACTACCTTATCGGCATTTAAATCACTACTGGATTTAATGTCGTTATTTGGATCTTTTAATAGAGCCGATAAACCTCTTCCTAAAGCTTGTTTTTTTAATGCCTTTGCCATAATTACTTTATTAAGTCGACTTACTGTTATTACTGATTGTTGCTAATCACCTCGTGAGCTAAGTTAATGTAATTTGTTGCACCCTTACTAGTTGCATCATAATTAATAATACTTTCTCCAAAACTTGGAGCCTCACTTAGTTTTACATTACGTTGAATAATGGTTTGAAAAACCATCTGATTGAAGTGTTTTTGAACCTCTTCCACCACTTGGTTAGACAACCTTAATCTAGAATCGTACATGGTTAATAATAAACCTTCAATATCTAAATTTGGATTGTGTATTTTTTGCACGCTCTTTATGGTATTTAAAAGTTTACCTAAGCCTTCAAGGGCAAAATATTCACATTGGATAGGTATAATAACCGAGTCAGCCGCAGTAAGGGCATTTAAGGTTAATAATCCAAGTGAGGGTGCACAATCTATAATGATAAAATCATATTTATCTTTTATGGAACTAAGAGCTGTTTTTAACATATACTCTCTATTGGACATATCCACTAGTTCTATTTCAATGGCTACCAGATCAATATGAGCTGGAATTAAATCCACGTTTGGTGCTGTACATTGCACCACAGCTTGCTCGGGTGTGAAACTATGATCTAATACCCCATAGGTTCCTATTTCCACCGCATCTACATCAACTCCTAATCCTGAGGTTGCATTTGCTTGGGGGTCGGCATCTATTAATAAAACCTTTTTCTCCAATGCTCCTAACGAAGCTGCAAGATTAACCGATGTTGTTGTCTTACCTACTCCACCTTTTTGATTTGCAACGGCAATGATTTTCCCCATTTTATTTAAATGAATTTAATAAGTCGTAAAAATACGATTATTTATGAGTTTATAAAATCTTATTTATTAACACTTTGCACAATAACTTAGTAGTGAGTAGGTTAGTGAAGTAAAAATGACATTTAAAAGAAAATGTCATTTTTAATAATAGTTTTTTTTTATTTTCTACCCATTGCCTGTTGTAGAGCATCCCACATAGAATCAGGTATTTGGTCTAGCATATTAAACTCTCCAGCTCCTTGTAGCCATTCTCCACCGTCTATTGTTACCACCTCCCCGTTGAGATAACTTGAGAAATCAGATACCAAATACGCAGCTAAATTTGCTAATTCTTGGTGTTCACCTACTCTTCTAAGGGGGATTTTTTTTGTCAAATCGAATTTATCTTTTAAATCACCTGGCAAGAGTCTATCCCATGCGCCTTTTGTAGGGAACGGCCCAGGAGCTATGGCGTTGGATCGTATACCATATTTGGCCCATTCCACAGCTAAACTTCTTGTTAATGCCAATACGCCTGCTTTTGCTGTTGCCGAGGGAACCACGTAACCCGATCCAGTCCAGGCGTAGGTTGTGGTGATATTTAAAATCACATTGTTTTTTTGTTTTGTTTCAATCCAGTGTTTACCAAAGGCTAGGGTACAGTTTTTTGTACCTTTTAAAACAATATCAATAATGGTATCAAAAGCGTTGGAGGATAGTCTTTCGGTGGGTGAAATAAAGTTACCTGCCGCGTTGTTTAATAAAACGTTGACTTGACCGTATTTTTGTAACACTTTTTCTAACATGGCCTCAACTTGATCATAATGTCTTACATCACATGCCACAGCAAAGCAATCTCCATTGGTTTGTTGCATTAATTGATCTGCAGTGTTTTGTAATTTATCTAAGTCTCTAGAGGTGATTGCTACCTTTGCACCTAATTCTAGAAAATATTTTGTCATGGATTTACCAAGTCCACTTCCTCCACCGGTAACTACTATAACTTTATCGGCCAATGCGCCATCTCTAAGCATTTTTTGGGTAAAACTCATAATCTATAAATTTTTGGATATTAGACTAATATATAAAAAAAAAGATATATGCCAGCATATATCTTTTTTGAATTTATAGAACAATAATATCGAATTTTTGATCCAGAGGCTTTAATTTATTAAATAAAGCTTTTATTAATTCTGGTCCGTATTGGATGTAAAAACTTGAAAAATTTTTACTTCTCTCTTGTAACGAGCCACCAGGAAATAATTCATTTTGCAGTAAGATAAGTCTTTGTAGTTTATCGGCATTGTTTTTTTTCTCTGCTTTTAAGAGTCTTTTCTCTAGGTTTTCCAAACCTTTTATTTGTTTAGCTTTTTGTGCTTGTACAGCACCTATAAAAGACTTGTCTGTTTGACTGGCAATTTGTTCTAAATCTTGGAAGGATTCACTTAACAATCTTTTTTGGGTTGTAAAGTCATAATTGACTTTAGCGTATTGCTTGGTTTTCTCTAGAATCAATTGATCTTGTTTTTTAAAGATATCTTGGTAGCTTAATGCTAGAGCATCAAGTTTTTTTGCTTGTTTTTTATCCACTAGCAATACCGAATTTCTAAGTAATAATATTGGGAAGGTTATTTGATGGAGTTCAAAGACTGCTTTTAACTCCAGCCAGTAGGCTAATTCTCCACCACCACCGATATAGCATAAATTCGGAAGAATTGTCTCTTGGTATAAGGGTCTAAGTATCACATTAGGACTAAAGTTTTCAGGATGTGTTTTTAAAAGTTGTAGAATTTCTTTTTCATTAAACACAAGATCGGTGTTGTTTATATAATACAAATCATCTTTGAAAACAATTCGTTCTCTAAGTCCATCTAATATATAAAATAGATTTATTTCTCTTGGATTTACTTGAATATTGTATTGCTTTAAAATAGAAAAAGACTTCTGTACCTGGGTGATGGCTTGTCTTTTTAAAAGTTCGCTAGCCATTGTTGGGGCAAATAATTCTTTTAAATTAGTATCATCTCCATCTATAATTACAAGTCCATATTCAGCAAATAACTCATTTGCTAAAAACCTTGTTGCCTGACCAAGGTTTGTGTGATTTAGGTAGGTCTGGGTAAAAAGCTGTTTTATTTGTTGAGCATTATCTCCCAAGGGTAGATGTTGTTTGAATACCTCTAATACTTGATCAAGACTTTGGGTAGATAATCTTCCCACTGGTCCACTGGCATTTTCATTAGGCCAGCAAATTTTCTTGTCCTGGAAATAAAAGTGATTAATTTCTAAAAAGTCATGATCCTCGGTGGCCATCCAATAAACAGGGACAAAATTATTTTGGGGATATTTTTGTTTTAATTCTATGGTAAGATTAATCACCGAAATAATTTTATATAAAAAATATAAAGGCCCGGTGAAAAGATTTAATTGATGACCGGTTGTTATGGTAAAAGTATTGGACTGATTTAGTAAATCTATGTTTTTTTGAGTCTGTATACTAGTGCTGGTATTTGCATATTGCAATTGTAATGCTTTTGATAGTACTTGTCTGTTATGACTTGGGAAATTTTGAGATTTCTCTTGTATTTGCGGCTCAAAATTCTCTATAGTTGCAAAGCGATTATATAGCGGTTTTAATGTAGGAGATTGGTTTAAATAATCCACCATTAGTTTTGAGAAGTATCCCGAATTTTGAAATGTAATATTATCTGTAGGCATAAAGATATTTTTTTTGCTAAATTAAAGAATATACTTTGGTTGGCTTAGTGCATTAACGAGGTATTAATATTTTTTATTCTCTGTTACAATATACTACCTTTGCATTTAAATTCGAAATTAAAGTGCAGACAACCATTACTCTTATCACCCCACCTTTTACCCAATTAAACACCCCATATCCCGCCACGGCTTATATCAAGGGTTTTTTAAACACCTTGGGTATATCTAGTTATCAGTCTGATTTGGGAATAGAGGTGATTTTAAGTATTTTTTCTAAATCTGGATTACAAGATTTATTTGACTACATTCATCAAAATGTAGATCATGTATCTGCTAATGTACATCGTATTTTAGCTTTTGAAACGGATTATATTGAATCTATTGATTCGGTAATGCATTTTCTTCAGGGCAAAAATCCCACACTAGCCCACGCGATTATTCAGGGAGATTTTTTACCCCAGGCCTCTAGGTTTGATCAAATAGAGGATTTAAATTGGGCTTTTGGTTCAATGGGAATAATAGATCAGGCTAAACATTTAGCTACCTTGTATTTAGAGGATTTGTCGGATTTGATCCAAGAAGTTGTAGATCCTAATTTTGGATTTAGTCGCTATGCGGAAAGACTCGGACGATCAGCCCATAGTTTTGATCCTTTATATGAATCCTTAAAACAACCTATGAGTTATGTTGATAGGGTTTCTGTTGCTTTATTGGATAAAATTATTGAAAAAACCCAGCCAACTATTGTTGGATTTTCCGTGCCTTTTCCCGGTAATTTATACAGTAGTTTTCGTTTAGCTCAACATATAAAGGCAAATTATCCAGGGATTAAAATTACCATGGGTGGAGGTTTTGCAAACACAGAGTTACGCGATTTAAAGGATCCACGAGTTTTTGAATTTTTTGATTTTATAACTTTAGATGACGGGGAGGCTCCCTTGGAGAATTTAATTTTATATATACAAGGTAGTATTAGTCAAGATCAACTCAAACGCACTTTTTTATCTTTAGACAACAAGGTGATTTACATAAATAATCCCCTGAAAAAAGATTATAAGCAAAATCAAATTGGTACCCCGGATTACAGTGACTTATTTTTAAAAGATTATATATCTGTCATTGAGATTGTAAACCCGATGCATCGTATGTGGAGCGATGGGAGATGGAATAAATTAACCATGGCCCATGGGTGTTACTGGGGTAAGTGTACTTTTTGTGATATTAGTTTAGATTATATAAAGATTTACGAACCTGTGGCAGCAAAACTTATTGTTGATCGGATGGTTAGTTTGATTGAGCAAACCGGTGAAACTGGTTTTCATTTTGTGGATGAAGCTGCTCCACCGGCGTTAATGAAAGAAGTGGCTTTAGAGATTCTTAATAGAAAAGTAAAGGTTAGTTGGTGGACTAATATTCGGTTTGAGAAAAGTTTTACAAAAGACTTATGTCTTTTATTAAAAGCCTCTGGATGTATTGCTGTTTCTGGGGGCTTGGAAGTGGCCTCGGATCGCTTGTTAAAACTAATTGATAAAGGAGTTACTGTAGAACAAGTTGCCAGGGTGAATAAAAACTTCACACAAGCGGGGATTCTTGTCCATGCATATTTAATGTATGGCTTTCCAACCCAAACAGCCCAAGAGACCATTGACTCTTTGGAAATGGTAAGGCAATTATTTAGTCAAGGGGTTATGCAAAGTGGTTTTTGGCATCAGTTTGCTATGACTGCCCATTCACCTGTTGGAATGGATCCAAAGAGCTTTAAGGTAGAGTCTTTACTAGAACAACCAGGAACCTTTGCCAATAACGATGTCCCTCATAAGGAGTTAAGCGGAGCGATTCACGATAAGTTTTCCTTTGGATTGAAAAAGTCTTTATTTAATTACATGCACCACATAGGCTTGGATTTTCCATTGTCCGAGTGGTTTGATTTTAAAGTGCCCAGAACTTTAGTAAATCCTGATTTTATTCAAAATGCTTTACAAAGCGATGAGCTACCTAATTATAAGGCTAATCAAAAAGTTTGTTGGCTTGGCGGCTATCCTTATCTACAGGAATTTGAGAAAAAGAAAAAAGGGAAAGTTTTTCAAATGGCCAATGTGGTTTTGCATACAAAAAAGCAATCTTTTGCTTTAGATATGGACCTACAACAAGCCAAATGGTTTGAGAATTTTATAGATGATTTACAACAAAGTCCCAATAAAACAAAGACTTATGCACAAATGAAGGAAAGTTTCCAGGAGTTTACCCAACAAGATTTTGAACCTTTTTGGTATAGTAAATCCATGGGAATTATAAAACAGGCTGGCTTGTTAGTGGTATAATTAAAAACAAGTAATTTCTAGGGATAAGGAATCTTAAGAGTTTGAAATTATTGTTTTTTTAAGCCCTAGAAGCCAAAGTGGTCTATTGCAAGATTATTATACTCTTTAAATTAGGAAATTGACCATAGGTCTAACATAGTAAAACTTAGTTGATATAAAACGTTAAAATATATTCTTTGCTGCATAAAGGGTGGTTATAAAACGGGTAATACTATCTAAGGTGATTATTAAAAAGAATACGCCAATCATATAACTTATCTTTTTTGTGTTAACGGCTAAAGCAAAACCTTTAAAAATATAATAGAAAAATAATATAATTAGAAGTAGTAATCCAAAGCACACCAATGAGTATAGGATTAAATTTTGACTTTGTTGACTAAAAAAATTTGGGTTGTTGATGTTTTCAACTAAGGCAAAGGTATAGTTAGAGAACCATCCACCTATATCAATTAGAAAAGAAAAGATAAACACAATTCTAGCTATAAGTACTGTATTTAGTATATCGACAAACCTAGTAGGCCTATAAATAAGCTTCCCATAGAAAAAAAGGCCCACTGTTAAAACTAAAGTGGAGATTATATAATCCAAAAAAACTACAGATATATTGGGTTGACTTTTTAAAGGAATGATTTTTAAAATCGAAATCATTCTAAAGTGGGTAAACAATTGAATTATACAGCTTAAAATACCAAAGAGTATTCCAAAAATAAGTAACTTATTTGTTTGTACATGTTTAAATGGATTAAGTAATAACTTTATCATATTTAATTATTTATAGTTTTTTGTTGTGATTTATTTTAAAGAATTAATTTGATTAATTAAATCATCTAGTTTATTTCTAACCGTTGGATAGCTAATGTTCATTTGTTTGGCCATTTGTTTTAGACTTCCACTGTGTAAGAAAAAGTCCATTAAAAAATTTTGATCCTCTTCAGGGAGTTTTAAAAAAAGAGGTAAGGCATATTTCCCTTTTACTTGCGTATGGCAGTTCTGGCAACTAAGTTCGGTTACCTGTAAACTATTTTTACAGCTAGGGCAAAGTATGGGGAGTTTATGATTTGTTGACATGTTTTTTAATCTTGTTGTATCTAAAGTAAATAAAATTAAGATAAAATTCAAGTAATTATATTTTTAGCTTGTCAGTAAGTAAAATTTACATAGATGTTATTTCTTGATTAAGACTCTAAAAAGGTTAAATAATCTGGATTTATCTCCACCAGTGAATGCTAGGTTTGTTTACCTTTGCGTTGTTTTTTTCGAACTTTATGGAATTTGATATTTTGATGTACTTGTGCATCGTTGCGTTTTGCGCAGGTTTAGTTGATGCTATAGCAGGTGGGGGAGGTCTTATACAAACTCCTTTATCTTTAGCAATTTTACCTTCTTACCCAGTGGCTACTATTATTGGAACTTTAAAAATACCAGCCTTTAGTGGTACGGCTATGGCTGTTGGTCAGTATTTAAAGACTACTAAAATTAATTGGTTATATTTTGGGGTGTTGGCTATTATATCTTTTAGTAGCGCTTTTTTAGGATCGTATGTTTTAACGCAAGTTAATAATGATTTTATTAAACCTTTATTGTTAATCATTTTGCTTTTATTATGGGGGTTTACCTATATGCGCAAAGATTTTGCTCGAAAAACCTTAATTAGTTTATCCCAACAAAGACAATGGTTCTATGGAATTATTATAAGTGTAATTGTTGGATTTTACGATGGATTTATAGGACCAGCAACAGGTACGTTTTTTATTATGGGGTTTGTGTTTTTAGTAGGGTTTGATTTTTTTAAAGCCTCAGCTTATGCTAAGATGATTAATCTGTCTACTAATTTTGGAAGTATTTGTCTTTTTTTATTACAAGGAAAAATAATTTGGTCAATTGCCTTACCAATGGCTATATGTAATGGAGTAGGAGGCTATTTTGGGGCTAAATTGGCTATATTAAAAGGTCAGGCTTGGGTAAGATATGTATTTTTATTTATCATGTTTTTAGCCATCTGCAGGTTTGGCTATGAGGTTGTGTCCTTTGATTTCTTAACCAACTAGTAAAACAGGTTAATAAAATAGTTAAGGGTTTATATACAAAATAAATTAAAAAACCCCAATAAGGAGCTACTTGTTCTTATTGGGGTTTTTTCATTATGTATTTAACTGCGCTTTTATAACCTATAGACTTGTTGCAGTTGCTGTAGCAGCGCTGGCAAAGTCAGCGGCTTGCTCAAGCTCATGGTCTATGTTAAGTACCGAATCTTGATAATAGTCTTGATTTAAGTCATTACTTGGATAAAGGTCCTTTGGTGAGTATAAGCGAGCAAGTAATGGATTTAGTTGATTGTTATCTTTTTTAATTTTCACTTGCATATCCATAACCACTTGTTGATCTTCTTGGTTTACTACTTGTAGTTTTAGCGTACTTTTATTTTTATTTAAAATATAATATACATCTTGGTCTTGCTCTGACTCATAATAACTATAGGTATCTAATTTAGAGATATCCACAACCCATACTTGTCCTTGCTCAAGTTGTCCGTTTTTAAATTTAGCAGCTTGTTTTACTTTTCCATTCTCATAGTACTTATAATCGCCATTTAAATAATCGTCTTTTACACTATATTGAAAAATCAATTTGTTGTCTTGATCAAAAATTTCTTTATGGTAAATGTTCTGCGAATCGTATCGTTGTATAGACACAAGTTGGTTATTATCCGAATTGTAGAACTCTTTTTCTTGTATTACGCCATTACTATATTTAGCAATAGTATAAACCGAATAAAAATCATTGTGTAAATATCCACTGTATGGCTTACCATTTATGTATTCTAACTCACTTGTTTTATTACCAGAGTAGTCAAACTGAACAAATAAACCGTGTTTTACACCATCTTTATAATTAGTTTCTTGGGTTAGGACAGAGTCTGAATAAACTTGATCTTTAATAATTAAGTCATTTTGATACAATACCACAGAGAATGGGTTTTGTAGGTCAAAAGAGTAATAAGTAGATTGTTGTCCATGTTTTTGTCCATTTTGGTATGGAGTATAGGTCGTAGAATAACTATCGGCCACTATTTCTGTACCTTGGAACGGCATTTGATCTTTGTAGATAACCTCTGAAATTACTTGATTATCTTTATCATAGTAAATGGCTTTTTTACTGTAGTCAATCTCGCTAGATAGGTAATAATCATCTTGTGATTCCTCTTGATCAAAGTATGCTTGTGAACTTCTAGCATAGGTTTTTTTGTGTGTAATTTCACCTTGTGTGTAATTAGATTCAGAGATAATAATATTGTTACTATTAAACTCTAAAAGTGTACCGTGATTGGCAAGATGATCAAATTTCGCAATAACTTGGTTTTTCTTATCTTTATTATAATAAATGGATAAACCAGGTTCTGGATAATAAGAACCTTCCTTATAGCTAATCTCTTCTCTTTTATTGCCATTATCATAATAATAAATCTCTTTAGACATACCTTGAGAATATGGGTTAAAGAAGGTTTCTTTACTTATTTGGGGTTCTTGGTTTGGGTCTGTGTTATAAAGAAAGTTTGCCGAGTAAACAACCTCACCTTTATCATACTTATGTAAATCATAGAAAGCGTTGTCATATCTTGTGAAAATTTCTCCTTGGTAAGGTACTAATTCTCCATAATAACCAACATGATATTGCATTTGGCCAATAGGTTTATTTTTGAAGTTGTAAAAAGTACTTTTGTTGTCTCTCATTTTTTCAAAAACAATGGAGGTTCCTGGGTAATAGGTAGTTCTTTGTGTAACTATTCCATCTTTATAAACACTAGTTTGATCTATATCATAGGCTGTACCATTATAAGGTATGCCATCTTGATAGATAACAGTGGATATTTTTTTTCCATTGGTATCAAAGTAGTCATTATATGAAATATTAGGATAATTCTCGGGATTGTAAACTACTGTTTCACGGATGGTGTTCTGATGTTCCGGTGTGGTGTAAAATACACTATAGGAGGTAATCTCACCATTTTTGTAGTTGTAGATTGTCGAGACATAATCACTTTGTTCTTCATTACCAAAATAAACTAAGGTACCATCGCTGTACATATCATCTTTAGTGATGATACTACCAATAATGTCTCCTTTATTATTCCAATAAGTGGTTGTAATTAAATCTTTTTCTATTACGGCCTTTGATTGTAATTTTCCATTTTTGAAAAAGGTTTGGGACTCAATAAGTTCTCCTTGTTTGTAATGAGAAACACTGAAAACATCTAGACTCTGATGGAATAAACTAAACTCTTGTCCATCAAATGGGCTGTACTCCGAATAGATACAATTGTAGATTTGTTTTCCGTTATTATCAAAATACAAGGACTGTTCAACCAGGTCATTGTTATAGATATAATCAGCTCTGTTTTTTTTGTTCTCTTTATTGATATAACTCAACGATTTAGTTTGAAAGTCCTGAATTTGCATTAGGCTTAAAACACCATCGGCTTCTTGTAATACTTGGCCATCTTTGATTTGTCCGTCTTGGTAATTAGCAGTGTATTTATCACCAGTTTGCGTGTCAAAAGACTCTACTTTAATAATAGTACCTGTTGAATCAAAATCATAGATTAAAATGATTTGATTTTGTTTGTTATACAATTCAACAAGACCATTCCATGTAATATCTTTTTGAGAATCAACAATTCCTTTACCTTTTAAAATAAGTTGATTGTCATTAATATCAAAATTCTCAATATTAGTTAATTGATTTTTTTGTCCATTATACACAAAATAAGAACTAGCATTTTCTTTAGATGTTGCCACTTGATATTCATTGACATATATGGTGTCTTTAACCACCTGGGCATAGGATCCAGCTCCAAGTAATAATAAGGGGAATAATATTTTTCGCATTTGATAATTTATTAGTACAGCGAAAGTATTATAAAACATTGTTATAAAATTAAAAATTAGTATTTTATTAAGTGCAAATCCCCGATAACAGGGAGATAGAGATGGGTAATTGACTTGATTGAGCTAAAAAAGAATAAAAAAAGCTCCCAAAAAAAGGAGCTTTAATATTAGAAAAATAAAGTAATATGTCGAATTGAAAATTTATAAAAAAAAAATGATATTATTTTACATAAGTTGTTTTTTTTGGCCTTTAAAAATTAAACTACTGTTCATTAGAAAAATTGCAGCTAAAATTAGGAATATTCCCAGCCATTGTAAAAAAATTACATTCTCATGTAAAACAAAAAAAGCTACTGTTACCGATACAGGAAGCTCCAAAGAGGAAATTATACTACCTAGTCCCACTCCAGTGTGAGGAAAGCCCATGTTTAAGAAAATAGGGGGTAGGATAGTTCCAAATAAAGCAAGTAGTAATCCCCAAGAATAAAAAATATTCCAATTAAAGTTATGAATCCCTGTGGTGTTACTAGAAAATTCTAAATATAAGTTCTTGAAAAACACGAAGTTATTTGGTCCTAATTGTGTGAAAAAGGCAAAAATAGATACAATAATTGTAGCTCCACATAACATAAAAAAGCTTCGTTTAATGGCTGGTAATTCATTGGCAATTAGATTAGAGCTTAGCATGGTAGTTGCAAAAGAAAAAGCTGCCATAAAACCAAATAAAACTCCTTTAAAATCCAAAGAGATCTCGCTTTTTAAAACGTTCGTTGCTAAAAGAGTTCCAAATAAAATCATTATAACCGCTATTATCTTAGTTAGACTTGGAAACCTCTTGGTTAAAATACTTTCCATAACCACTCCAATCCATACACTTTGCATCAGTAATACCACGGCAATCGATGCGTCAATATAACTAACAGATAAGTAATATAAAACAGAGGTAAAGCCCATGGAGGTACCCGCTAGAATTAAATTGCGTATATTTTTTTTAGTAGGTTTTATCTGATTGTTATTTTTTTTAGATAGCAAGGATAAAATAAAAACTCCTAATAAACCAAGAAGAACCTGACTTAGAGTTACCTCGGCAGTGGTATATCCACTTTTATAGGCTAGTTTAACAAACGAGCCTAGCATTCCAAAGCTTGAGGCACCAAGGGCTACTAAGAATACTCCTTTTAATGTACTTTGTTGATTCATATATGTCTGAAATATTTGGTTGCAAAATTACGTTTGAAAAAGTCTTTAAAGAAGGACAAATGTCTGATACCTTATGATTTTATAGTTGGATTGTCTTTGTGAAAGGTACAAGTTTTTGCAGCATAAAAAAAGGCCTACAATTTAAAATTGCAGGCCATTAAAGATAAAAAAATAAGAAAGTTTATTTTAAATTATTAAAATTCCTTTTAACAAAAGCAGTTAGTTCTTCTCCTTTTAGCAAACCTTGTGCAAGTTTGGCCAAGTCTATGGCTTGACGTACTTGTGCCTCTTTGCTTTGCTCATCTGTATTATTGATAATAGCAGCTGCTAAATCTGAATTTGTATTTACAGTAATGTTGTACATCTCCGGGAAATTACCCATTCCAAACATACCACCACCACCACTTTGGCTCATTTCTTTCATACGACGCATGAACTCTGGCTGTGTGATAATAATAGGCTCATCTTGGCTATCTAGGGATTCTAATTTAACAGTATATTGTTGTTTAGGAACCACCGTTTCAATGATTGTTTGTAATGTTTTTTGCTCTTCCTCAGATAGTTTTGAAATCTCAGAATCTTCTTTTTTAATTAAGTTACTAATATGATCTGAGTCCACACGAGTGAAAGTTAATTTTTCATTATCGCTTTCTAACTTTTGAATCAAGTGAGAAACAATAGGAGAATCTAACAGTAACACTTGGTACCCCTTGTCTTGGGCTGCGGCGATGTAACTATGTTGCGCATCTTTATTGGATGCGTAAAGAATCACAAGATTGCCATCTTTGTCTGTTTGGTTTTCCTTTGTAGCTTCCTTTAACTCATCTAATGTATAGAATTTACCATCTACAGTAGGGTAAAGCATAAAAGCTTTAGCCTTGTCATAGAACTTGTCTTCCGATAAAGCACCATATTCTAAAACTACTTTAATATCGTTCCATTTCTCTTGGAAATCTTCTCTGTTTTCGTTGAAAAGTGATTTTAATTTATCGGCAACTTTACGAGTGATGTAACTCGATATTTTTTTCACATTTCCATCGGCCTGTAAATAAGATCTAGATACGTTTAAAGGAATATCTGGTGAGTCAATCACCCCTTTTAACATAGTTAAGAAATCCGGTACAATTCCCTCTACATTATCCGTTACAAATACTTGGTTTTGGTATAATTGAATCTTATCCTTTTGCATTTGCATATCGGCCGTTAACTTAGGGAAGTATAATATTCCAGTTAAGTTAAATGGATAATCCACATTTAGATGAATATGGAATAAAGGGTCTTCAAATTGAGTTGGATATAACTCTCTATAAAAATCTTTATAGTCTTGTTCGCTTAACTCTGATGGTTGTTTAGTCCATGCAGGGCTAGGGTTATTAATGATGTTATCTACCTGTATCTCTGTATCGTCTTGTTTCTCGGTACGGGTACCAAATTTAATTGGCACAGGCATAAATTTGTTGTATTTTACAAGCAACTCTTGTATTTTAGATTCTTCTAAAAATTCAAGAGAATCTGGTGCAATATGCAGAACAATCTCCGTTCCACGGTCTTGCTTGTCGCATTCCACTAGCGTGTACTCAGGACTACCATCACAAGTCCAATGAGCAGCCGGCTCATCTTTATAAGACTTTGTGAAGATTTCTACTTTATCAGCTACCATAAAAGCGGAGTAAAATCCAAGTCCAAAGTGACCAATAATACCTGTATCTTTTGCGCTATCTTTATATTTTTCTAAGAATTCTTCAGCTCCAGAGAAGGCTACTTGATTGATATATTTTTCAACCTCTTCTTTAGTCATTCCAAGGCCTTGATCTTGAATGGTTAAAGTTTTGTTTTCTTTATCGATCTTAACCTCAATCATCGGATCACCATACTCTGTATTGGCCTCTCCAATGCTTGTTAAGTGTTTTAATTTCAAAGTCGCATCCGTAGCATTAGAAATTAACTCTCTTAGAAAGATTTCATGATCACTATATAAGAACTTTTTAATAAGTGGAAATATATTTTCCACTGTAACGTTAATTTTTCCAGATGTCATAAGAATGATTTTATTTATTTGACGATTAATTTTGTATTTTTACAACCACAGAAAGTCAAAAAAAGTGCCGAATCTTAAAAAGCTGACATTTTGACACATATAGGTACTTTGTACAGACTAGAATCGGAAAAAATTACATAAAAAAAATAATGATATGAAAAAGTTTGTTTATTTAAGTGCAATTGCATTGTTTATTGTTTCGTGTAAGCCTACTATGGATACTAAGAGTCAAGTTGGACTTAAAGGTAGCTGGACCTTAACTAAAGTTAGCCATATTGGAGGCGAATTTGTAAAGGTAAACTCCTTTAATATTGCAGATGCTTCTTGTTTTGAAGGAAGTCAGTGGCAATTTGTTTCCAATAACAATACCGGATCGATGGCTTTAACAAAAGGAGGATCTTGTCCTAGTTTTGAGAGTAATTTTAAATGGACAATTGATCCAAATGGCTTATTTGAGTTTAAGTTTGTAGATCAAGGTGAGAAAGCAAAAAGAGTCACTGTAGGTTACTCTTTACAGGTTGAGAATCAAAATGCTAATAGTTTTGATTTGGTAGATAAATTCTACGCCTCGGGACAGAGTTATGATGTAGTTTATCACTTTGTAAGAAACTAATAAAGAGAATTAAAAATTGAATAACATGAAAAAGTTAGGAACCATATTTGTAACTGCAAGTCTTTTAGCGGCTTCAGTTAGTTTTACGAGTTGTGAATCTATTAAAAATACTAATAAAACGCAAAGAGGTGCTGCCATAGGGGTTGCGGGAGGTGCTGTGATTGGTGGAATTTTAGGCAATAACCTTGGAAAAGGTGGTAATGGTGCCTTGGGAGCTGTTTTAGGTGGAGTAATTGGAGGTGCTGCCGGGGGTGTAATAGGTAATAAAATGGATAAACAAGCCAGAGCTATTGAGCAAACTTTACCAGGAGCTCAAGTAGAAAGAGTTGGCGAGGGAATTAAATTAGTTTTAGGAGAGAACTCAGTGAATTTTGACTTAAATAAAGCTACTTTAACCGATAAAGCAAAGGCAAACTTAGATAAGTTGGTAACTGTTTTTAAACAAGAACCAGATACTTATATTAGTATTTTTGGCTATACGGATAATACAGGAAGAGAAGAATATAATCTTAGTTTATCAAAACAAAGAGCAGCCTCGGTAAAGCAATACCTTGTACAAAAGGGAATTGCCGCTAACCGAATCTCAACAGATGGTTTAGGAATCGCAGACCCAATTGCTTCAAACGATACCGAGGCAGGAAGAGCAAAAAACAGACGTGTTGAATTTGCAATTAGAGCAAACGAGCAAATGATAAGAGATGCTCAAAATGAAGCGGGTTCACATTAAAAAAGTTTGATTAAAATACCCTCTATTATATAGCACCCTTTAGGGGATGCCTTATTTAAAGAGGCAAAAAACATAACGCTTATTAAGAAAGTAAAAGTTTCTTGGTAAGCGTTTTTTTTTTTGACTATATTATTTCGAGTTAAACAACCCTAAGATTTTGTTTGTTTTTTATGTTTAAAACATGCTGTTTGCTTTTTGTTATAATGTGAATGTAATAGTCAAAAACAAAAAATGGACTAATAACTAAAGTCCGTTTTTTTTTTTTTTAAATAGTAAAGGACGCTACACAGGGTTTGCTAAGTACTGTTTTTAGCAGTGTAGTTATCTTTTTTTATACGGACATATTGGTTTTTACTTTGTGTAGTGGAGCCTTTTTAGAGTTGGAAAAACGTTGATTTCTTACTCCATAAGTACAATAAAAAAACAGGTAAACTATAAAGTATTACTGTTATAGATTACCTGTTTGACTTGGGTATTTATTTTAAAAAAATGTATTTTTTAAATAGCCTGTAAAGTTGTTTTCAAGATTTATTTTATCGTAAGAATTAGTTACAATCCAAACAAATTAATTCTCTTTGGCTATTTATGCTATATTTTTTACCTATTTGAAGATTTATGTCATTTAATAACTCTTGTAGAGGTTTTGTCATTAAAATACTTTTTGCCTGTGGTAGGTAAATCGTATAGGTTAATTGATGGGTTTTATCATCGAATTCTTTGGTAAGTTTTTCAGAAAAATCCCCCGGGATGATAATTTGGTTATCCAATACCATTAAATCCAGTAAATCTGTATCTACGTTTGTGTTTACCGAGTTGTCTTTTTTGTTTATTAGCTTAGCCTGAACATATATCTCATTGGAAAAAGTTGGAGATATTTGAAATTGCATGTTTTGTGGTTGACTTTCAAAAATAAATTTTTTATCAGGATTACCCAGTGTGGTGTTTTTTTGTTCAAAATATTCGGGTAATACCACCGTAAGCTCAACAGCTTCACTGGTTGATAATGACTTATTTACTGTATTGTTTTTTGGGTATGTAAACAACGGTTTACTATACGAGCTATTGTGATTTACCTGTATAATGTGGCGTTGATTTATTATAAAATCCCAGTGTTTATCCGATAATTTTTCTAAATCTAAAACTATGGCAGTAAAGTAGAAAATACTAGCCACCCAGATTACAAATAAAATTACTAAGCTAAGTAAAATGTATTTTAAATTGGTATAAACCATACGAAGTCCAATAATAAACAGACCAACAAATGGAAGGGTTACTAGTAAAAGAGCATTAAAAAATATTTTGTTATAGTATAGGGGGAAATCATTTAAAAACGAAATATCAACCGGAGCGAAGAAGTTTGTAATTACCCCTTTATTTATCCAAAGGATAAAAAACGAAACGACATTAAAAAGGATAACTATCGAGCTAATTACAAGAAAAATAATCCCCAAAATGCGGCTAATTAATTTTCCGGATTCTCGACCTGCTACTTGTGCTTTATTTTTGTACTTGTTATAGTCTACTTGTTGAAATTTATCTTGAATTACATCAATGTTTTGCTTTACTTTTTTTTGAATAGTTTCAACCGTTATGGGCTCTCCTTGCATTTGTAGAATCTGGGAAGTTGTTTTAGCTGCAGGAATTACAATCCATAGTATAAGATATAGCAGTACACCAGTTCCAAAGAACAATACTAAAACAGCAAAAATAATACGTAGCCACACCGGATCGATTTTAAAATAATGTCCCAGACCTGCTAAAACTCCACCAAGTATTCCGTTTTGTGTATCTCTAAACAATTTTTTTGATTTAGGATAGTAGGTAAAGGATTCACTAGTTGAATCTTGTTCAATTATATAGTCCTCTGGAGCTCCTAAAATGGAAATAACCTGATCGACATCTTGTAGATTTATGTTTTGTTTGCTCGGGGTTAATTTTTCTAAAAATAATTCAGAAACTCGGATTTCTATATCGTGTATAATCTCATCTTGTTCCTCTATTGAGAAAGACTTTTTAATGGTCTTTAAATAATGGTCTAATTTAACAAAAGCGTTTTCGTCTATATGAAAAACACTTCCGGCAATGTTTACAGTTAGCGTCTTATTCATGGGTTTGATTTTTATTTGTTATAGCCTGTACAGCATTAGATAATTCATGCCAAGTTTTTGCTAGTTCTTGTAAAAACAGTTCTCCCTTTGGCGTTAATTTATAGTATTTTCTTGGGGGTCCAGAGACGGACTCCTCCCATCTATAGGATAGGTAATCATCGTTTTTAAGTCTTGTTAATAAAGGGTATACGGTTCCTTCAACAACAACTAATTTTACGCTTTTTAACTCATCAAGTATTTCAGAGGTATAGCAATCTCTAGTTTGTAAAATAGATAGAATGCAAAACTCTAAAATGCCTTTTCTCATTTGGGCTTTTGTGTTTTCTATATTCATAAGTTCTGCTTTGTAAAATGTTATACAAATATATGTCTAAAGGAAGGTACTTTGTATCGCATAGTACTGATATTTAAGAAATATTTAACTTTTCAAAGAGTCTTTAAATACAAAAATATTTTTTGTATATTTAAAAAAAATACGCCGTATTATGAATTTTACAGTATCCAATGTTAATAAGTTTTTATTCTTTAAACTTCCTGCTGCGTATTGGAGCGGGGTTCGTCTAACACAAATCTCTAAGGAGATTGCAGTAACTAGTGTTAAGCATTCTTGGGCTAATCAAAATCCATTTAAATCGATGTATTTTGCGGTTCAGGCTATGGCTGGGGAACTGTCCACTGGTGTGTTGATGATGCAGAAAATTCAGGAAAGTGGACATAAAATATCTATGTTAGTAGCTTCCAATAATAGTAGTTTTACAAAAAAAGCAACAGGGAGGATTTTTTTTCAGTGTAATGATGGAATTAAAGTCGACCAGGCCATTTCGCAGGCCATTGAAACCAAACAAGGAGTTACCCTTTGGATGCAAAGCATAGGGCGTAATCAAATGGGGGAGCAGGTAAGTGTGATGAATTTTGAGTGGACCATAAAGCTAAAAAGTAAGTAAATATGAAAATACTTGTAACTGGAGCCACAGGTAGTATTGGCAAACAGGTGGTTCAATCATTATTGGATCAAGATTATTCGGTTAATTACCTAACGACCAATAAAAATAAAACCAGTGGTGTTTTTCTACAGGCTAAAGGGTTTTATTGGAATCCAGAAAAAGCCCAGATTGATTACAAAGCTTTTGATAAGGTAGATGTTATTATTCATTTAGCCGGAAGTAGTATTGCTGGTTCTTGGTCTAAGGCCGGCAAACAAGAGATATTAAATTCTAGAATACTTTCCAGTTGTTTTTTGCAAGACAAGTTAGTGCAGTATCCCAACCAGGTGCAACATGTGATTTGCGCCTCGGCAGTTGGCATTTATAGTGACTCAACAAATTGGCAAGATGAACAAGATTATCAAGTAGGGAACGATTTTTTGGCTGATGTGGTGCAGAAGTGGGAAAAGCAAAACAAAAATTTTGAATTAATAGGTAAGAAACTGTCTTTGGTGCGAATTGGCATGGTTTTACAAAGGGATACAGGAGCTTTAAAGCAGATGATCATTCCAATAAAGGCTTATTTAGGTACACCATTGGGAAGTGGAAAGCAATACTATTCATGGATCCATATACAAGATTTAGTAGGTGTTTTTAATTATATTTTACAAAACAGTTACACCGGGATATTTAATGCCGTATCTCCACATCCTATGACAAATAAGGAATTTACAATTACTCTTGGTAAGGTTCTAGCAAGACCTATTTGGCCTTTTAGTATACCGGGGTGGGTTATTAAATTAGCAATAGGGCAAAAAGCCGTTTTAGTTTTAAATGGACAAAGAGTAAGTTGCCAGAAAATTCAAAATAAAGGATATAAATTCAAGTTTTCAGATCTAAAAGGAGCATTAGAGCAGCTCTACCACTGAAGCTTTTTTTAATATAAAAAAAATATGACACTTTTATTAAAGGTGTCTTTTTTTTGTGTCATTATGACAGCTAGATTAGCTTGGCAAAGGATTTGCTATTAGAAAATGAAATAAAAAATGTAAAATAATTTTTCTAAAGATATGAGTACGAAAAAAGATATAAATAAGCAGGAACAAGCAGTAGAAACTAATGGGCAAGAGAATCTTGAACAACAAGATCAAGTAACTAATGAGCAAGAACAAGTAACTAATGAGCAAGAACAAGATAGTGAAGTTACTCTTGAGCAAGAACTTAATGCTAAATTGGCAGAGGAGAAAGATAGATATTTGCGTTTGTTTGCAGAGTTCGAAAACTTTAAAAGAAGAACTTCAAAAGAGCGTATCGAGTTATTTAAAACTGCTGGACAGGATGTTCTTCAAAGCTTACTTCCTGTGTTAGATGATTTTGACCGTGCAATTGTTGAATTAGAAAAAGCAGGTGAGAGTGAGCATTTAACAGGGGTGAAATTAATTTCAAATAAATTAAAAGACACACTAGAGTCCAAAGGATTAGAACAAGTAGAGATTAAATCAGGGGATGCTTTTGATGTAGATCTTGCCGAGGCAGTTACTCAAATTCCAGCAGGAGACGAGTTAAAAGGAAAGGTAGTAGATGTGATTGAAAAAGGATACAAATTAGGTGATAAGATTATTCGTTTCCCTAAAGTAGTAATTGGACAATAATTTTTAAGAAATACAACACGTAAAGATGAAAAAAGATTATTACGAAATACTAGGGGTAGATAAAAGTGCAGATGCGGGAGCTATAAAAAAAGCATATCGTAAAAAAGCAATAGAATTTCACCCAGATAAAAACCCAGGAGATAAAGTTGCGGAAGATAAATTTAAAGAAGCAGCTGAGGCTTATGAGGTTTTAAGCGACCCAGATAAAAAGGCAAAATACGACCAATATGGACACGCTGCTTTTGATGGTAGTGGTGGATTTGGAGGCGGTGGATTCGGTGGATTCGGCGGCCAAGGAATGAACATGGAAGATATCTTTAGTCAATTTGGAGATATTTTTGGTGGAGGTGGTTTTGGCGGATTCGGTGGATTTGGTTCAGGCCGTTCACAAGGGGCTAGACGCGTGAAAGGAACTAGTCTTCGAATCAAAGTAAAATTAAGCCTAGAGGATATTGCAACAGGAGTTGAAAAGAAAATTAAAGTAAAACGTAAAGTTCAAGCAAAAGGAGTTACCTATAAAACTTGTCCAACATGTAATGGTACAGGACAGGTTGTAAAGGTAATGGATACAATGCTTGGAAGAATGCAAACCTCGGTGGCTTGTTCCACATGTGGTGGAAGTGGTCAAGTAATAGATCACAAACCAGCAGGTTCGGATAAAGAAGGTATGGTTACACAAGAGGAAACCGTATCAATCAAAATTCCAGCAGGAGTAGCCGATGGCATGCAATTAAAAGTAAGTGGTAAAGGAAATGAAGCTCCTGGTAAGGATAGCGTTGCTGGAGATTTACTTGTAGTTATTGAAGAATTAGACCACAATACTTTAAAACGTGAAGGAGATAATATTCACTTAGATCTTTATATTAGTTTTGCCGAAGCGGCTCTTGGAGGATCAAAAGAGATAGAAACTGTAACAGGAAAAGTACGCATTAAACTAGAGGAAGGAATTCAATCCGGTAAGATTTTACGACTAAAAGGTAAGGGAATACCGAGTTTAAATGGATATGGAACAGGAGATTTATTAGTACACGTTAATGTATGGACACCTAAGAAGTTAAGTAAAGAACAAAAAGAATTTTTCGAAAAGAATTTAGAAGATTCTAACTTCAAACCTGCTCCGACAAAAAGTGACAAATCTTTTTTTGAAAAAGTAAAAGAAATGTTTTCTTAATTGGAAAAATAGTCATACTTTTGACCAACACTTATTAAACAGTGGATTTTCTTTTTCATAGCAATTTTTCCCAACCTTATTTTTAATAAGGTTGGGTTTTTTTATGCCTATTGCTAAAGGCAAAAAAATATCCTACTTTTGGAATTATTAAACAATTTCATACTTGAAATCTATATTTTATAACTTATGCAACCTATATTAGAAGTAAAAGATGTTGTCAAGAAGTATTCCGATAAAACAGCTTTGAACCATGTTTCTTTGACTGTACCCAAAGGGAGTATTTATGGGCTACTTGGACCAAATGGAGCAGGGAAGACTTCTTTAATACGAATTATAAATCAAATTACTTACCCCGATAGTGGTCAAATACTACTAGACTCAAAACCTTTAAGTGCGCATCATATTGTGGATATTGGTTATATGCCTGAGGAAAGAGGTTTGTACAAAAGCATGAAAGTTGGTGAACAGGCCATGTATTTAGCTCAGTTAAAAGGGATGAGTAAAGCAAGAGCCAAAGAGCAGTTGACTTATTGGTTTGATCGTTTGGAGATTGGTCATTGGTGGGATAAAAAAATTTCAGAGTTATCCAAAGGGATGGCTCAGAAAATTCAATTTGTGGTAACGGTATTACACGATCCGAAACTTTTAATTTTAGATGAGCCTTTTTCAGGTTTTGATCCAGTGAACGCTAATATTATTAAAGATGAAATCATTGAATTAAAGAAAAAAGGTACCACTATTATATTCTCTACACACCGTATGGAAAGTGTAGAGGAGATGTGTGATGATATTGCCTTGATAAACAATAGTCATAAGCTTATTGAGGGAAAGTTATTGGATGTGAAAAAGCAATTTCGTACCAATTTGTATCAAGTAGGTGTTATAACCGACGATGTCCAGAAATTAATGTTAGCAATTAGTCAAGTATATAAGTTAACCACAACAAGCTTTAAGTCTTTAAATCAAGAGTTGCAGTTAGAAATAGATTTAGGTGATAAATTGCCTAATGAATTATTACAGTTATTAATTTTGTTTGGGCAAGTAACTCACTTTCAAGAGAAGTTACCAACGGTTAATGATATTTTTATCCAAAGTGTAAGTAAATAATATGAGTGTTTTATCTTTAATAATCAAAAGAGAATTTGTGGCCAAGGTGCGCAATAAATCTTTTATAGTGATGACTTTTTTGGGTCCTGTTTTTTTTATTTTACTAACTGGATTAATTGCTTATTTAAGCACAATGAAAGCAGATGTAAAGCAAATAGCAGTTTATGATCCTAGTGGAATTTTCATACAGGAATTTGAAAATAATTCCGAATATAATTATAGTGATGTCTCTAGTGTTGATTTAGCTATCTTAAAGGACAATGTGCAACAAGAGCTTTATTATGGATTGCTTTATTTTCCCAATAATCAGACGCCACAGGAGTATGAAAATAGTATCACTTATATCTCCAATGAAAGTCCTAGCCTTAGCTTTATAAGCAAAGTAGAACTTTTAGTGAACAATAAGTTAACTCATATAAACTTGGAGAATACAGGCATGGATATAGCTATAATTGATGCTGCCCAGGCCAATGTAAACTTAAAGCTAGAGAAAACCTCTGGAGAACAAACCATAAAGGGTTTAAATGAAATAAAAGTTGTTTTAGGAGGGTTATTTGGCTATTTTATAATGATGTTTATAATCATTTATGGCAATATGGTAATGAGATCTGTTATTGAGGAGAAGACCAATCGAATAATTGAAATTATAATATCCTCTGTAAAGCCGTTTCAACTTATGATGGGCAAGATTATCGGAACCTCATTAGCAGGTGTTTTACAGTTTTTAATATGGGGTGTGTTAGGTGTTGTTTTTATGGTTATTGCAAGTATGGTCTTTGGTGTGGAATTAAGCCCAAATGTACCAATGCCTGATTTGCAAGAATTAAACAGTGGATTAGATGTTTCACAAACAGCCGAATTGCAAGGTTATATTAGTGAGATATTGTCTTTACCACTTTTCTCATTAACTTTTTATTTTATTCTATATTTCATTGGCGGGTATTTCCTTTATAGTTCTTTATACGCCGCTATTGGAGCTGCGGTGGATAACGAAACTGATTCACAACAGTTTTTATTGCCAATCTTGTTACCTTTGATGCTTGGGGTTTATATTGGTTTTTTTACCGTAATGAACGACCCTCATGGTAGTGTGGCAACTATTTTTTCTATGATACCATTTACCTCTCCTATAGTGATGTTAATGCGTATTCCTTTTGGTGTTCCAGTTTGGCAGGTAATTGTCTCTTTGGTACTATTGTTTGGAACGTTTTTACTTGTGGTTTGGTTAAGTGCAAAGATTTACCGTATTGGTATTTTAATGTATGGAAAGAAACCATCTTGGAAAGAGCTTTATAAATGGTTAGGTTATTAATTAATAAGAGATAACATTACTTTGTAATAAAAACTTGATATATAAAAAAGCGCATAATACGCAGAAAAGCCTCAAAAAGTAAGACACTTTTTGAGGCTTTTTTTGTTATGTGAAAAATATAAAAAAATTCTTTTTATCAAAGTTTATGCCTTGTTGGCTTATTATTTTTAGAGCCTGTTTGGTTATTTATTGATTTGTCTAGTTTATATAAAATTATAAGTAGTTTGTATTTATCACCAAAGTTTGACTTTTTATTAAAATCTGTGCTTGTATTTAGTAAAGCAAAGCACTAGATGGATTTAGTTAAAACAAAGAGTGTTTAGATCGGAATCTTATAAGACTGATTTGTAAAAAAAAGAAAAAAAGAAAAACAAGTGAGAAATTACCATGCTGAATTTCCCTTTATTTATCCTGCTTATTGTTATTAAATAAAAAAGCATTTTGTCTTTTAAAATGGTACTACTGCTGACTTTTTGGGATTGAAATAAATGAATTTTATCATTAAATAACGTTTATAAAAACTCATTAAAACAAATGAAATATAGTTTATTTTATAATAATATTAAGATAATTACTTAATATGTTTAATTTTTACTTAAATTAGTAATTGATTTATTAATTTAACTTAAATGAATTATAATATGAAAAAAGTAGAACCTATTCGTGGAACCCATGGAGCAACGGTTATTGGACCGCGTAATTTAGAAGCAGAAAAGTTAAATCCCGACCTTTTATTACCACCAGAAACGGACCATGGGGATATTCCTAATTTAAAATTTCCATTTGCTATGGCACATAACCGTTTAGAAGATGGTGGTTGGGCTCGACAAATAACAAAACGGGAAATGGAATGTATGGAAGAGATGGCTATTGTAAATATGCGTCTTTCTCCAGGAGTTATACGAGAATTGCATTGGCACAAAGAAGGAGAATGGTCTTACGTACTTAAGGGAAAAGTTAGATTTTACTTGGTAGATGATCAAAGAAATGTATTGATTGAAGATTTAGAAGAAGGTGATCTTTGGTATGCACCCCCTGGTTTCCCTCATGCTATTCAAGGATTAGATGACCAAGGAACTGAGTTTGTATTAGTATTTAATGATGGAAATTTTTCGGAAAATCAGACCTTATTAGTAACCGAGCTGTTTGCCCATACACCAAAGGAAGTTTTGGCGAAAAACTTCGGAGTGCCCGAGTCTGCTTTTGATGGGATTCCACCTAGTGAAAAGTACATTTTCCGTTTACCTGTTCCTGGGCCTCTTGAGCAAGTACGTAAAGAGCTTGGTGCGGTGAATTTTACCAACAAATATGTTTTTAGAGCATCTAAAGAAGCAAAAAAAGAGTTTGAAGGTGGAGCTACACAATTAATAGATAATGAAACATTTGAAGCTACTGATCTAGCTACTCTTATAATTGATCTAAAACCAGGAGGTATGAGAGAGATTCATTGGCATCCCGACGCAGATGAGCTTCAATATTATATTAGTGGAAAAGCACGAATGACAGTATTTGATGCTTCTAATAATGCAAGAACTTTTGATTACGATGCTGGAGATGTTGGTTATGTACCAAGGACTTTATCCCATTATATTGAAAATATTGGAGATGAACCGGTAAGAGTCTTAAATGTATTTCACAAACCTAAGTATAAAGATGTATCCTTAAACAATTGGTTAGCATTGACTCCGAAATCTATTGTATCTGGTCACTTAAACATCAATGAACCTTTTATAGACTCTTTACGACAAGAGTATAAGACAATTGTAAAAGGGTAGTAATATTCCATTTTTATTAAAATACAGACATTGTCCTTGCAGTAAGATGTTTTAGTTACTGAAAGTTGATTTCTCTATCATTATTAAATAAAATATACATATATGGAAGAATTTATGAATAAGATGCTTTTTTAACGATCTTTTACCCATTTTGGCTGTCATGGCAATTGGATATCTTAGCGGTAAAAAGAATGTCTTTCAAAAAGGCCAATCTCAAGTTTTTAATAAGTTGGTTTTGGATTACGCCTTACCAGCAGCTTTGTTTATTTCGATAGTTAAAGCTGATAGAAAAATGTTATTTGACAACGCTACCCTGAGTATAATTACTCTTGTGGGGCTTGTTGGATTATTTATGACCTCTTATTTTACCTTACAATGGTTTTTTAAACGCTCGAAAGCTCAAGCTGCTGTTTGTGCTTTAGTTGCAGGATCTCCAACGATAGGCTTCTTGGGTTATGCGATTTTAGATCCTCTTTACGGTACAGGTATCGAAACTGGATTAGTGATTGCCATTATTGCAATTGTTGTTAATGCGGTAACTCTTCCTCTAGGATTATATTTATTAAACGCTGGAGCAGATAGTGCTAATAAGGACAAGAATAGTGGTAGAGATGCTTTAATTGCATCCTTAAAGCAACCTGTGGTTTGGTCTCCCATCCTTGCAGTTGTGCTGGTTCTTATAGGAATTAAAATTCCTACACAAGTTGCTCCTACATTTAATTTATTAGCCCAAGCAAACTCAAGTGTGGCTGTTTTTGCAGCTGGACTTACCCTTGCTGCATATCAATTTGAATTTAATAAAGAGATTGCCTACAATGTTTTTTTTAAGTTGTTTTTCATGCCAGGGATATTTTTAATACTAGGCTTGATTTTTAATTTAAATAATACCATACTTACCATGTTAGTTTTGGGTTGTGCCCTACCACCTGCGTTTTCTGGAGTAATTATTTCTGGAAAATATAATGTGTATACCCAGCAAGCCACCTCGAGTCTAGCGGTGAGTGTTATTGGATTTATTGTGGCAGCACCTATGTGGGTTTATGTAGTGAAACTTTTAGGAAATTAGTTACTTTAAAAACAGATGAGCTAATAAAAAAGGTAGATCAATGATTTAAAAAAGTTTAATCTATAAACAAGAGGGTTCAGTATACTGAACCCTTATTTTTTATTGTAATCCCAACTCGTTAGATAATAAACATATCCGTAGGTGTTTTACTGTAAAATTAGTGCTTTACTGGTTTTCTTGTAATAGGTTATTGTTGATTAATCTAGCCAGGTAACCATCTAACTAGAGGTAGATAAGTCCGTAATGTGAAAATATTACTATATTTTATTTTTAAAGCCAATTGTTGATGGGATCGCTACATTTTTACACAAAAATGTAAATGATGTGATACCTACTCCTAGTTAATATAGTGTTACTTTTTTTTACAGGAGAATCAAATTATGGTTTTTAAGTAAAACCAGAGATAGTTAGGTATTAGATTTATGTGTTTGCATATGGCTAAAGGTTCAAAGTAGTGATCAAAAATGTTAGTAAACCACAGATATAATATGTTTTAAGAGTTTTTTACTGTTGAATCTTGTTAATAAAAAAGTAAGTAATTTATTTTTATAGTTAGATTGTTTTTACAAAACCTACTTATTTCAGGACAATAAGCCAGACTGTTCTTTTTCAAAGCCAATATACTAGACTGGATTATGGCTAGGGTGGTTTCAGATCAAGGAAATCTACTTAATGCTTGATTTTTGCAAAGGAAAAATACAGAATCACAATAAGTTAATTATTAATATGTTGCAATTCAGTGTTGTCTATTTTTAAATTTTACCCAGTAATAGTGATAAAATAACAATATATTTGTGGGTGTCTTAGGATCTTTAAGGAAATTAAAATTAAAGCTATGAAATTAAAAAAAATAAATTCTACTCTAATGGCTAATTTAGAATCTCAAGGATTCACAGAGCCAACAGAATTGCAAAAACGCACTTTTGGACCAATTAAAAGTGGACAAGATTTTATGATTTTTGCACCAAGCCAGCAAGGTAAGACCACTGCTATGGTGATTGCAGCTTTACAGCGTGTAGAAAAAGCGGCCCAAGATATGATTTCCACTCGTGTTTTAATTGTGGTTAAAGATAAAAATGAAGTAGAACGTTTGTTAGAAGAATTTGAACGTTTTGGTTACAGAATGGGAGTCAATGTATATGGGGTTCACAACCATACAGATTTAGACCAAGATAAAAATCTGATGTCATTGGGTAATGATATTTTAATAGGTACTGCTGAACGTTTAAATGAGATGTTTTCTTTGGCTGGTTTCGATGTAAATCAATTAAAGATGTACATTATAGATGATTTAGATATTCAATTAAAAAATCGTTTAGAGACCAAGCTATTTCGCTTGTCTGAAAGCATAGGTAAGACGCAAAGGGTTTACTTTACTACAAACGATCAAGAGAGTTTGGATAGTTTTGTAGACAAGACTATGTCCGAGGATGTGGAGTACTTAGATTTTTATCCAGATTCAGAACATTAGTAGTAATATAAAATTTGCTTTTTTTTAAAAAATAGACAGTTTGCAAGATTTTGTAAACTGTTTTTTAATTTAATAGGGTTAATCCAGTAACAATAATATACATTATTGCAATACTTATTAAACTAGCTGTTCTTTTCTTTAAAGCGACTTTAAAGGGAATTTTTAGTTGAAAAATATCTCGTAGTAGTCGTATAATAACAATTAAAAAAGCTGCCAAGAAGCAATATTGTACAATTCGCTCTAATTGGGCAATATTTCCTAGGGTTAAAAAAGGGAAAAGCAACAGGTTATTAAATACAAGCATTGTTATCTATTTTATTTAAATTCCAAAAGGACTTTACTATTTACTAAAGTTATTAAAATAATTTGGTCTAAGGTTTATCTTAATGGCTAAATCTATTTGTAATTATAAATTTAACTATTTATCTGTTTTTCTGCAGTCCTATAAGACAAAGATTTACTGGGTGTCTAGGCTAAAAAAAATTAATTTTTGAAATTCATTTTACATGGCGGCCTATTTTAATTGCGATGACCAATAGTATTTTAAAGAGAAATATTTGAAAAACAAGATAAGCTTTTATTTTTAGATATTATGTAGGGTTTTCGAAGCGATAAAGGGAAATAAGCTTATGTTAAAACAGGACTAACTACTTTGATGCTTGCCTAAATAAAATAGGTGTTTGAGTTAAAGAGGTAGGTAAGATTCGCTGTCAAATTAATAGAAAATCATTTCTTTTTA
This sequence comes from Myroides sp. LJL119, assembly GCF_054871605.1. Lineage (NCBI taxonomy): Bacteria > Pseudomonadati > Bacteroidota > Flavobacteriia > Flavobacteriales > Flavobacteriaceae > Myroides > Myroides sp. LJL119. Next base: position 99,169 of record NZ_JBTXLO010000002.1, read on the forward strand.
CTTAAAGCAAGCAGCTATAAAAAAAGGACATAGTTGCTTAACTATGCCCTTATCAAGTAGCGAAGACGGGAGTTGAACCCGTGACCTCAGGGTTATGAATCCTGCGCTCTAACCAACTGAGCTACCTCGCCAAGATTTATGTATTGTTTTTCAATACAAAGGTTTTTTAATATGTAAATAAAAAGTACAGCCCATTGAAAAGGTGTTCTTTTTTGTAGCGAAGACGGGAGTTGAACCCGTGACCTCAGGGTTATGAATCCTGCGCTCTAACCAACTGAGCTACCTCGCCATGGTGCATAGAAACAGACTTTGTTTGCTAATTGCGAGTGCAAATATAGTTTAAATTGTAATGTATACAAATCTTTTAAGGCATAATTTTTCTTTAATAAATTTAATTTCATTTAAGTTATTTATTGTGAGTTATTTAGTGTAGCTGATTTTTAATAACTTAATTAATTCTTGTTTATAACTATGTTTTTATTATTAGTTAGCCTTGGATATAAGATGATTTTAGACTGCTTATTAGCTTTTATTTTTTAAAAAAGTAAAAGTTAGATAAGACGCAAAGAAAAGTATTAGATTATGTTAACAATACTGAACTAGTATAGTTTAAAATGTTAAATATGGAATGGAATTAATAAGTGTTGTAAAAAAATTAGTATCTTATGGTTCAATAAATTAGTAATTCTAAAAACAGTTTTTATATGGCAGGTAATTTCAAATTTCCAGAATTTAAGAAAAGATATGGTAACTATATCGGTGGAGAATTTATAGACCCGGTAAAGGGTAAATTCTTTGAGTCAATCACTCCAATTACAGGTAAGGCCTTTGCTGAGGTAGCACACTCTAGTGCAGAAGATATTGCTTTGGCAGTAGATGCTGCTGAAAAAGCCTTTGAATCTTGGAGTAAAACTTCAGCTGCCCAGCGTAGTGCGGTGTTAAATAAAATTGCCGATCGCATGGAGGAAAACTTAGAATTAATAGCCACAGTGGAAACGGTTGATAATGGGAAACCAATTAGAGAAACGCTAAATGCAGATATACCTTTAGCCATTGATCACTTTAGGTATTTTGCCAGTGTGATTCGCGCAGAAGAAGGATCTTTAGCAGAATTAGATTCCGATACGGTTTCTTTAATTGTTCATGAGCCAATTGGAGTTGTGGCACAGATTATTCCATGGAACTTTCCAATATTAATGGCAGTTTGGAAGTTAGCTCCGGCTTTGGCTGCAGGAAACGCAGTTGTTTTAAAACCAGCAGAGAGTACCCCTGTGTCTATTATGGTATTAATGGAGTTAATAGGTGATTTAATTCCAAAGGGTGTTGTAAACGTAGTAAACGGTTTTGGAAGCGAGTTAGGGGAAGTTCTAGTTACAAATCCAAAAATTAGAAAGGCAGCTTTTACCGGAAGTACTCCAACGGGACGATTGGTAATGCAGTACGCTACTGAAAATATTATACCAGTTACTTTAGAGTTAGGTGGAAAGTCTCCTAATATATTCTTTGAATCTGTGATGGATCACGACGATGAGTTCTTAGATAAGGCCATTGAAGGGGCAGTTCTTTTTGCTTTTAATCAAGGTGAGATTTGTACTTGTCCTTCAAGATTATTAATTCAAGAGAGTATTTATGATAAGTTTATTGAAAGAGTAATTCAAAGGGTTCAGGCCATTAAATTTGGTAATCCATTGGATCCAACTACCATGATGGGGGCTCAGGCATCGAAAATGCAATTTGATAAAATCACCTCTTATTTAAAATTAGGTAAGCAAGAAGGTGCTGAGGTTCTAACAGGTGGAGATATTAATCATCTACCAGGTGAGTTGGAAGGAGGGTATTATATCCAACCAACTTTAATGAAAGGACACAATAAGATGCGTATTTTTCAAGAAGAAATCTTTGGTCCAGTTCTTGCTGTAACTACTTTTAAAGACCAAGCAGAGGCCATTGAAATTGCCAATGATACACTTTATGGATTAGGTGCTGGAGTATGGACAAGGGATGCCCATGAGTTGTATCAAGTACCAAGAGCAATTCAAGCAGGACGTGTATGGGTAAATAATTACCATAATTATCCAGCTGGAGCACCATTTGGGGGATATAAAGAGTCTGGAATCGGTAGAGAAAATCACAAGATGATGTTAGATTATTATAGACAGACTAAAAACATGCTTATTTCTTATAGTAAGAATAAATTAGGATTCTTTTAAAAAACAAACTATCATGGGGAAAATAAGTAGAATTGATGTTACAGACAAAGCCAAGTCTTTAATAAAGGAGTTGGCTCAAGAGCATGGTGAGCTTATGTTTTATCAGGCAGGAGGTTGTTGTGAGGGTACACAGCCAAATTGTTTTAAAAAAGGAAGTTTTCGTTTAAAGAGAAAGGATGTTTGTATAGGTAAAGTATGTGGTTTTGAATTTTGGGTTGATCATGGATTATATGAATATTGGAAGCATACTCATTTTACATTAGATGTCTTAGATGGTTTTGGAACGGGTGGATTTTCATTGGAAGTTCCAAAAGGAAAAACTTTTAAAATACATTATCGCTTATTTACGCCCCAGGAGTTAGAGAATTTACAAGAATTAATTACAAGAGAATAAAGGCAGATATAACCAAGGTCATACCTTTGTTTTATCACCTGTTTTTTATATTGGTTAAGGGTTGAAGGCTGAGACGCTAAAAAGCGCTCAGCCTTTATTTTTTTATTTGCCTTTAGTTGTAAATCTGGGGGTATTTATGTTTTAAACAAATAGTTCTTGTTTTAGAGCAATGCCAAGAGTTGCTAATAATTTTGCAAAGGGCTTTGTTAAAAGACTTATCTTTGTGGAAAATAATACTTCGGTATCAAATAAAAAATATTTATGTCTTTTGAATCATTAGGAATAGCAAAGAATTTGTCTTTGTCTTTAATTAATCAGGGTATCTCTACGCCTTTTCCAATTCAAAATAGTGCTATACCAGTTATTTTACAAGGGAAGCATGTTTTGGGGATAGCTCCTACAGGCTCGGGAAAAACCGCTGGTTTTATCTTACCTTTATTACAAAAACGTCAAGATATAACCTACACGAACTCGCGTAATATTCCTGTATTGGTTTTAGTACCTACCAGAGAGCTTGCTATACAGATACATGATTTTGTGAAATCTTGTGAAACGGGACTCAAAAGACCTATACAATCCATGGCAATCTACGGAGGTGTTTCGGTAAATCCACAGATGAAGAATTTAATGGGTACAGAAATTTTAATTGCTACCCCTGGAAGACTACTTGATTTACTAGAACAAAATGCACTTTCTTTAGCTCACATTCAGACATTGGTTATTGACGAGGCGGATAAAATGTTTAGCCTTGGTTTTGAACAAGAATTACAGTCTATTTTAAAAGTTATTCCAAAAAAAGCACAGTATGTATTGTTTTCAGCCACATTAAATGATAAAGTACAAGAGATAAAGCAGATTTTAGATGTGGACTTTCATACTATTGAAGTAGAGAAAACTTTACAAACAGAAGTAGATTTAATACATCAAGATGCCTATTTGGTGGACCCCGAGCGTAAAGGTCCATTTTTAAGATATTTGTTTAAAAATGAAGATTTAGGTCAAACTTTAATATTTGTATCCTCCACTAGGTCCGCCGATAATTTAGTTGCCAAATTGCAAAAAAATGGTATAAAAGCCACTGCATTGCATAGTAAAAAAAGTCAGGGAGCCAGAAATATTGCACTAAAAGATTTTAAAGATTCGGTAGTTCAGGTACTTGTGGCAACCGATATTTTATCACGCGGTATTCATATTGATCTTCTACCTTGTGTTATTAACTACGAATTGCCACGCTCCCCGTTAGATTATGTTCACCGTATAGGTAGAACAGGTAGGGCAAATGAGAAGGGAAGAGCCATTAGTTTGTTAACCAAAGAAGATTTACATCACTTTAAAGTTATTCAAAAGAAAATGAAACATCGTGTAGATTTACAATATACCGATCAAATTGATTTAAGAGATTATTAAATTATAGATTAAAAACCATGACATGTAAATGTTGTGGTTTTTTTATTTTTCTACAAGCAGTAAAGTGAAAAAAATATATACAGAATATATTAAATAAAAAAGGACATAGTTTATTTGCTATGTCCTTGTGTAGTAGCGAAGACGGGAGTTGAACCCGTGACCTCAGGGTTATGAATCCTGCGCTCTAACCAACTGAGCTACCTCGCCAAATGTTGGTGGCTATTACTTTTGTAATGCGGGTGCAAATATATAAATAAAATAGTATAAAACAAGGTTGAATTGAATTTAAAAACATTTTTTTATCTAGAAAAAATGTCTATATTCGAAAAAATAAAACTAATAAAGAGACTATGAAAGAAAAATACGAACTCGAGTTTTCAATTAATGCGTCACCACAATTACTATATCAATATGTTTCTGATCCATCTGGCTTAAGCGAGTGGTTTGCTGATAATGTTAATTCTAGGGGAGAGATATATTCTTTTGTATGGGGCGACTCCCAAGAGAAGGCTAAAATCGTTACCCGTAAGGCTGATGAAAGAGTAAAGTATCGCTGGTTGGATGAAAATGATCAAGAAACCGATTATTATTTTGAAATCCGTATCACCAAGGATGAACTTACTAAAGATGTTACATTAACGGTAACAGATTTTGCCGAAGCAGACGAAATTAAGGAGTCAGCACAATTGTGGGAGAATCAAATTAGTGATTTAAAACAAGTATTAGGTTCGGCCTAATTTTATACAAATAAAACTTATATTTGCCGTTAATAGTAATCAGAGAAAAATAATATGATTAATGTTAACGGCAATGTTGTTTCTACAACAGATCTTGCATTAGAACAAAACAGAGGTTTTTTATATGGTGATGCTGTATTTGAAACCCTTCGAGTATTAGACAATAAAGTTCTTTTTTTAGAAGACCACTACTTCCGATTGATGTCTTCTATGCGTATTTTGCGTATGCAAATACCAATGGATTTTACCATGGAGTATTTTCAAGAGCAAATTGTGAAATTAACCAAAGAATTAGATTCACAAGCTAAGGGGTTTAGAGTGCGTTTTACAGTGTATCGTCAAAGTGGTGGGACCTATCTACCTACAACAAGGAATATTGATTTTATAATAACAGCAAAGCCTTTACAAGAGGCACTTTATGTGTTGAATCAGGAACCTTATGAGGTCGAACTTTATAAAGACTTTTATGTCAATGCAAGTTTGCTTTCTACTTTAAAGACCACTAATCGCTTAATAAATGTGACTGGTAGTATTTTTGCAAGTGAGAATGATTATCAAAACTGCTTACTTTTAAATAATCAGAAGAATGTAGTGGAGGCTTTAAATGCTAATTTGTTTGTTGTCAAAGATAAAGTAGTTAAGACCCCTTTACTTCAAGACGGTTGTATTAAAGGAGTTATGCGCAAACAAATCATTGAGCTTTTAGAAAAGCATCCTGATTATACTATTGTTCAAGAGTCTGTCTCTGCCTTTGAGTTACAAAAAGCCGATGAGTTATTTTTGACCAATGCTATTGTAGGTATCCAGCCAATTACAAAATATCGTAAAAAGCAGTACACCAATGAATTATCTAAGGATTTATTAAATCGATTAAACGCAAAAATACGTTTAATTTAAGTTAGGGTTCTCTGGTGCATTAAGCCATATTTTAAAGGATGGGCCTAGGCTTTGTAAGCCTAATTTCCAAAAATCCTTACTCGAATCAATAAATATTTGAGAAAGTCTAGGGTATTGGGATTTAACCCAGTAATTGTCTTCTAATTCATTTTTAAGTTGCTCACAATCCCATCCTGTATAACCTAAGAAAAAACGAATATCTTGTTTGGTTAAAAGACCTTGATCAAGTAACGAGAAGATTTGATCGTAATCTCCACCCCAGTATAATTCATTGGAGATTCGTTGACTATGAAAAATCAAATCTGGTTTATTGTGAACACAGAATATTTTGTCCTGTTCCACCGGGCCGCCTTGATAAATGGTGAAGTTTACCGAGGTGGTAGGAATTAATTGATTCAAGGTAATATCCATGGGTTTATTTAAAATAAAACCAATGGAACCTTCCGCATTTTGATCCGCAATTAGAATAGCTGTCCTTGAAAAAGGAGCGTCTAAGGGATTAGATGAAGGTAGAGATAAAATAATATCTCCTTTGTTTAAGGATAGGGATTCCGACATATAATACAATCAATTAATTTTACAAGTATATTAAATATAACAAAAAAGCCTCATTAAAAAAATAATGAGGCTTTTAATATTTTAGTTGACTGCTATACTAGCATATTCACTCTTGTAATAATATTATTTATTAACTGCAGTTTCTAATTCTGATCCTGCTTTGAATTTCACAACTTTTTTAGCAGCGATTTTGATAGTTTTTCCTGTTTGAGGATTTCTACCTTCTCTTTCTGCTCTTTCTGAAATAGCCCAAGATCCAAATCCAACTAGTGAAATTTTGTCTCCTTTAGCTAATGTAGTTTCTACGTTTTTTAAAAAAGATTCTAAAGCTTTTTTTGCTGCTACTTTGCTTATTTCTGCATCCTTAGCGATTGCATCAATTAATTCTGTTTTGTTCATAATAATTTTTTTAAAAGGTTGATTTTTAAAGGTCCTTATTACAAATTTAGGGTAATTCTTCAATAAAGCAAGCTTTTGATTAAAAAAAAACGTTAAAGTTAATTTTGTATTAATGTTGTAAAATTTTATATAAAACCAAAATATTTACAAACTACTGTAAATCAGTAAATTACATAGCTTTTGCTTGTGAGCTAAAAGACATGCCATTTAGTAACTCCTTGGTAATCATTGGTTTTTTGCCTGGAAATTGTAAACGTAAGACTTCAATAAAACCATCACGCACAGCTATTTTTAGTTCTTTTTTGCTAGCGATGATACTTCCAATGTCTTGGTTGTGAGTTTCCGGGTGAAAAATAGATTGATAAATCTTAACATTCCAACTTTGATCTTGATCTTTAAATTCACACCATGCAGCAGGGTATGGGCTAAGGCCTCTTATGTGATTATAGATTTGCATGCCACTTAAAGAAAAGTCAATTTTACAGTTGTCTTTATTTAGTTTATAAGCTGTTTTTGTATCCTTGGCTGGTTGTAGAGTTAACTCTACTTTATCTTGTTTTATTAATTCAAGGGTTTGTAAGACACTTTTTGCTCCTAAGTCCATTAATCTATCATGTAACTCACCAGCAGATTCATTTGGTAGGATATCCGTTGTGTTTTTTAAGATAATTGCTCCTGTATCGATTTTTTGATCAATAAAAAAAGTGGTCACCCCGCTTTGGGTTTCCCCGTTTATAATAGCCCAGTTAATTGGCGCAGCTCCACGATAATCTGGCAATAGGGAAGCGTGTAGATTAAAGGTGCCATACTTTGGTCTGTCCCATACCACCTGGGGTAACATTCTAAAGGCTACCACAACTTGTAGATTAGCATCATAGGTATCTAATTGTTCTAAAAAAGCTGGATCTTTTAAATTAACGGGCTGTAAAAGTGGTAGGTTTTTATCTAAAGCATACTGTTTTACAGCGGAATACTTTATTTTTTGTCCTCTTCCAGCTGGTTTATCAGCTGCGGTGATTACAGCTACAATATTATATTTGTTTTGATACATCGCATCTAGGATACCAACCGCAAATTCAGGTGTTCCCATAAAAATGATACGTAAATCTCTCATAAAAAATATACTTATTTAAAGTAATTAAGACTCCATGGTTTAAGGGAGGCTTGTTACTGGTTATTATTATTGTTTTTATTTATACAACTACTGCAGTTTTGACAATCCGCTAGAATTTGTTGGTCGAAGTATTCTAAAAGTATTTTGTTTTTACAAATATCTTGATTTTCTACGTATTTCACCACTGCTTTGAATTGATTTACCTTCAATTGGTTGTAAAGGGTTAAAAAACTAAAAGTGCGATAAAGGGTACGTTCCTGTTCATAAGGCTCATTGAAGATCACAGAGATATCATTATTTTTAGGAATAAAAGTACAAAGCTCTAAATTGTGCCATGTTTGTAAAAATTCCATAATAGTATCAACAGTTAATTCAAATTCATTACAGATTTGTAAAAGATCAATCTCGGTGGGTTGTTCAAAAACAGCTATGTAGTTTCTTATAATATGTAAAAGAACTTGTTCTTGTAAAGGATCGTTTTCTAGGTGATCTAGTAAAGCTGAGCTGCTACTGGTTAGTTGAAGCTTTGGATTTTGAGCAAGATCTTGAACAAATTTTAAAATTCCTTGTCTGTCTAAAAATTGAAGTGCATTGTAAGCTTTGGTTAATGGAAAATTATTTTTTTTACAAAACACATTAAAGTTAAAGCTGTAATTTACATTAAAACCCTCACCGTATGCAATATTCAAATGGTTGTTTAACTTGCGATATATTAATTTTAAAAACTCTTTGTCAAATAAAGTATCTTCAAAACCTCGTATGGTGTTTTGTATTTCTTGGGGATTAAGTAAAATACTTGCAAATGCCTTTTGATTATTTCTACCTGCTCTACCTGCTTCTTGATAATAATTCTCGAGATTATCTGGGAGTTGTAAGTGTACAACATTCTTAACATTCTCTTTGTCAATTCCCATTCCAAAGGCATTGGTTGCAACCATAATCAAGGTTTTTTGTTCCAGCCAGTTGTTTAGTCTTTTCTTTTTAACCCCACTGGATAATCCTCCGTGAAAAAAGCTAGCGGTAAATCCTAGGTTCTCAAGGGCTTGTGCGTAAATTTGAGTTTGTTTTCTTGTTTTAGCATAAACAATAGTAGGGGCAAGATTTTTGTTTAAAATCTTTGTTAGTATTTCAATTTTATCATTGACTTGATACACGCCGTAAAATAAATTTTCGCGTAAGAAGCTTTTTCTAAATATATTGGGTTGATCTAATTTTAAAATAGTACAAATATCATCAATAACTCTTTGGTTAGCTGAGGCCGTTAGGGCGATAATGGGCACTTTATCAAAAAGATCTCGTAGCTTACCTAATTCTAAATACGCGGGACGGAAATCGTGCCCCCATTGCGAAATACAATGTGCCTCATCAATGGCTATTAATTGAATATCTAACTTTTGTAATCGTTCTAAAATCCAATCTTGTTGTAGTTTCTCGGGAGATATGTAGATGAATTTATATTGACCAAAATGACAGTTATCAAATACGGCATCAATCTCATGAATTGGCATTGCTCCCACAATAGCAGTTGCTTTAATTCCTTTTTTGGTAAGATTCAATACCTGATCTTGAATCAGGGCAATTAAAGGGCTAACCACCAATGTGATTCCTTTTTTCACCAAAGTTGGTACTTGAAAACAAATACTTTTACCTGCACCAGTTGGTAATAAAGCAAAGGTGTCCTTACCTTGTAACACCGAATCTATAATCTGGGCTTGAGGTTCTCTAAAGCTTTGGTGTTTCCAATATTTTTGAAGTACTTGTAAAGGAGTAGTGATCATAGAGTGCTAATGGTCTATTTTAAATATTCCACTAGCTAAATTAGTGAAATTTTACAAGCTTAAAAAGGCTTGCAGTATATTACTACAAGCCTTTTTGTAAAACTTAGGTATTTTTTTATTATATTCGGTCTAGTATAAACTTCATTCTATTTTGTACTGTATCTCTAGGGACTTCAATTAAGTCGTAGCCATACTGCTTATAGGTTGAAACTAAATGTTGGTGTATTTCTTTTGCTTGTTCAAAGTTTTCATATCTTTGTTCATCGCTCTGGTAAATACCCTCCCATGGTGGAAGTAAAAAGATTTGGTGATAGGTATGTTTTTTACAAGCTATATCGAAACTATCAGGGTAGGAATCACCTTTGTAGTGCATGTAGGCTAAAACATCCGGAATTCCACGATCAATAAATACTACTTCGGCCTGTTGTTCTGTAGCATCTTGATGTTGTTTAATTCTTCCCTCTAGTAGTAATCTGCTAAATAGCAAAGGCTCGGTTAGAAATAAGTTATCAATACCTTGCTCTTGTGCTTGTTTGGTAACTGCCCGAGATATTTCTGGAAAGCAAATATAGCCATGTTGGGTAAGCTCGTCGATTAACGTAGTTTTCCCCGAACCTGGACCTCCTATTATTAAGATGATTTTTTTATTCATTTTTGCTGTAAATATCAAAGGTGCAAAAGTACAAAATATACTTACTTAGAAAAGAGTTTTAACGACATCTTTTGAAAATACTAATATTAAAATTGATTATATTTGCGTAATAAATACAATATGGACGAAAAAACAAAAGAGTTCTATAAGCGTTTAAAAGAACAGCTTGAGAAAGAAATGACTTGGCCAGGACCTTATTTATTTAAATTCATCGTTCCTGGTGATAATCCAGAAAACTTAGAACACATCCGAAAGGTTTTTGCTGGGACCAATGCTGAGATACAAACACGTAATTCAAGCAATGGGAAATTTATAAGTGTATCCATTCGTGTAACAATGGATAACGCGCAACAAATTATTGATAAATATGTTGCTGTATCTACCATAGAGGGTATTATTTCTTTATAGTAAAAGACTTACCTATATTTAGTGTTTAAGTATAGGTAAGTGTTTTATTTTACCTTGGTTAATTATCGTACATTCGAAACTCCACTATCCATGAAATTAAAGTCAACACAGGCTATTGAGCAATTACAATACAATACATTACGCGAGCAACTTGTCATACCAGAGTATGGTAGACATATTCAAAGTTTGATTAATCAAATTTGTGAAATTCCAGATCGCCAACAAAGAAATAAAGCAGCCCAATATGCTATTGATGTAATGGGGAGTATGAATCCGCATTTACGTGATGTACCTGACTTTCAACATAAGTTATGGGATCAATTGTTTATAATTTCAAAGTTTAAATTAGATGTAGATAGTCCGTTTCCAATTGCTACTAAAGAAACCACTACAAATAAGCCAGAGCCTTTGCCATATCCACAAAATCACCCTAAATATCGTTTTTATGGTAATAATATTACCTATATGATAAAAGAGGCTTTAAAGTTTGAGGAAGGGGAGATGAAGGATGCTTTGATTATGGTTATTGCCAATCATATGAAAAAGAGTTTTCTTAGCTGGAATAAAGATACGGTAACCGATGAGGTTATTTTTGAGCATTTATTTGAACTTTCAAAAGGAAAAATCAACCTTTCCAAGAAAGAGGAGGAGCTCTCAAGTACTAATAACTTAATGCAGGTGAATAAAAAGCAGTCCAACAAGACTAGCTTTAATTCAAATAACCAAAGAAATAATAGCAATAATAACAATAATAGTAACAAAAAGAATTATAAAAGCAATAATCATTCGTTTAAAGGAAAGAAGTAATGAGTACATTTAAGATTGAGGGAGGATTCCAATTAAAGGGTGAAATTCATGCTCAAGGGGCTAAAAATGAAGCGCTTCAAATACTATGCGCCGTTTTATTAACACCAGAGAAAGTTGTTGTTTCTAATATTCCAGATATTATTGATGTAAATAAATTAATTGGTATTTTAGAAAAATTAGGGGTTAAAATTCAAAAGTTAGCTCCAAATAAAATGTCTTTTCAGGCAGATAAATTAGATTTAGATTTTCTAACATCTCAAGAGTTTAAGGAAGCTGGACGAAGTATTCGCGGATCTATAATGATGGTGGGACCACTTTTGGCTCGATTTGGTAAAGGTTATATACCAAAACCTGGAGGAGATAAAATTGGTAGAAGACGACTAGATACTCATTTTGAAGGTTTTATTAAACTTGGGGCAACCTTTGTTTACAATAAAGAAGAGTATTTCTATGGGGTAGAGGCAGATCAATTAGTTGGTTGTGACATGTTATTGGACGAGGCCTCTGTAACTGGTACGGCCAATATTTTAATGGCCAGTGTGCTTGCCAAAGGAACCACTACCATATACAATGCAGCATGTGAACCTTACATTCAACAGCTTTGTCGCATGTTAATTAGTATGGGAGCTAACATCCAAGGTGTAGGATCAAACCTATTGCGCGTACAAGGCGTGGATAGTTTAAAAGGTTGTGAGCACAAGATGTTACCTGATATGATTGAGATTGGTTCATGGATTGGCTTGGCGGCTATGACAAAGAGCCAGATAACTATAAAAAATGTAGGCTGGGAACACCTAGGTGTTATACCAAGTGTGTTTGCACGTTTAGGTATTACATTACAAAGACAAGGAGATGATATCTTTATACCAGCCCATGAAAACGGCTATGAAATTCAAAGTTTTATAGATGGTTCTATATTAACAATTTCCGATGCACCTTGGCCAGGGTTAACACCTGATTTATTGAGTGTTATTTTAGTGGTAGCTACCCAGGCTCGCGGAGAGGTTTTAATCCATCAAAAAATGTTTGAGAGTAGACTATTTTTTGTAGATAAGCTTATTGATATGGGGGCTAAGATTATTTTATGTGACCCTCACAGAGCCGTTGTAATTGGTCATGATTTTAAGAGTCAATTAAAAGCCACCAATATGAGCTCACCTGATATAAGAGCAGGGGTATCTTTATTAATTGCAGCCTTGTCAGCAAAAGGGACAAGTATTATTCAAAACATTGATCAAATTGATCGAGGTTATGAAAACATAGATCAGCGCCTTCGAGCTATAGGAGCTAAAATTCAAAGAATTTAATCTACTTTTAATATAAAACATATAAAAAACAGATCCAAAGTGGTCTGTTTTTTTATTTTTGAATCATATCTAATACTTTAATTCCAAGTATAATTCCCCATTTTTTTGGAGAATCAGGTGATATAGAGGTGAAATAATCTAATCGAAAAGGACGAAATTTTTTAAAACCAATATTGTTTAAACCAACTGAGAACTCTTGATAAACATCTTTTTCGGGAACCTCAAGCATATGGAAGCCCACCACAAAGGAATATCCTGTTTTGTTTAATAAAGGTATTTTATTAATTAAATACCCCCTAAAGTCATGTTCTATATGAAGTTCTATAAAATCTCTATTGGTGCTATAACTATAATACGGTAACAAGTTGAATTGTTTGTTGTAAACTGGGGTACTTCCCACAAAGGTTTGGTTTCCATTAAAGTGCTTGTAGTCGGTAAAGGCGATTGGATTTTTTTCTAAAAACCAACCTGCGCTCAGACCTACAAATAGATCACCATATATGCCAATATTGTTATTAAAGGTTGTGCTTAAACTTACAAAAGTGTAATTGTAATTTGAGGTTGTTGAGTTCAAGGCTTTTTCCAACAATAGGGAAACAACGGGATAACGTGAAACCGGTAAATATTGTTTTTGCTGAGGATAACTAATAATCTTTTGATCAAAAACTAAATCGAGTTTCATGTTTAATTTAAACGACTTGTTGTTTATAAAAGCATCGTTTTGGTAGTCTTTCGGATCTAATGGATTATTGGATGAGAAACGCAAATTTGGTGCAAATGGTGGAGTCTCAATATGATTTTTTAAATTTCTTCTACTGGCATATTCCAAAAAACCTTGAAATTTGAATCTAGTAAAAACATATTGTTGGTATTCTAAACGTATAAAATCATTTTGATAAAACTTGGCGTAGTTTTTTCCAAACCAGGCGCTGGCAAACGAGTTAATAGGTGTTTTAATAGGTGCATCTTGATTGAATTGTAAAATGGCAGCTCCTCCCGAGAGGGTTATTTTATTGTAATTGATACGATTAAATAAATGCGATGCATAACCTGAAAACCTGGTTTTATTCTCTGATACTCCAAAGTTTAAGATTGCACCAAGGTCTGTTTGTCGTTGGTCTTGGTAAACTTTGCTGAAATCCAATCCAGTGGTTACATTAAATCCTTGTACGGCATTAAAGGCAAAGGTAGAGAGTAAACCGCGATAGGTATAGCTGGTTTGCTTGCTAGAGTTAATGTATTTGTAGCCTTTTATGAATTTAAACAAAGTAACATTGTTAACTCTTTTATCTATGGAATCTAAAACTTTTACAGTTTTGGCATTATCCACAGAAAGAATATCATTTAATTTAATGCTTTCGTTATCTCTTAATGTCACTGGTCTTATACTATCCCAATAACTTGGATTGTAATTATTAAAATTAGGCTTGTAGCTAATTAATTCATTGGAAAAATCACTCTTATTTAGAGTTTTATCTCTTTGATGTTCACTGTAAAATGAGTTGTATTGACCCGTGAAATCAAAAACAATAAATTTTCCCTTGATATATAGGTTTTGTTGCTTTTTAATATAGCGATCTAAAGTGGGACTGTAGGCAAAGTTCTGTACCACTACAAGTTGATTCACTGCTGGTAAACCCACATTGTTGCCTTTCATAGAAGCATAGAGATAGTTAAGTTGCCATAGGTCGCTACTAATGGTCATTTCACCGGTTAAAACAGGTTCTCTTTCTCTTTTTGGAAAAAAGCTTATATGGTATATATCATGTCCTAGAGTATCTTTTTGTATGGCGGTAATTTTAAAATTATAATAGTTCTGGGCATAATTGGCCAGGGGGGAAATAATTTTAAGTTGATTGGATACCCTTTTTTGATAAAAATCTAAATGAGAGTCAATACCAGTTTGAAAAAATAAGTCTTTATTTTGGCCAAATTCACGTTGAGCTTCAACTTGTTCTTTTACATAGTTACTATTTAAAACCGTTATTTTTGAAGATAATTCTCCCAAGTAGACATAAGGGCTGTTTAAGGCTAAATCTAAACTAGAGTCTAAATCTTTACGAGCCTGTCCAAGGAAGGTTTTTCTTTGCGAGGCGAGTTGAATATTTCCTTTGGAATAATAATCTAGCGTGTATCTTTTTGCATAACCATTTTTACGTACCAAATCTAATATAAATAAGGCGTAATCATCTTGTGGGTTTTTAAAACTAAAAAGACCTTTTTTGTAAGGAGATATGACAAATGATAAATCAATTTGTATTTGTTCTTTGGCATTATACTCACTTCTTTTGGTTAAATAATCAGGGCTTTGAACGGTAATGGTTCCCTTTAAAGGAGCTTGATTAAAGAAATAATAACCTAAGGAATCCGTTTGGGTTTGTAGGTTTGTATTTTTAATAAAAACTCTGGCTTTTACCACAGGTAAATTATCCTGGTTAGAAATATAACCAGAGACTTTAACTTGTTGTGCAAAACCATTACTTTGGAGTAACAATACAGCTAAAAGACAAAGAAAATAATTAAAATATTTACCCACGATTAATTATGGCAAAAAGGAGGAAATAGCCAAATCATAGCTTTTAAACCCAAATCCTACTATAACCCCAGTACAAACTGACGACAAATAAGAATGATGTCGAAAGGACTCTCTTGCAAAGGTATTGGAAATATGAACCTCAATCACCGGAGTGGTAATTGCACTAATTGCATCTGCCAATGCTATTGATGTGTGGGTGTATGCCCCGGCATTTAAAACTATAGCATCGTAACTAAATCCTACCTGATGAATTTTATCAATCATCTCTCCTTCAATATTACTTTGGTAATATTCCAGTTCTATTTCTGGATAATTGGCTTGTAATTGTTCGAAATAGGTTTCAAAATTAAGGGAGCCATAAATTTCTGGTTCTCTTTTACCCAATAAATTTAAATTAGGACCGTTGATAATGATAATTTTCATAATAAAATAGGTAGTTCTATAAAGCAAATATAAATATTATAAGTACAATCACAGGTTAAATATATTTTAATTGTTGCTAAAAAGCTGTGTTTTATTTGTCTTGTCAATCATCTGGGCCTTGTTATTGTATTTTTCACAACATCGTAGTTTTCGTATCTTTGAGAAAAAAACATGTCTAGTGGTTATTGGAAAACACATCTTAGTAGTTTTGCAACTTATTTGAAATTAGAAAGAGGATTGTCAAATAATTCAATCCAGAGTTATTTGTTAGATGTTCAAAAGTTTATTACCTATTTAAAAGGGTACCAACAAAGCTATGGCATCGAACAGATTAATGATCAAATGGTGCAGGAATTTATTTATCAAATAAGTAATTATGTTTCGGGTCCCACACAAAGTCGTATTATTTCGGGCTTGAAAAACTTTTTTAATTTCTTTGTATTAGAGGGCTATATACAACGTTCACCAGTTGAGCATATTACAAGTCCTAAACAAACAAGAAAGTTACCCGAGGTACTTTCCATGCAACAGATAGATTCTTTGATTTTGGCTATAGATCAAAGTAGTGATATTGGGTACCGAAACCGCGTTATTCTCGAGACTCTTTATAGTTGTGGACTACGTGTGAGTGAGTTGACTAATCTTCGTATTTCCGATTTGTTTTTTCAAGAAGGTTTTATACGGGTAATTGGTAAAGGGGATAAGCACAGATTTGTGCCAATAGACAAGGATACACAAGGATACATCCAAACTTATATTACTCAGATAAGGAGTCAGTTAAATGTTCAAAAAGGTAGCGGAGATATTGTTTTTCTAAACCGAAGAGGAGCTCAATTAACCCGGGCTATGATTTTTACCATTGTAAAGGACCTGGCAAATAACATTGGGTTAAATAAGGTGATTTCTCCCCATACCTTCAGACATTCTTTTGCTACACATTTACTTGATAATGGAGCCGATATTCGTATCATTCAGCTTTTGTTGGGGCATGAGAGTATAACCACTACTCAAATCTATACGCACATTTCAAGTGAGCGTTTGCAACAAGTTTTAACAGAGTTTCATCCCAGAAGTGCAAAAAACAAGAATAATGTAAACCAGGCTTAATAAAAAAACGCTTAAGAATATCTCTTAAGCGTTTTTTGTTTATAAAAATAAACAGTATTATTTAGCAATATTAATTGCTCTTGTTTCACGTATAACGGTGATTTTAACTTGTCCAGGGTAGGTCATTTCTGTTTGAATTTTTTGTGAAATATCAAATGAAAGTGTACCTGCCATCTCATCGCTTACCTTCTCACTCTCTACAATAACACGTAGTTCGCGTCCGGCTTGAATTGCGTAGGCATTTTTAACACCATTGAACTCGTTGGCTATGCCCTCTAGATCTTTTAATCTTTGAATGTAAGAATCTAAAACTTGTCTTCTTGCTCCTGGTCTTGCTCCTGATATAGCATCACAAACTTGAACAATTGGAGAGATTAAAGAAGTCATCTCTATCTCATCATGGTGAGCTCCAATGGCATTACAAACCTCCGGTTTTTCTCCGTATTTCTCTGCCCACTGCATACCTAGTATAGCGTGTGGAAGTTCACTTTCTGTCTCTGGAACCTTACCAATATCGTGTAATAGACCTGCGCGTTTGGCAAGTTTTACATTCAGTCCTAGTTCTGCTGCCATTAAACCACAAAGTTTAGCAACCTCTCTGGAGTGTTGAAGTAGGTTCTGACCATAAGAAGAGCGGTATTTCATTCTTCCTATTACTTTGATTAATTCCGGGTGTAGACCGTGAATACCTAAATCAATAACTGTACGTTTACCAATTTCGATGATTTCCTCTTCAATTTGCTTGGTAGTTTTAGCAACTACTTCTTCAATACGAGCTGGGTGAATACGTCCATCGGTAACTAATCGGTGTAAAGAAAGTCTTGCGATTTCTCTTCTAACTGGATCAAAACAAGAAAGAATGATAGCCTCTGGGGTGTCATCAACAATAATCTCTACTCCGGTAGCCGCTTCAATGGCTCTAATATTACGTCCCTCACGACCAATAATTCTACCTTTTACATCATCCGATTCAATGTTAAAAACAGATACGCAGTTCTCCACAGCTTCTTCTGTTCCTACTCTTTGAATAGTTTGGATAATTATTTTCTTTGCCTCTTGTTGAGCAGTTAATTTAGCCTCTTCAATGGAGTCTTGAATATAAGCCATGGCATCTGCTTTGGCCTCTGTTTTTAAACTCTCGATGATTTGACTTTTTGCCTCTTCTGCAGTTAAACCAGAAATTACCTCTAACTGTTCTACTGAACTGCGATGTAATTTGTCAATTTCTTCTTGTTTTTTATTTATTGCTTGAAGCTTATTGTTGTATTCTTTTACAACCTTTTCACCTTCCTCGGTTGCTTTTTTTGCTTTAGCTAATTCACTTGAGATTTGTGATTCTTTATCTCTTGTTCTTTTTTCAGCTTCAGCTATTTTTTTATCTCGGGATAATATTACTTGCTCATGTTCAGATTTTAATTCTATAAATTTTTCTTTAGCTTGTAATATTTTTTCCTTTTTAATGGCTTCTCCTTCCGTTTTTGCTTCTCGCAATATCGTCTTAGCCTCACCTTGAGTTCTTTGTAGTATAGAAGAAGCGTGATTTTTTTCTAAGTACTTTGCGATGGCAAAACCAATACCAGCACCTAGTACAACTCCTCCGACGATAAATAATATTTCCATAAATGTTTCAAAATTATATATAAAAAAAGCCCACATTAGATGAGTTGTATAAACTCTTAAATAGACAAGTTTTGAGCTAACTTGCTGTTCAAGGATCTGCCAAAGGCAGCATGCTTTAGTAGCAAAGATTCACTCATTTTAATTTGTTAGTGTTGAGTTTATCAAACGATTTCTAATGTGAGCAGTATCTTGTGTTAAGAACGTTTTTGTTTATTTTTTGGTCAAAATACGATCCAATACTTCATCTAATTTAATTAACCGATCTACCGATTTATTATACGATTCGGTGGTATCAATTGTTTTTTGCTCTGTTTGCGAGGCAAGTTGCAAGGCGCACATAGCCAAAACATCTTGTTTATCTCTCACAGCGTAATTTTGTTCAAATTGATGAATCATCATTTCAATCTTTTTAGAGGCAGTTCTAAGAGCTTCCTCTTGCGAGTAGCTTACAGTTAGAGGGTAGACTCTATCAGCGATTGATATTTTGATTTTTAATTGTTCATCTTTATGCATAAACTAATTATTTTGTGAGCTGAGCGATACAATGATCAATCTCTTTTATTAATGAATTTATTTTGAGTTTCGTATCTCTTTTTGTTTCTTCACTGCCCAATAAGGAATTAGCTAATTGTAGAGATTCATATCTTTGGTACATTTCATCTAACTTCTGCTCATTGCGATGAATCTGTGAATTAGCAAGATCAAGCGTTTGTTTTAATTGTCTGTTTTCAGACTCAAGAACGTTTAATCGTTGTACAAGTTTCGCAAACTTAACTTCTAAAGAACTTATAATATCCGTTAGCTCACTCATTATACTTTTTGTTTATCCTATACTACAAAGTTACAATTACTATTTAAATTTAAAAAAGTTTTAGCATAAAAAAAAGTCTTTTTCTAAAAAAAGTATTCTACTTGTTGGCTATGTGGTTCATTTTTAGCGTAAGATTAAAAAATTTGGCATGTATTGTGTATTTTAGCCCAAAACTATATGTAGATGAGAAGAAAAAAGAATTGGAGTTTAGTTGCTCTAGGGGTTTTATCTGGATTTTTTGTTTATGGTCAAGATAAACTTGTCAAACCTATGGATATAGATTTGCATGCTTCGGGAAATTTTGGTGAATTAAGGGGGACTCATTTCCACGCTGGATTGGATTTAAAAACCCAGCAGCGTACTGGTATACCAGTGAAAGCCACCCAAGATGGATATGTATCTAGAATAAAGGTTTCCACCTGGGGTTATGGCAAAGTAATTTACATTGCACATACAGACGGAACCACTTCGGTTTATGCCCACTTAGATCGTTTTCAAGGCGATATAGCCCAATATGTATTAAAGAATCATTATAGTAAAAAAGCATTCGAAATAGAGATGTTTCCTGGTAAAGGAGAATTAGTGGTAAAAAAAGGGCAGGTTATTGCTCTAAGCGGTAATACAGGCGGGTCAGGAGGACCACACTTGCATTATGAACTACGAGATTCCAATACCCAAGAGGTTTTAAATCCTTTTTCCATGGGATTAGACGCCCATTTAACAGACACCCAAGCTCCTACGGTTAATAGTCTGCGAGTTTATACTTTTAATACCCAAGGCGCTCTAGAATCCGGTGATTTAGCACAAGATTTAGTCTATAGAAAATCCGACCAAGGATATATTATTAGCGATACGGTAAGGGCCAAAGGGAAGATTGCCTTTGGTATTGATGCCCATGACACGGCGAATTTTAATACTAATAAAAACGGGGTATATCACTTAAAGGCTTTTAATGATGGTAAATTGGTGTTTTCTTATAAGTTTGATCGCTTCTCTTTTTCTCAAAGTAATTTAGTGTCGGGATTGTTGGATTATCCATTATATGTGAATACTTCTAAAAAGGTACAGAAGCTTTTTTATGGCAAACCTTATAATTTATCTGTTATAACAACTGATAATTCAAAAGGTGTGGTGGATGTTAAACCAGGGGATAATTTTGAGTATATTATTGAGTTAATTGATTACCATGGTAATGTACAAAAGGTTTGTATTCCAGTTGTTTACAATGAAAATTTGCAGATAACCAACAAGGAGGTTTTGCAAAGTCCTTATCCAATTGTAACAAATAAGGCGTATAATTATCAAAAGGACTTTGTGAAGATTCAGATACCTTCAGAAACTTTCTATGAGGATTTCTATTTAGATTTAAAAACCAAAGATGGTGTGTTTAGCTTACATAATCCTGATGTTTATGCTAGGAAAAATATAATAGTGAGTTTTGATATCTCGGATTTGGATATTCAAAACCCTAGTAAGGCTTTTATAGGAAGAGTTGATAAAAAAGGGAACCGCAGTTTTTACAAGACTAGCAAAAAAGGTCAGACATGGCAAATTAACACCAAGAATTTAGGTGACTATAAAATTATGTGGGATACAACAAAACCAACTATATGGGCCGCAAGTTTTAAACCAGGAGATTGGTTGAGTAATGCTACCCAGATTTCCTTTAAGGTAAAAGATGATTTGTCTGGAATTCAGAGTATTAAAGCTACTTTAAATGGAAATTGGATTTTGATGGATTACGATTATAAAACCCAAAAAATTGTACATCATTTTAGTGATCAAAAAACCGTTTCTGGGAAAAATGAAATAGTTGTCACAGTGGAGGATCAAATGGGTAATACTCAGGAGTTTATTACTCATTTTTTCAGGAAATAGTATTGTAATATTAGTAATCAAACCTAGTGTGAAGTTTAGATAAAACTATTATCTTTGATCAAAAATAAGCTATGAGGAGTATATTTTTAATTTTGTCTTTGGTTAGTTTGGGTGTTTTTACAAGTTGTAATGAACAAGAAAAACCAAAGGTTATTTACAATCAAGAAGTTGATACTAATGCCAAAGAGCAATCAACTGGTTTGTCAAATCAAGAACAATCAGAGGATTTTCAAATTGCTGACTTACCTTTGGTTTTTGGTAAGAGTAAATACTTGGTACACCCTGTAGGCCAGGTAAGAGGATATAACGAGACAAAATCAAGTAAGAAAGCAAATTACTTGTCGTTTACTGTTTCCAGTTATGTGCCTTTTGAGCTTAGAGGGAATTTAAATAATCTTATGTTTCAACACATAGATTCTTTACAGATTCGACCATTAACCGATCAAAAAATAAATATTCAGTCGGTGACTTATTTAAAAGAGTTTGCGGATCTTTATAATAAAAATTATATCGTATACACCTTATTTGATCAAGACACCAATTTAGACGGAAAATTAGATGCCTCGGATGTAAAGAGTATTTATTTGAGTAAGGACTCAGGATTGGAGTTTTTAAAATTGAATCCCGATTATCAAGAGGTTTTAGATTGGTCTTTGGTTGCTCAAAACGCACGATTATATTTTCGCTGTATTGAGGATGTAAATAAAAATGGTGCTTTTGATAAAGATGATATTATTCACTACTATTATTTAGATTTATTGCACAAAGATTTTCAAGTGGTATCTTATGATCCACTTATGGTAGCACAACCTGTTATAGAAAGTGATGATTTAGATAATTAAAATGCATCATATGGCAAAAAAAATGGGCTGATTCACGTAAGATGAATCAGCCCGTTTTTTTATCTAGATTTTTATTATAAGTTGTAATTTATTAATTATCAGAGCTTGTTATTTGCTTGTCTAATTGCTTTCTTTCTTGAATAAATTCTGCTAATTGGATACCGTACTTTGACTTAGCAACTTTTTGATCTAGTGCATTGTAAATAGTATCTAAAAACTTGGTGTTAGCATCGTATAGGTCACTAAGAGCAATATAAGGGGCTACTTCTGAGTTTTTATGATTTAAAGCAAAGTTTACTGCATTTAAATATTTTCGAACAATTAGTCTTTCCGATACACGTACAAGACTATCTCTTTTGGAGATGTTATTGGATTTTTCAGCCTCGAAGATATCTACTATTAAATCATTTTGGCGCTCATTGATAGCTGTACGAGTTTTTAAGTAGTTCTCATAAACTTCTTGGGTATTTGAACCGGAAATTTTGGCATCAGCAAAGAACTTTTTTAAAGTCGTATTTAATTGAATTTCACCAGGTTCTAAGAAAATAGGTATTTGATTATCTGGAGAATTAGTATGACCGCGATCAAGAGCAAGGTAGAAAACCTCTGGTGAATCTAAATTGGTACGGAATAAAAAATCGGAATTTCCATCAACAATTAATGAGTCTACAGCCACAAGGGTTGTATCTTTAACCTGTACCAGGTAAAGTTTTCCTTGTTTAAAACCTTTTATAGTTCCCTTAAGGGTAACATTTGCGTTAGTGTCTTTTTTATCACAAGAAGTAAAAAAAATACCAGTGGTAAGTAAAAGAGTATAGAAAATCTTTCTCATAATGTTATTTAAATAAGCCTGTTCAAGGGATGATTGGGTTTATGTATTTTATTTGTTTGGTTATTACATTATTAGATTTTTAATTGGCATTAATTCTATGTTATAAGCCTTATTAAAATTCCTATTAATGGATTGCAAATATATATAATCAATATTAATTTATCTAAGCTAATTTTTACAATAATGGAATTGGTTATTTAAAGTATTTAAAAAGCACTTGTAACTTCAAGAGCAAGCATTTGTATTTTACAAAACAGGCGGTGTTCTACTAGATTAGCAATGTTTTTTTTGTGGATAATAAATAATACAACTTTGCATTGTTTTTCTTAGCTCCTGTTTTTATAATCCTAAAAAACATTCCTAGGTACTAATAAAGCAGTACTGTGTGTAAAAGAGGTATTGTAAAAAGAAAAAGACAAACGGCTGTGTTTTGGGATAATTCAACTGAAAATTTCAAGTAGTTAATTAAAATTCAGATACAAGGCGTTAAGGCATTTTTTATAAGTGTCAGTAAATTTTATAAATTTTAAAATACAGATTCTATTTCCCCTATAGTTATCTAGATTTTTAAACATATAAAACATTATAATTGGCTAGCAATACCACCTTATAGTAAAGATCTAATTGTAGTGCTGGTAATACATAATGTTTTATATGCTTGGGAGAATCGTGTTGTATAAACACACCCTGTGGGATAACTAAATAAAGTTATTTTGAAAATAAATCCATTCCAGGAATATTAGGCATACCATCTTTAGCCGCAGCAGCTAATTCTGCTTCATGGATGCTTGTTGCCTTTTGTATTGCTTTGTTTAAAACAAGAACCAAGTAATCCTCTAATTGCTCTTTGTCTTGCATTAACTGATCATCAATATCAAGGTTTCGTATTGTGCGATTAGCTGTCATAGTAACTTTTAATAAACCATCGGAGCTTTGTTGATCAACCAACACGGTGTCTAATCGTTTCTTTGTTTGTTCTATTTTCGCTTGGGTCTCTTGTAATTTACCCATCATGCCCATTAAATCTCCAAACATATTAAAAAGGTTTTATTGATTATAACAGCAAAAATATCAAAATCTTTTTAAGTTCAATACAAACCACGACAATACCTTGAAAAATTATCTTTCTTGGTTTATTGGAGGTGTTTTATTTTAAGGAAACCAGTAAAATGGGTGGAGTGTTTTTTAGGTTTTTAGAAAAATAAGGTTGTTTATTGAGCACTTCTGGTATGTATTGCGGAAATAGATAATTTTATTTAATGTTTTTTTTGTAATTTTATCTAGTATGCTTATTCCTAGTTTGTAAGTGCTTTTGATTTGTATTAAAACGGGTATTGGCTGATTTATGGATTTTAGGTAAGATTAACCTTTAAAAGATAATTACTATGAAAAAAGTGTTAGGATTTGCTGCAAGTACTTCCAGTAAAAGCATCAATAAGGCTTTGGTGGCCTATACCTTAAGTTTATTGGAGAATTGCCAGATAAAATTAATTGATTTAAATGATTTTCCCGTTCCTTTATTTTCCGAGGATCAAGAAAAGATTGCTTATCCCCAACAAGCTCTTGCTTTTTTGCAGGAAATTAAAGATTGTGATGCTATGGTGATATCCATGGCCGAGCATAATAGGAATTGGACTGCCGCATTTAAAAACTTATTTGACTGGTGTTCTCGTAAAGAGTTAAGGCTTTTACAGGATAAGGATATTTTGCTTTTAAGTACCTCTGGGGGAAAACGTGGGGGTGGCCGTTCTTTTGATATAGCCATGCAGGTATTTCCCGAGTTTGGGGGGCATATAAAACAAGGATATAGTTTAGCGGAGTTTTATCAAAATTTTGATCTAGAAAAAGGGATTATAAATCCGGTTATTCACAAAGATTTTATGTCCGTTGTAAAGGCTTTTGAAAAAGATATTGATTCACAAAAGTAGGTAATACTGCTTTTATTATGTACTACTATATTGTTAAGCTACTGCTTTAAAAATAGCTAGGGCTAAACAAAAAGCTTACTTTTGTATTTTAATTTACAAAAATGAATAAAGATATAGTGGCACCAGTGGCAAAGAAGCTACCGGTGGAATTAAAGGCTCACGGGGATATTCGAATTGATAACTATTTTTGGCTAAATCAAAGGCAAGATCCACAAGTAATCCAATATTTAGAGCAAGAAAATCAATACTACACAAGTAAAACTGCACATACAAAAGGTCTTCAAGATAGTTTATTTGAAGAAATGAAATCTCGAATTAATCAAAAGGATAGTTCGGTACCTTATTTTTATAATGGATATTATTATATCACGCGTTTTGAAACGGGAAAGGATTACCCAATTTATACCCGTAAAAAAGGAAGCTTAGATCAGGACGAAGAAATTCTTTTTGATTGTAACCAGCTAGCTAAAGGGCATAGTTATTTCCATTTAAGAGGTATTAATGTCTCGCAAGACAATCAGTGGGTAGCCTATGGAATTGATACGGTTTCTCGTCGCGAGTATACCTTGTATATAAAAAACTTAGTAACCAATCAGGTTTTGGATTATGGGATAGCTAACACCGATGGAAGTTCAACTTGGGCTGGAGATAATAAAACTTTATTTTATTCAAGAAAAGACCCAGATACCCTAAGAGTAGATCGTATTTTTAAGCATAAAATTGGCTGGGAAACCACCCAAGATGAACTAGTGTATTTTGAAAAAGATCAGACATTCGACACCTTTATAGGCAAAGAAAAATCACATTGCTATTTGGTTATTGGGAGTCAAAGTACCTTAACTAGTGAATACCAAATTCTAGAGGCCGATAATCCAGATGGTGAATTTAGAATTTTTCAAAAGCGTAAGCGCGGTTTAGAATACAGTATTTCTCATTACGCAGAACACTTTTATATATTGACAAATTATAACAAAGCTGATAATTTCCAATTAATGCGAACCCCTGTCCAGGCTACAAGTTTAGATAATTGGACAACTGTTATTGGGCATCGTAAAGATGTTTTGTTAGAATCCATCGATATATTTAAAGATTATTTGGTTATATCAGAGCGATTCGATGGCTTACCTCATATAAAAATACAGCCTTGGGATAATGCAAAAGCAAGTTATTACTTACCATTTGAGAGTCAAACCTACGATGCTTACACGGGAATGAATATTGACTTTGATACCCCAATTCTACGTTATTGTTATCAGTCTTTAGCAACACCGGCCTCGGTAATTGACTTTAATATGCAGACCCATGAAAAACAAATAAAAAAACAACAGGAGGTTTTAGGGGATTTCAACACAGATAATTATACCGAGCAAAGGTTATGGGCTACTGCTAAAGATGGGGTAAAGGTTCCTATTTCTATTGTTTATAGAAAGGGATTGCAACAAAACTCTAACAATGCTTGCTTGCTGTATGCTTATGGTTCTTATGGAATGTCTATGGAGCCTTATTTTTCTTCCACACGATTGAGCTTATTGGACAGAGGTTTTATCTACGCTATAGCCCATGTTAGAGGTGGTGAAGAAATGGGACGTTGGTGGTATGAGGATGGTAAGTTATTACATAAAAAGAATACTTTCAATGATTTTATAGCCTGTTCTGAGTATTTAATCCAGCAAGGATTTACCAATAAAGATAAATTATATGCTCAAGGAGGCTCTGCAGGGGGAATGCTAATGGGGGTAATTGCCAATCAAGCTGGTGATTTGTATAATGGGATCTTGGCTCAAGTTCCTTTTGTGGATGTAGTAACTACCATGTTGGATAGTTCAATACCTTTAACCACCGGAGAGTATGATGAATGGGGTAACCCAGAAAAGAAAAAATATTATGATTATATGCTTTCTTACTCTCCTTATGATAATGTTAAAGCCCAAGACTATCCCAATATGTATATATCCACTGGTTTTCATGATTCCCAGGTTCAATACTGGGAGCCAGCTAAATGGGTAGCTAAATTAAGGGAGCTTAAAACAAACGACAAGCAATTGTTTTTAGATACCAATATGCAGGCTGGTCACGGTGGTGCCTCTGGGAGATTTGAAGCTCTTAGAGAAATTGCGAAGGAATTTAGTTTTATGCTGGATTTAGAAGGAATTACAAAATAATTTTTTTTTGTAAATTTGCTAATAAAGAATCAGAGTTTTAAGAACTCTATTATATAACAATAAAATTATGAAACAGAAAATCCAAGCTTATGATAATGTATTATCATTAGTAGGAAATACACCATTGGTTGCTTTAGAAAAAGTAACTAAGGATTTGCCGGGAAATTTCTTTGGAAAAGTAGAGGCTTTTAATTCGGGACAATCTGCCAAGGATAGAATTGCTTTACATATTATTGAAACCGCTGAGAAAAAGGGAATTTTAAAGCCTGGAGATACTATTGTGGAAACAACCTCTGGCAATACTGGCTTTAGTATTGCTATGGTTAGCGCTATAAAGGGCTACAAATGTGTCCTATCTGTTAGTGATAAATCATCACCAGATAAAATAGATATGTTACGAGCCATGGGAGCCACCGTATATGTTTGCCCGGCAAATGTAGCGGCAGATGACCCTCGTTCTTATTACGAGGTGGCAAAACGTGTTCACAAGGAATTACCTGGTTCTATTTATATTAATCAATATTTTAATGAGTTAAACACCCAGGCACATTACTTATCTACAGGACCAGAGATATGGGAGCAAACCGCAGGAACCATTACACATTTTGTTTGTTGTTCAGGAACAGGGGGGACCATTTCAGGAACAGGTAGGTTTTTAAAGCAAATGAATCCGAATATTCAAATCCTAGGTGTGGATGCCTATGGGTCTATTTTGAAAAAATATCATGAAACTGGTGAGATAGATCCCAATGAAATACATCCGTATAAAATTGAGGGATTAGGAAAAAACTTAATTCCAACGGCTACGGATTTCTCAGTGATTGATAAATTTGAGAAAGTAACGGATAAACAAGCAGCTTTAGCTGCCAGGGAATTAGCTGCTAAAGAAGGTTTGTTTTTAGGATACACCTCTGGAGCGGTACTTCAAGCAACAAGGCAATATGCAGAACAAGGAATGTTTGATCAAAATAGTGTTGTTGTAATGCTATTCCCGGATCATGGTTCTCGTTATATGAGTAAGATATATAGTGATCAGTGGATGGACCAGCAAGGTTTCTTAGATAAAGACGCACCAAGTAATCCAATTAATTACATAAAGTAATTAATTAATCTATTGATTATAAGAATTTAAAAAAACCTCTTTGCTTGAAAAAGTAGCAAAGAGGTTTTTTTTTTGGTCACAAAAAAAGAGATTATGTGAAATTTTCACATAACCTCTTTTTTTATTTATCTCAGAAAGTAGATTATCTTCTTCTTTCTTTGATTTTAGCTTTTTTACCTGTAAGTTCTCTGAAGTAGAAGATACGAGCTCTACGAACTTTACCTCTTTGATTAACTTCAATTTTCTCTAAAGCTGGCATATTCACTGGGAAGATACGCTCAACTCCAACGTTTCCTGACATTTTACGGATAGTGAAAGTTTCAGTAGCTCCAGCACCTCTTCTTTGGATTACAACTCCTTTGAAGAACTGTGTTCTTTTTTTCTCACCCTCTTTAATTTCGTAGTAAACTGTGATTGTGTCTCCAGCTCCAAACTCAGGAAAGTCTTTTTTTGTTACTAATTCGTCTTGAACGAATTTTAATAAATCTGCCATTTTGTAATGTATAAAATATTTTAGTCTAGGGCAACATACACGGACCTCGCCAGAGGTTGGCCTAAATCGAGTGCAAATATAAAAAAAATATTACAATTTTAAATTATTATTTTTGATATTTAATACTTTGATATATAGGTGTTTAATTTATCGTTGGCCCTTAATACAAACTACTGTTATTGGATAATTTACTAGTTGTTTTTCAATGGGGAAAACTTTGTCTTTATATCCCTTGTTGTTTCTTGTTTGATTTTAATTGAATTTAAAGCAGATTTATTTACCTTTTTTATTACTTTTTTTTTTCGTAAATTAGTGTACAAGAAAAAGCATATTTAATGGTATCATAGTCAAGATTAGTACTATTTTGTTTTGTGATTCCGCGGTACATTTGTGCTGTGTTAATTACATAGTTACTATGTAATTAGGCTAGTGCAAACTTCAAAAGCACAAAATAATATAAACTAAAATTCATCAGGAACTTTAGTGTGGAAAAGTATCATTACTAATTAATAGAAAAGTAATTGAGAATAGTGAGTCCTTTTTAAAGAAATTAATCTAAGAACTTTTTTAGGGACTGTCTAAAAAGCAATAGAATTTTAGTATAGTTTTAATTTAGAAAAATATAATTTGTTATGCATGAGTTAAGTATAGTCAAAGATATCTTTGATACTTTACAAGAGCATTACCCAGATAAGGTGGATGAAATTGTAAAAATTGAAATCACAGCAGGATTATTATCCAATGTACAACCTATCTTGATTCAAAATGCATTTAATGCCTTTTTACAAGAAAACAGCCAGAAATACAGGCAGATAGATCTAGAGGTGGTGGTTAACGATATTGTGGCTCACTGCGATGTTTGTGACAAAGATTTCAAAGTGGAATTTCACCGCTTTGTATGTCCTTGTGGCACGCCTAGTTCTAATATAGTTCAAGGAGACGAATTATATATTTCAAAAGTAATTTTCAAACAATCTTAAATTTTTAAAAGATGGCAAATCCTAAAAGTCTTGGTAACCGTGTTGGTTCACTACAATCTGATAATACAACTTTACACTTATTAAAAGCAAATGATTTTGTAGCCAATGCAATTCGTGAGAAATTAAAAGGTGTGTGTGTAATTAATATATGTTCTTCACCAGGGTCTGGAAAAACTACCCTAATGCAAGAAACTGGAAAACTTCTTGGTAAGGATTTAAATATTAGTGTTTTAGTAGGGGATCCAGAAACCGATAGAGACGCTATTCGTATGAAAGAAGTGGGGTTAAATGCCTTGCAAATCGTAACAGGGGGAATGTGTCACATTGAAGCCCAAATGATTCTACAGGCATTAGATCATATTGATTTAACAGGTACCGATTTATTATTTATCGAAAATGTTGGAAACTTATTATGTCCTTCAGCCTTTGATTTAGGTGAGGATTATCGCGTGACACTTTTAGCAACCACAGAAGGGGATGATAAGCCTAAAAAATATCCACGTATGTTTTTAACAAGTGAGTTAATGTTAGTTTCTAAAGCTGATTTACTGCCTTATGTACCATTCTCGGTAGAGGCTGTAACAAAAGATGCCAGAGAGGTTAACCCAAATATAGAGGTGTTGACAATTTCTACTTTAAAAGGTACAGGAATGGATCAATGGTGTGAATGGTTAAAAGAGCGTGTAGCTTTAAAAAAACAGCAAAATTTAGAATTGGAAAATGAGTAATATCATTGAAATTCAACAGGTTGAAAAAACTAAGGATCCCCTTGCTAGTAATATAGCTGGGGATATCTTTCTTATAGAATGGTTTGAATCAGAGAAAGTGTTTTTTCAAAGACACACCCTACAAGGAAAAGAGATACAATTACAGAAATCTGAAAATGGTCATTGGCAAAGTGGGGACTTATTATATGCCAATGGCCATTTAATAGCTACAATACAAATTAAGGCTTGTTTGTGTATTTTGTTTGAAGGTTATAATTGCGATGAATTAGTAGATTTTTCTTATTATATTGGTAATAGACATTTACCTTTATATGTAGCTAATAATGGTAAAGGATTATTAGTGGCTTATGATGGTAATTTATTGGAGCAGTTAAAAAATAAGTTTGAGCAAAAAGTTACTCTTGTCCAGCAAGTACTGCATCCAGCTTTGTTATTAAAAGAGCAAACCTTATAAATCTATGGCCAAGTTTATATTTTATTTACGTTTTATTCTATGTGTATTTATTCTTCAGAGCTGCAACAATAAAGCTTCTAAGGACCATAGTCTACAATCCTCAAAAATAAGTGTTGTAGATGCTAGTAATACCAGAATTACCTTAGATTCGGTTGCAAGTAAAGTGGTTGTTTTGTTTGACTCTTCCTTAGATCATATTTATATGTTAGGGGCTCAAGATAAGTTAGTAGGTATTCCCCAGGTAACTTATATGCAAGAAGATAAAATGGATTTCCTTGGTAAGTTAGATTCGAGATTAGCAAATAAAAGTATTACTGCCGTTACTTTTAATGGTAGAAGTAGCAATGCCGAGCAAATAGTTGCTTTAAGGCCTGATTTGGTGATTAGTTATATTGGGGATTATCAAAGTATCGAGCAATTACGCGCCTTGGGCCTAACGGTATATAGTGTACAGACTAGCAATCAAAAAGATATGTTTAAACAAGTCATGGATTTAGGGATATTACTTGGGAAACAAGACCGGGCCAGTGAAATTGTAAAATATATTGAAGGTCAGTTAGATACATTAAAACAAAAACAGGTCTTAGATAAGAAAAAGGTATATTACGCTTGGAGCAAAGGACGTATTTTATCCACATCAGGTAAGGGAACTTTGGTGGATATGGTCATGGATCTTGCCGGGGCTACAAATGCTTGTACCTTAGAGATGGAATCTCCCAATATTGGTGCTGAATTACTTTATCAATGGAACCCGGATTTAATTGTCTTATGGGATAGTTCTTTAAATGAAGTCTATGGTTTAGCGGAATTACAGAGTTTACCTGCAGTAAAAAATAAACAAGTTTATCAATTAAGTCCAGCATTTTATTATGATCCACATACCGTAAAGTTTTTATTGTTTGCCAGACAACTAAATCATTGGTGTTATTTTGATTCACCATCAGATGTCTTACAAGAGCAAATCGCAGCGGATATAGAATTTTTATATAAAAATAATAAGCAGTAATAATGATAAAAAAACTTAGTCTACACGCCTTGTGGATCGTGCCTTTGGGAATGATTTTTTTATCCATATTAGTTGGTTCCACAGGTGTTACTCCCTTAAAGGATTTTTTTATTTACCTGGGTAATGTCCTAGAGCAGATGGATCCTTCTTTAAGAACGCCAAGTGAAACAATTCTATGGAATGTTAGACTCCCAAGAGTGGTTTTAACTTTCTTAGTTGGTGCTGCTTTATCTTCCGCTGGTGGTGTATTGCAAGGTATTTTTAGGAATCCTTTGGTAGACCCATTTACATTAGGAATTTCATCAGGAGCTGCCTTTGGAGCTGCCCTGGCAATGTTAGTGCCTGTTTTGAGTTTAAATTTATCTGCTTTTATCTTTGGTGTTCTGGCTGTGATACTTACCTATTTGGTATCTTATTCAAAGCAAAATACTTCTGTGGTTGCTGTGGTTTTATCTGGTATTATAATCTCAGGCGTGTTTACCGCCTTACTTACTTTATTACAATATTTGAGTGATCCTTATAAATTACAGGCAATTGTACAATGGACAATGGGTAATTTACATACCGCCTCTTGGAGTAAAGTACAGAGTGCTTTTTTTCCTATTTGTGTCGGGCTTTTAATAATTGTTAGTTTATCTCATCGTTTAAATTTACTTTCCCTAGGAGATAATGAAGCTTTAGCTGTTGGTATTAATCCCAAGAAATGGAAAATTATTTTGGTCTGTGCATCTACTTTAATTACTGCCAGTGCGGTGGCAGCTGTTGGAGTGATTAGTCTTTTTGGTCTAATAGTGCCCCATATATCGCGTATGATATATGGACCTAATAATCAAATTACGGTTTGGGCAAATATTAGTATAGGGGGAGTTTTTCTTTTACTTATCGATTTGTTCTCTAGAGCCGTAATGCCGTTTGAGATTCCCGTTGGGGTGTTTACCATGTTAATTGGTGCTCCTATATTTATTTACCTTATGAAACGCAGTTTAATGAATTGGAACGCATGAATAAAATTATACAAATTTCAGATTTATGGTTCTCCTATGGTAAGGAGTCTATCTTACAAGGGGTAGAGGCTAGTTTTGAGCAAGGAAAATTTTCTATTATTTTAGGTAGGAACGGTTCGGGAAAGTCTACTTTGTTTCAAATTCTAACAGGAATGCAAACCAACTATTCGGGAAGTGTTTTAATTGGGGATTTAGAAAGAAAAAATCTTCGAATAGGAGCTAAAACAGGTCTTCGAATCGGTTTCTTAAATCAGTTTCATCAAACTACTTTCCCTTTTCGGGTTTACGATGTTGTTTTAACTGGACGTAGTTCCTTTTTTGGGTTTCGTCCCACAAAACAAGACTATTTGGCAGTGGAGCAAGTTTTGAAAAAATTTGATTTATATCATTTAAAAGACAAACCCTATACTGGATTATCAGGAGGCCAACGACAATTAATTTTGCTTTGCAGAGTACTTGTACAATCACCCGATATTTTACTATTGGACGAGCCTACCAATCACCTAGACTTACATTATCAAATAAGAGTATTACAAACCTTAGAGGATTTGGCCTTGCAAGGTACAACGGTTATTTGTGTGATGCATGACCCTAATTTGGCTCTTAGCTACGGAGATGATTTGTTTGTAATGCGCAAAGGTAAATTAGTAGACTTATCCACTAAAGATATTTCTGTGGTTCATCAAGAATTAGAGAAAACCTATAAAATAGCTCTAGATTATATGGATAATCAAGGTCAGGCTTTATTTTTTCCAACTAAAAAAACAAGGTTTTATGAATGAAAGTATTTTCATTGAAAAAGTAACAATCCAGGACTATCAAGTCATTTTAAAATATGTTGAAGACTTTAGAAGAGGTCTTTTCCCGATGTTAGATCCACAAAAAAGGGCTTTTGATTTAATGGATTTTGCCCATTATTATATTGATCAAGGAGTTTTCTTTCAGGCTAAAGATCATCAGGGGAATTTACTAGGGGTTGTAGGATTAATGCCATTTAAAGATCGTTTTGAATATTTAAATTACAATGGAAAAAATGCCTTCGAAGTTGCTAGACTTTTTGTAGAACCTGCCTATAGACGCCAGGGAATTGCCAGAGAATTAGTCAAGCAAGTTTTTTCTTATGCCAAAGAACAACACATCGAGGTGTTGTATTTACATACGCATCCTTTTTTAACTGGGGCACAAGAATTTTGGGCTGCTCAAGGGTTTAATCACTTTAAAACTACTAAGGATGGTGACTTTACAACCATACATATGCAACTATTTTTATAAAAGCAGTAGCCAAATACAACTCTAGATGGTCAAATGCTATTTATTTAGAGTTGTTTAAAGCCAACAATCCAAACATAATTGGATATGTTACAGAGTAGTCAAGATTTGTGCTATAAAGCACTATGTTTTTGGTGGTATCTTTGTAATGTAAACAAAAAGATAAAAATAATTCAAACTTATAATGCGTTCTAATAATATATCACATACCAATTTTCGTAGTATCGAAAAGCTAGATATCACTAGTTTTGTATGGGGAAGGACTGTTGGTGCATTGTTGTTTTTGGAGAATAAATTTCAAAAGCAAAGGCAGGTTTTGTACATGTTTTTTTTATCTATCTTTAAATCTAGATATACTAATCTTCAAGAGTATATTCAAAGTGTAGGTTGTGTAACTGACCGTCTACTTTATAACAAAGGACTTTTGTATTATAAAGTACTCTCAAGCCTAGTCTAAAAGCGCTTTTAATTGAGCTGTAGTATAACTTAATAAACTAGATAGAAAAAAAATGATTTTTTAAAAAATCATTGTAACTACCTAGGAATTAAGTGTTAAAGTTCGTAAATTAGACAAAGCTCTTTTTAAAAAAAGGCTCTTTAAAAACAAAAAATTTTAAAGCTTAACACACTTCATCACCAGGGGAAAAACCTGGAGAAAAATTCGTAATTGTTCAATAATTTTAAATTATTTCGGTATGCATTTATTACCAAGAGAAACAGAGAAGCTTATGCTTCACCTAGCGGGTGAACTGGCTAAAAAGCGTAGAGCTAGAGGACTAAAGTTAAATTATCCAGAATCCATTGCCTTAATTAGTAGTGAGCTATTAGAAGGAGCTAGAGATGGAAAGAGTGTTGCAGAATTGATGCAATATGGTGCAACAATTCTAACACGTGAAGATGTAATGGCCGGGGTGCCTGAAATGATTCACGATATTCAAGTAGAGGCTACTTTTCCAGATGGAACCAAGTTAGTTACAGTACACAATCCAATTAGATAACCTATAATAGTTATAGATATGGTACCAGGAGAATACTTTTTAAAGCAAGAGGACATTATTTGCAATAAAGACAGAGAAGTTACTACTATAACAGTAGTAAACAAAGGAGATAGACCAATTCAAGTGGGGTCTCATTATCATTTTTTCGAAGTGAATAAACAAATGGAGTTTGATCGCGCTAAAGCATTTGGTAAACGATTGAACATTATAGCAAGTACTGCTGTTCGATTTGAACCAGGAGAGCCAATGGTGGTGAATTTAGTACCTTTTGCTGGGGCTCGTAAAATTTACGGTCACAACGATTTGGTTAACGGAGAAACAACCAGTGAACAAGCCAAAGAGAAGGCATTGAAAAAAGCAGAAAAAAACTTCTTTAAAAATACAAACGTATGAGTTTAAAAGTTAGTAGAGACAATTATAGCGCTATATTTGGTCCAACAGTTGGAGATAAATTGCGTTTAGCTGACACAGATGTAATAATCGAGGTAGAAAAAGATTTCTTAAGCTACGGTGATGAGTGTAAGTTTGGTGGTGGTAAAACAATTCGTGATGGAATGTTACAGTCTTCTACCGCTTTGGATGATGGACAAGTTTTAGATATGGTTATCACAGGGGCTATTGTTTTAGACCACTGGGGAATCGTTAAAGCTGATATCGGAATTAAAGGTGGAAAAATTGTAGGTATAGGTCGTGCAGGTAATCCAGATACAATGGATGGCGTGGATAAAAACATGATCATTGGGGCAGCTACCGAGGTACATGGTGCAAATGGTATGATTGTTACAGCTGGTGGAATTGATACCCACATTCACTACATTAGTCCAACACAAATCGAAACAGCTCTTTATAGTGGATTAACCACCATGATTGGAGGGGGTAGTGGACCAGCAGACGGAACATTAGCCACTACAGTTACTGCTGGAAAGTGGAATTTAAAACGTATGTTCCAAGCAACGGATGATCTTCCAATGAACTTTGGATTTTTTGGAAAAGGTAACATTGCAACAGAAGGACCAATTATTGAATCTATCGAAGCTGGTGCTTTAGGTGTGAAAATTCACGAAGATTGGGGTGCAACTCCAGCAACTATTGACAGAGCTTTATCTGTAGCCGATAAATACGATGTACAAGTAGCAATTCACTCCGATACGTTAAACGAAGCAGGATTCTTAGAAGATACCATGCAGGCAATCAATGGACGTGTAATTCACACTTTCCATACCGAGGGTGCAGGTGGAGGACACGCGCCAGATATTATTAAATCTGCTATGTATCCAAATGTTCTTCCAGCCTCGACAAACCCAACAAGACCATTTACTAAAAATACAATTGACGAACACTTAGATATGTTAATGGTTTGTCACCACTTAAGTAAAGATATTCCAGAAGATGTGGCTTTTGCGGATTCTCGTATTAGACCAGAGACTATTGCTGCTGAGGATATTTTGCAAGACAGAGGAGTTTTTAGTATTATGAGTTCGGATTCCCAAGCAATGGGTAGAGTAGGTGAGGTAATTGCACGTACTTGGCAAACGGCTGATAAAATGAAAAAGCAAACTGGATTTTTACCAGAGGATAAAGAAAATCAAAATGATAACTTTAGAGCTAAACGCTACGTTGCAAAATATACAATTAATCCTGCTATAGCTCACGGAGTTTCAAAATATATTGGTTCGATAGAGCCAGGTAAAATTGCGGATTTAGTAATTTGGAAGCCTGCTTTATTTGGTGTAAAACCAGAGATGATCTTAAAAGGAGGTATGATTGCAGCCTCTAAAATGGGAGATGCTAACGGATCAATTCCTACTCCACAGCCTATTATTTTAAGAAGCATGTATGGGTCTTTAGGAAAAGCAGTTACAAAAACATGCTTTACTTTTGTATCTAAAGCTTCTTTAGAGAAAGGAATCCAAAAAGATTACCAAATCGAAAGAGAATTATTACCAGTGGAGAACTGTCGTAATATTTCTAAAAAAGATATGGTTCACAACAATGCCACACCAGAGATTATCGTAAACCCAGAGAACTACCAAGTAAGTGTAGATGGTGAACATATTACATGTAAACCAATTGATGAGGTTTCTTTAGGACAGCGATACTTTTTGTTTTAATATAACTATGTTGAAATTAGACTATGGAGTCAAGAACTTTTTTTGCTCCATAGTTTATTAGACTTTGTTTTTATGCTTGTAACAAACGCTTTATATAACGATCCCAGTAAATTAACAGACCCTAAGGCCGATATTCTATCCATAGAATGGTTCCAGGCCAATAAGCGCATCCAGCGTTTGACTACTTGTGGGGGCCAAGAGGTAGCTATTCGTTTTTTTGGAAAGAATCAGGAATTAAAACACGGGGATGTTCTATGGGAAGATCAGCAGTCTATGATTGTGATTCAAGTGGAGCCTACTCAAAGTATTGTAGTGCGCTTTGACAATGAATTGGATATGAGCTATGTTGCCTATCAGGTGGGAAATAAACATATCGCCTTGTTTGTTGAAAAAAATTATTTATTGATTCCCTTTGAAAGACCAATTTATAAGTGGTTATTAGAAAAGGGTTTTGATCCCGAATTACAACAGCGGGTTTTAGTAGACAAACTCAATGCTAATGTTGATCCAACCCATAATAAACCTTTAGGGCTTCAATTAAAAAAGCCACTATTGAAACTAAAGTAATTCAAAGATGAAAAATCAATTTTTAGGAAAATTATTACATTTATCCGATCCGACTTTACCCATTGGAGGGTACACCCACTCAAATGGACTAGAGACTTATGTTCAAAAAGGGATAGTTTGTGATAAACAATCAGCTAAGAGTTATGTTAAACATAATTTGTGGTATAATATAAAATATAACGATGCTGCGTTAATGAAACTTGCCTTTGATGCTGCTAAAATTGGGGACTTTCAAAGAATCATTGATTTAGATTTGGAGTGTAACGCTTTAAAAGCACCCATGGAGGTTCGTGTAGGGAGTCAAAAATTGGGACTGAGATTATTTAAAATCTTTAGTCGTTATTATGATCTACCTTTAGTGGAGCAATTACAAAAGGCTTTAGATCAAAAAGATATTTATGGTCACTATTGTATTGTTTATGGTGTGTTTGCTTATTTAATGGAATTACCCATTGTTGAGGCTATGCATGCTTATTATTATAACGCTACTATTTCCATGGTAACCAATGCTGTTAAATTAGTACCCTTAGGGCAATTAGACGGGCAGGATATCTTATATGATTTGCATCAAGAGATATGGACTTTATCGCAAGAGTCTTTAAACTTAGACCCTAGTTTAATAGGGATGTGTAATATTGGTTTTGATATTCGTTGTATGCAACACGAGCATTTATATTCAAGACTATATTTATCTTAAATTTTTAAAAACATGGAACAAAGAAAATATGTAAAAATCGGAGTAGGTGGTCCTGTAGGTTCAGGAAAAACTGCTTTACTAGAGGCATTAAGCCGTCGTTTAATGAATGAGTATGATTTAGCGGTAATTACCAATGATATTTATACCAAAGAGGACGCTAAATTTATGGCCAAAAACTCTCTTCTTCCAGAAGAGCGTATCATTGGAGTAGAAACAGGAGGATGCCCCCATACAGCTATTCGTGAGGATGCAAGTATGAACCTAGAGGCAGTGGATGAATTAGCAAGACGTTTTCCGGATTTAGAATTAATTTTAATTGAAAGTGGAGGAGATAATTTATCATCTACATATAGTCCTGATTTAGCCGATGTTACTATTTTTGTTATTGATGTGGCCGAGGGAGAGAAGATTCCTAGAAAAGGGGGACCTGCTATTACTAGATCCGATTTATTGCTTATCAATAAAATTGACCTAGCACCATACGTGGGAGCTTCTTTAGAGGTTATGGAGCACGATGCTCGTTTAATGAGAAAAGGCGCTCCGTTTATTTTCTCTAACCTAAAAACAGGTGAAGGCTTAGAGCAAATTGTAGGTTGGATAAAAAAATATGCACTATTAGAAGATATTGAAGAACCAAATTTAGTTCGTTAATATGGTATGTTCATTAGATGTATTAATACAACTTCGAAAAGATGGATATTCCTTTTTAAAGGATGCATATGTAACTCCACCTTTTCGAATTGTACCAGTGGGCCAATACAAAAAGGATAAAGCTGCTTATTTGATGATCATGAGTACCTCACCTGGATTATTAGATGGGGATGATCACCAAATCAGTGTTACTTTAGAACCGGATTGTATTTTGCAGTTACAGACCCAGTCTTATCAAAGACTATATCACATGCAAGATAAAAGCATGCAAACCACAAAGGTTTATATGCAAAAAGGCAGTAAGTTTAGTTATGTTCCGCATCCGATTGTACCGCAAAACTCTTCCTTTTTTATAAGTAAGAACATGTTTTACATGCAAGATGATGCACATTTAGCTTTTAGTGATATAATTACTTGTGGACGTAAAGGCTCTGGAGAAGAATTTGAATATAACCATTTTCAAAACCTAACAGAAATTTATCATAACAACAAGTTAGTAGTTAAAGATAATGTGTTATTAAAACCCAAAGAAATGCCAATTCAAGATATTGGACTTTTAGAGGGATATACCCATCAAGGGACTTTTATTTATTATAATACAGCCGGGATCCCAGTTGATCAATTACAAGAGCAGTTTTATAATCGTTATGGTGATCTTAGTCAAATCGAATTTGGAATTTCTTCCCTACAAGGTGATGGGTTTATGATTCGTGTACTAGGACAAGGAGCCGAACAAATCTTTACAATTTTCAAGGAAGTACAACAAAAATTATGGGAAGAGTTATTTGTTGACTAAAGGCCAAGAAATTCTCTTTTGTTTTTTACAAAAAACAATACTTATGAAAGACGCTTTCAATCATGTATTTAAAGCTTTGTTCAAAGGGTTTGGACAAATTATGTTACAAGCAAATGTCTTTACTGGACTATTGTTTTTCGCAGCGATTTTATACGATTCAGCCCTGATGGCCTTAGCAGGGGTCGTTGCGAATTTAGTTGCAATTGCAACAGCTTGGATATTAGGTTATCACAAGCATAACATAGAGCAAGGACTCTATGGATTTAATGCCAGTTTAATTGGTATTTCCACCATGTTTTATTACGAACCCAGTCCAATGGTTTGGTTGGCCGTTATAATAGGCTCGGTGTTATCGGTTTTATTAATGCGCTATGCATTAGAAAGGGAGCTTCCAGCCTATACAACTCCCTTTGTTTTAATATCTTGGGGAATCATCTTTTTTTTAAGCATTCCTGGCTTTGGATTCACCCCTGTACCTACACACTTTGAACCGGTTAAAGAGATAGACGATATTTTAATTCAAGGCCATGCCTTTGGTCAAGTTGTTTTTAATGGAAGTGCTATTGCTGGTCTGATATTTTTTATAGGTGTTTTTATTAGTAGTCCGATAAAGGCTCTGTACGCTTTTGTGGGTGTTGCTATAAGCATTTATATTTGTCATAGTTTAGGAGCCCCAGAGCATTTAATTCAACAAGGTGTATTTAGTTTTAATGCCGTGTTGTGTGCCATAGCTATGGGAGGTAACAATATACGAGATGGAATCTATGTTTTGATTTCTATTTTTCTTGCCACGGTGGTGGATATTTATTTAATAGATTGGGGGGTAACTACCTTAACGTTCCCATTTGTTTTGGCCATGTGGTTTATGTTTCCTATTAAACGTTTGGATAACTGGATTGTCAGGACTATTGGACTGTTTTCCTAGTATTTTATTCCCAAAGGGAATAGTTTTATTATCTTCTAAGAATTAAGTATCTTAGTCAAAGATTTTCTTTTAGTTAAATAGGGATTAATTCTTTTGAAAAATGCCAAAAAGATCTATTCAAATATTGAATAATTATCAGTATAAGAAATTGTTCTTAAGTGATGTAGCAACCAAGGACTTAGACAATAAAAGTATTATACAGATTTATCGTTTAGAGAATTACTTACGAGGTATTTTAATGCCTGTTGTTCCCTATCGTACTACGTTTAATTTTATGCTTTTCCTTACCAAAGGCAGTATGACCCAATATCTTGATAATGGAGCTTATACCGTGGGAAAAGGGGATGTTTTAAATGTTAGAAGTGGTAATATAACCGCTACTTTATCTATTTCAGATGACATTGAAGGGTTTTTTATAGCTTACGAAAATGAAGTGATTACCGATATTGCTTTAACAAGTAATGATATGAAGTTCTTTATGATGAACCCTTATATTTGTTTAAACAAACATAATGCAAAATGGGTAAAGAAACTTTTAGTATTATTTGAACAAGAGCTTTTTTTGGCCAATAGCGATAAAGAGGTTTGTATTTCTTTAATGCATACTATTTTACTGAAAATTATTCGTGTTGATATAGAACTTAAAACTCCTATGACTCGGCAGTTAGATATTGCGTTTCGCTTTAGAGAGTTTGTACAACAATTTCACATAGAACATAAAAATGTTTTATTTTACGCAAATCTGCTTCATATATCTGAAAATTACTTAAATAAATGTGTGAAGGAGGCTACAAACAAACCTCCAAAACAGTGGAT
This sequence comes from Myroides sp. LJL119, assembly GCF_054871605.1. Taxonomy (NCBI): domain Bacteria; kingdom Pseudomonadati; phylum Bacteroidota; class Flavobacteriia; order Flavobacteriales; family Flavobacteriaceae; genus Myroides; species Myroides sp. LJL119. The sequence continues at coordinate 140,573 of NZ_JBTXLO010000002.1, forward strand.
TAATGAAATTAGTATTCTGCATTCACAAATCCTACTACAGGATAAAAGTAGGGACATAGCTGGAATTGCCTTTGAGCTTAATTATAATTCTGCTTCTTATTTCACAAGATTATTTAAAAAAGTAACTGGATATTCACCAAGTGATTATCGAAAAAATAAACTTACTATATAAAAAAAAATCGCCATAAATGGTGAAGTTACTTGTGTTTTTTAAAACTGCCTAGATTTTTAATTTAGGCAGTTTTTTAATATTCTTAGTTATCCATCGCCTTTTGAAACTCTTCAAAAAATAACCCTGCATGGTAGCCATCCCCTAGGGCATGATGTAAATGTAAAGACACACTGATTTGTTTGGTTTGTTGGATTTGTATCATCTTACCAAAAGATATTTTTGGTGAACTATCTGTTTTATCAAAATTTCTAGCATGAGAGATACTACTAAAGTTAATCCAAGGTATACTAGAGAAATGTATAATAGCATCACTATGGGTATGGGGTAGTAAATCCTTGGATTGTTCTACCCTTTGAATCTCTTTTCTTGCAGCAATATAAAACTCTTGGCTCGAATTGGTATAATTCATATAGGCAAATCCAAAGGTTTTATTGGGTCTTAAAATTGTTGGTGAAGCATGAATTTGATCAAATAAATAGACTTTATTATCTAGTATTCTATAACGGAAATTCTCTATGTTATTGGCAACCTGTAGCGCTTTGTATAGATAGTACAGAAAAAATGAAACTCCTTTTTCTTTAGCTCTTTCATAGGCAATAGTACAATCTATCTTGGCAGTTATCCCAAAGAAAGGCTCGTCAAATTCTTTGAAAAATAAGTAGTGCTGTTCTCTATCCCAGTTTTGTATATCGATTAGTTTTTTCATGCATATAAGGGAATTTCTAATTCTATAATAGCTTGTAAAAAAAAAGCTAAATAAAATTTCAAGAAATTAAATCCAGAAATACTATTTAGCTTTTCGTATTAAAAATGTTATTTGTTTTTATCCAATAAATCAGGCCTTCTGTTTTTGGTATGTTCATAGGCTTTATCTTCTCGCCATTTATCAATTTGCGCAAAATTACCACTTAATAAAACCTCTGGCACATCCCAACCTTTGTAAGAAGCTGGTCGGGTGTAGATTGGTGGTGCTAATAAGTCATCTTGGAAGCTATCGGTCAGGGCTGAGGTTTCATTACTTAAAACTCCAGGAATTAAACGTATAATAGCATCACATAGAATCGCGGCACCTAATTCACCACCTGATAACACATAGTCACCAACTGAAATTTCATGGGTTATAAAATGATCTCTTACCCTTTGATCAACTCCTTTGTAATGGCCACATAAAATAATAATGTTCTTTAAAAGAGACATTTTGTTGGCCATTTGTTGGTTTAAAGTTTGCCCATCGGGGCTCATATAAATTACCTGGTCATATTCTCGTTGTTGTTTTAAAGCGGAAATACAACGATCAATAGGTTCAATACTCATTACCATTCCGGCACCTCCCCCAAATTGATAGTCATCTACATTTTTGTGTTTGTTTGTGCTATAATCACGTAGATTGTGAAAATGAACCTCTACCAATCCCTTTGCAATAGCTCTTTTTAAAATGGATGCTTCAAAAGGGCTTTTAATTAATTCAGGTACTACCGAAATGATATCTATACGCATAATCTATGTAAATTTATGCAAATGTACAATGCTATTTTGTAATGCGCAAAATCTATTAACCATCGAATATAAACAGAATGATTTAGCAGATAAATTTAGATTTTTTTTTGGATTATTATTTTGGTGCTCTAAATCAGATGCCGTAGGTTTGCGCTATGAGTTTAAGTAAATCAAACGTTATATTTATGGCCGCGGTAACCGGGGTTATAGTAGCAAATCTATATTATTGTCAACCTTTAATTCCCTTGATAGCAAAACAGTTCGGAATCTCGGTAGATAAAGCAGGTTCTTTAACCTACTTGACTCAAGGTGGGTACGCATTTGGAATTTTTTTAATGATCCCTTTAGGAGATAAATTCGAACGCAAGACACAAATCTTAATAACTACTTTTTTGGCTAGTATTTGTTTAGGGTTAACAGCAATTATCAACAATTTTTTTTGGATGCAAGTTGTTAGTTTTGCCCTGGGTATGTTCTCTGTTGTCCCTCAATTACTCTTGCCCATGGCTGCTAGTTTATCCAGTGTCGAGGACCGTGGTAAAACAATCGGAACGGTGGTTAGTGGTTTATTAATTGGAATATTATTCTCACGTACCATTAGTGGTTTTATAGGTCAGTGGATAGGATACAAAGGCATGTTTGGTATTGCCACTGTAATTGGTTTTTTTATTTGCATTATGATTTATTTTTTATTGCCCTGGGATAAACCTGAGTTTACTGGTAAAATAAAAAATTTATATACCTCTCTTTTTACTTTAATAAAACAAGAGCCTGTTTTACGAGAGGCAACCTTAACCTCGAGTTTGGCTTTTGCTCAGTTTGGAGCTTTTTGGACTACGATGGTATTGCTTTTAAATGGTGCTCCTTTTTATTATGATACGGCTTTAATCGGTTCTTTTGGTATTATAGGAGCTGTTGGCGCATTTGCCGCACCACTGGTTGGTAAATTTGGCTCCAGTGGAGGTGCTAGGAAGCTTATTCAATATGGCATAATTCTAACTTTTTTGAGTTTTGTGGTTTTTGCTTTTTCCAGTAGTTCTTTATTTGGAATTATTGTTGGGATTGTTTTGATTGACTTGGGATTACAGACCATACATGTATCTAATCAAACTAGAATATATGCATTAAACCCCATGGCACGAAACCGAATAAATACTGTCTATATGTCATTTAGTTTCTTAGGAACTGCCTTTGGCTCGGCTTTTGGTTTATATTTGTGGAAGTTTTTTTCTTGGCAGGGAGTTTGCATAGGATGTATGGTTTTAGCTATAATTTCCTATGGAATCTTTCTTTTTTCGAAAAAGAATAGTTAAATTTAAACAAACAATATTTAAAAATATTAAAAAACAGATAGTAATGGAAAACGGTATTTACGCAAAATTTAATACTTCAAAAGGAGAAATTATTGTAAAACTAACAGAAGATAAAACTCCTGGTACTGTTGGTAACTTTGTTGCCTTAGCAGAAGGACAATTAGAAAACACGGCTAAGCCTCAAGGTCAACCATATTATGATGGATTAAAATTCCACCGTGTTATTCCTGATTTTATGATACAAGGAGGTTGCCCTCAAGGACTTGGTTCAGGTGGACCTGGATACAAGTTTGATGATGAGTTTCATCCAGAGTTAACCCATGATGGACCTGGGGTGTTATCTATGGCAAATGCAGGACCTGGAACTAATGGTTCACAATTTTTCATCACTCACGTGGCTACTCCATGGTTAGATGGTAAACATACTGTTTTTGGTAAGGTAGTTAAAGGTCAAGATATCGTTGATGCAATTGCACAAGGAGATCAGATTGAATCTATTGAGATTATCCGTGAAGGTGAGCAAGCAAAGAACTGGAATGCTGTGGAGGCATTTAGAACTTTTGAAGGAGATAGAGCTAAGCGTCTAGCTGGTGCAAGAGCACAGGCTGATCAAGAGGTGGAGAAATACGCGCAAGGTTTTGAAAAGACACCAAGTGGTTTACGTTACCAAATGATTGTTAAAGGAGACGGAAAGCCAGCAGAGAAAGGAAAGACTGTTTCAGTTCACTATAAAGGTGCTTTAGCAGACGGAACAGAGTTTGATAATTCTTATTCTCGTAAAAAGCCGATCGAATTTCCTTTAGGACAAGGTTATGTTATTGAAGGATGGGATGAAGGAATTGCTTTATTAAACGTTGGAGATAAAGCTAGATTTGTTATACCTTCTTATTTAGGATACGGAGAAAATGGAGCAGGTGGAGTTATACCTCCAAATGCAACATTAGTTTTCGATGTAGAGCTAATGGATGTAAAATAATAAAAACTTAGTAAAACTCTCAACAATACTGTTGAGAGTTTTTTTCTTAATATGGTTGTTTATGAAGCAATTATTAATAGATAGTTATAAGCTAATATCTCCCTATGTTCATAATACTCCTATTATGGAGAGTAGACATATTGAAAATTTCTTAGGAAACGATTTATATTTTAAATGTGAGAATTTCCAAAAAGCAGGTTCTTTTAAAATCAGGGGAGCTTTTAATGCTATATTAAAGTTAACTCCTGAGCAAAGACAAAAGGGAGTCATTACCCATTCATCTGGTAACTTTGCTCAAGCTCTTGCTTTGGCAGCAAGAACCCTGGGTGTTAAATGTTACATTGTTATGCCTGATAATGCGCCAGTTGTTAAGCGTAACGCTGTGTTGCGTTATGGTGGGGAAATTCGTCAATGTGTGGCAAGTATAGAATCTAGGGAAAGAATATGCAACCAAGTTATAGAGCAAACCGGTGCTGTTTTTATTCATGCATCCAATCAAATGGATGTTATAATCGGTCAGGCAAGTGTAACCATGGAGCTTTTGGAGTCACAGCCTGATTTAGATGCTATTATTGTACCAGTAGGAGGTGGAGGGCTACTTGCCAGTAGTATTTTAACTAGAGATTATCTAGGCAAGGAAAAAGTGAAGATTTACGGTGGAGAACCCCTAGAGGCCGATGATGCTTATCGTTCGTTACAAATGGGTAGTATTCAAGGAAACCTTACCACCGATACCATGGCCGATGGACTTTGTACAACCTTAGGAGATCTTACCTTTCCTATTATTCAAAAAGGAGTAGAGCAAATAATTCGTGTTCGAGAAAATGAAATAATTAGCGCGATGCGATTAATTTGGGAACGCATGAAAATAGTGGTAGAACCAAGTAGTGCGATTGCTTTATCGGTACTTATTAAAGAGAAATCTTTTTTTAAGGATAAAAAAGTAGGAATAATTTTAACTGGAGGAAACGTTGACTTAGACAATCTTCCCTTTGAAAATCAATAAAAGATTCTTTAAAATAAAGCTTGTATTACTAGGTTAGTTAAAAACAGAACCAAGTTTTACAAGCTTTTTTATTAGTACTTTATACTAAAAGTAATTTTGTTTTATTATACTAAAAGTAATTTTGTTTTATTTTACTAAAAGAAATTTTCTTTTCACCAAAATACAATCCAGCAATTATTAATGCGGCACCAATTATTTGTATGTCACTCAAGGTCTCTCCATGTAAAATTCCCCATATATATGCCACTAATGGCATTAATAAAGAAACCGAGGATGCAAAGGTTGCATTGGTTTGTTGTATGAGTTTATAGTAGTATATATTGGCTAAAGCACTTCCAAAAAAGGCAAGTAAAACAATGTAACCTATACCTTGTAAAGCGCTAGGGTGCTCCCATATGATTTGAAAAAAACCTGTTGATATTAATACTATTAATCCTGGGATTAGTAAAATTAATTCAATAAAGGCAGTCCAAATTATAGCAGGTATGTCGCCCATGTATTTTTGAGTAAGTAACCCACTATAGGCATACATTAAAGTAGCAAGAATAAGTAGGAGGTAGTAGATCCAATTCGAACCAAAATCTTGACTAGAACCTTGGGAGGTTTGTAAAAGCAAAATGACCCCTATAAAAGAGAGTACAACTCCTAGAAACTGACCTGTATGGGTTTTGTATTTAAAAAAAATAGCCCCCAATACAATTACAAATATACTCATTAAAGCATTTAATATACCTGCAATAGAACTATGTAGATGGGTCTCTGCAATTGGAAACAAAAACATAGGGATAAAGCTTCCAGTGATGGCCGTTAAAAAAAGCCAAGGAAAGTTTCGTTTAGGTAATTTTTTGATGTTTTTTAAAGAAATGGGTAATAGGAAAACACCTGCCAAACAAATTCGTAACGCCCCTACTTGTAGTGGGGAGAAATGCTCCAAACCTTTTTTAATTAGTATAAAAGACGAGCCCCAAATTAGCGATAAAAAGATAAGGGTTATCCAATGCTTAGGTTTTATTTTCAAAAGATAATAGTGTTAGGTTTTACAAAAGGTTATAAACAATAAAAGACCGTAAAAATACGGTCTTTTTATAAATAGCTAGATTATATTTAGCTTATCTTTTTCTTGTATCTAAGTCACCAAAATACATTTCTTGGAAACTTTTGTTCACTCCGTGATCAACTCGTTTATGGAAAGTTTTCGGATCAATTTCAGAAGGTTTCTCATATCCACACGCACTAATGAATTCACCTAATGCTTTCATTGTATTGGCATGGAAATTAGCAACACGTTTTCTTTTATCTGTAACGTTGATAGCTTTATATAAAGATTCATCTTGCGTTGCAATACCAACAGGACAGTGTCCACTATCACATTGTAAGGCTTGGATACAACCTAAAGCAAACATCATACCACGTGCACTATAACAAGCATCAGCTCCTAATGATAATGTTTTAGCAATATCAAAGGCAGAGATGATTCTTCCCGAGGCAATAAGTTTTACTTTATCTCTAAGACCGTTTTCAATTAATGCTTTGTTTACAAAAACTAGCGCATCATTTAAAGCCATTCCCATGTAGTCGATAAACTCTAAAGGAGCTGCTCCAGTTCCTCCTTCTGCACCATCAACGGTAATAAAGTCAGGGTAGATTCCAGTTTCAACCATTGCTTTTACAATGTTCATAAACTCATCTTTTCTACCAATACATATTTTAAAACCTACAGGCTTACCGTTAGATAATTTACGTAATTTATCTATAAAATGTATTAATTCAGTTGGACTTGAGAAAGCCGAGTGACCAGATGGTGAGTGTACTGTTGTATGAGGTACAATACTTCTGATTTTAGCAATTTCTTCTGTGTTTTTTTCAGCAGGTAATAATCCTCCATGTCCAGGTTTGGCTCCTTGAGAAAGTTTTAACTCAATCATTTTTACCTCTGGATAGTTGGCTCTTTCTTTAAATAGATCAGCATCAAAGAAGCCTTTCTCATTACGACAACCAAAGTACCCAGTACCTATTTGCCAGATTAAATCTCCTCCCGAACGGTGGTAACTACTAATTCCACCTTCTCCTGTGTTATGGGCAAATCCACCTATTTTAGCTCCTTCGTTTAAAGCTGTAATAGCTTTTTTACTTAAAGCTCCATAACTCATAGCACTAATATTATAAATACTCGCGCTATATGGTTGTGAACATAAATCACTTCCGATTGTAGTTCTAAAGTTAGTGTCTTTTACGTTTTTTGGGTAAACCGAGTGAGAAGCCCACTCATAACCAATACGATTAGCATCGTCTTGCATACCAAAAGAAACAGTTTGTTTCTCGTTCTTAGCTCTTTGGTATACAATAGAACGCTCACGTCTATTGAAAGGTTTTCCATCTAATTCACCTTCCCAGAAATATTGTCTCATTTCAGGTCGAATTGACTCGAACATATATCTAAAGCGAGCAAATAATGGGTAGTTTTTACGAATTGTATGTTTTGTCTGGCTTAAATCCTGTAGTACTAAAAGCATGATAAACCCGGAGATTACTACATTGACTATGCTAGCTACAGATTGATAAAGAACAATGCAAGTAAGGGAGTAAACCAAGTATAGAACTGCTAGAAATACGGTTACTTGACCAAATGTAAATCGATTAAGAAATTTTTTGTGAAACATAAAATAAAATTTAATGTAATCTTTTGTTGTTTTGTGTGTAAAACTTTTAAAACTTTTATTCAATTTGATTAAATCTCCAATGCATACAAAAAGTCTTTTTCCTATAGCTAAATTAGACTGTGTTTTATTGGCGTAAAATCAGCAGCAAAGGTAGTAAAGATTTTGAATTTACCCAGTTTTTGCAATTAATATTTTGGTGCATATTGTCCTGTAAAATAGCATATTGTTAAAATACTGGTTATTTATTTTTAAATATGAGTTTTTAATGCTGTAACACTGATTTTTTTTAAATTTTATTCTTACTTAATTGTTGAATTTTCAAGGTTAAATTTTTGTGATTTATAGATGGTATGCTGGCTAGAGACTAAATAAGCAATCACACAGGCCAGGGCGGTGTAGATACTATTGCTTGTTCCAAAGAGTTCTGCAGCCATAGCAATGCAGGCTAATGGGGTTTTTGTACAGGCGCAAAATACCCCTACAAATCCTATACTAGCAAGCACATCTATAGGTAGGTCAAAAAGTAGGGCCAGGGCGCTTCCCAGGGTAGCACCTATGAAAAATAAAGGTGTTACTTCTCCTCCTTTAAAACCCGAGCCAAGTATAATGGCTGTTAGTACAAGCTTGGTTATAAAAACATCTGGGGAGCTACCTACATAAAAGGATTCTTGAATAGTTGGTATTCCTAGCCCCAGGTAAATATCAGTCTTTAAAAACAAGACAAGAATTATAAAGACAATAGCTCCTAAAAAAGGATGCATATATTTTTTTTTGAGATACTTATTTAAGGAATTCGATACAAAATCGGTGGTTAAAATAAACACAATACCTGTTAAACCAAAACAAACACCTGCTAAGCCAACCCAAAGGGTGTTACTTAGGTTGTAATCTAAAAAGTGGGTAACTTGATACGCACTGTGTTTGACTTGTGTTAAATGACATACATAATTGGCTAGAAAACCAGTAAAGAAAATAGGTATAGCTTTTTTGTATTGCAATTTACCCACAATCATAATTTCCATGGCAAATAAACCTCCAGCTAGTGGTGTTCCAAAGACTGCTGAAAAACCACCGCTTATTCCCAAGAGTACAAGAAGTTTTTTTTGCTCCGGGGTCAAAGAAAAAATCTTTGAGAATTGTTCCGAGATACTTGCTCCTATTTGTAAAGCCGTACCTTCTCTACCTGCTGAACCTCCAAACAAGTGGGTAACTAATGTACCAAATAAAACAAAAATACCCATTTTTATTGGGACAGTATTTTGTGCGTTATGATAGTCTTGGATTAAAAGATTGTTTCCTTTATTGGCAACTCCTCCTTTGTAATAATACAATAATCCTACAACAAGACCGGCTAAAGGAAGTAGGTATAAAAGCCAGGGGTTTTGTTGTCTTAATTGGGTTACAAACTCTAGGCTATATAAGAAAAATGCACAAACCAATCCTATGGGTACAGCTATTAAAAAGCATATTAGCATCCATTTTGCTAAATTTAGGGTATATTTTTTTATACCTTGATAATAAGATTGATTCGGAAGTTTCTCAAGCATCGATTTCCCTTATATTAATAGGTTGCTTTAAAGTTTTATGGTTTGTTTTAAAAAGTAGTCTTAATCAAAAAAAGTCTACTTAAAATAAGTAGACTTTTTTTATAATTTGATTAAATATCGTCAAAACTAATATCTGTAAATGAATTTAATTCGTCTTTTGGATATTCCTTTTTAAAATCTTTTTGATGTCTTTCTGAGATAACCTCTTCTCCTTTATTAGCTACTACAAAATCTGTCATTTCGTCTAGAATCTCTCTAAAGGCAGTAAAATCTTCTTTATAAAGGTAGATTTTATGTTTTTTGAAATGAAATGACCCGTCTTCTTCTGTGAATTTTTTACTCTCTGTAATGGTAATGTAATAGTCATCTGCTTTTGTTGCTCTAACATCAAAGAAATAAGTTCTTCTTCCAGCTCTCAGTACTTTTGAGAAAATCTCCTCTTTTTCTAACATTTCGTTATCTCTCATAATTCCTTCTTATCAATTAATTGATTCGTTCATATAGGACTCAAAATTCTAAAAAAAAACTTAATAAACCAACTTTTTATAATAATTCTTTTTCCGAGAGTTGTTTTTGATATAACTCATTGTAATAGCCCGGTTTATCTAGTAGTTGATTATGGGTTCCGCTTTGTATAATTTTACCATTATCAAGTACAATAATATAATCTGCATTTTTAGCAGATGAAACTCGGTGGGTGACCACAAGGGTAGTTATATTCTTACTATGTGTTTCCAAAGAGTTTAAAATAGCCTCTTCGGTTTGGGTATCTACAGCCGATAAGGAGTCATCAAGTATTAAGATAGGTGCTTGTTTTATCAAAGCTCTTGCAATGGATACACGCTGCTTTTGACCTCCGGAAAGGGTTAAACCTCGTTCTCCTAAGATGGTATTATACCCTTTGTCGAATTGTTCAATATTGTGGTGTACTGCAGCTTTTTTTGCAACCTGTTTTATTTGATCTAAAGTAGCCTTATTGTTACCAAAGCGTATATTATTGGCTATTGTGTCACTAAAAAGAAAAGCATCTTGTGGAACAAAAGCAATTGCCTGTCTTAGATCATTTAAATTAAAGGATTTAATTGGTTTATCATCAATTAATATCTCACCTTGAGTAGGGTCATATAATCTGGCAATTAACGATAAGATAGTTGTTTTTCCAGACCCAGTTTTTCCCAGTATAGCTAAGGTTTGTCCTTGTTGAAGTTTGAAACTAATCTGGTCTAAGGCTTTTATACCGGTATCGGGATATGTAAAGCTGACATTTTGAAATTCAATTGAACCTTGTATTGGGGTAGGATGATCAACCGTATTGTAAATAATAGGTTTGGTTTGTAAAAATTCGTTGATTCTTTTTTGTGATGCCTCGGCCTCTTGTATCATCATCGTAACCCATCCTAGGGATGCTATGGGCCAAGTTAACATATTGATATATAGGATAAATTGGGCTATAATTCCAATATCGGGTATCGTTCCGTTGAAATATAATAACGATCCTACAAGAATTACTACTAAATTACTTATTCCTATTAAAAATATTAAAAGCGGTCCGATTAGGGCGCTAGTTTTTGCTAATCTTAAATTTTTAGTTTTACTATCTTTGGCAAGTTCACTAAAATCATGTTCTTTCTCCTTTTCTAAAGAGTAGGCTTTAACCACGCGTATTCCCGAGAACATTTCTTGGCTAAAGGAAGATAAATGGGATAAGTTTTCTTGAAAAGCTTTACTGCGCAAGTTCACTTGTTTACTTAATTTATATATAAAATATCCTAAAAAAGGAACAGGTATAAGTGAGTAAAATGTTAGTTCGGCAGAGATAATATACATTTGGGTAAGTACAACAGCGAAGCGAATAATGGTATTAATGGAATACATCACCGCCGGACCGGCGTATTGTCTTACTTTGCCCACATCCTCACTGATTCGGTTCATTAAATCACCCGTACGATGTGTTTTAAAGAAACTTTGCGACAAACGTTGGTAATGGCTATAGATTTCGTTTTTTAGATCAAACTCAATGTGTCTAGACATTACAATTAAGGTTTGGCGCATTAAAAAAGTAAGAAATCCAGCAATAAGTGTTGTCACTAATATCAAAAAGATATTTTGTGTTAGGGTTGTCACCACCTGGGTTTTATCCTCTGGGGTTAACTGTTCTAAGGTACGAATTGAATCTCCTACTAATTTTGGAGTATATAGGGTGAAAATTTGGGCTACAATAGTTATAATTATACCTATTATAAAGCGGGTTTTATATTTTAAAAAATATTTATTTAAATGACTAAGTGCATTCATAGATAATATATAGACAATAGGGTATTAAAACGAGACTCGTTATAAGGCTCTTGCTAAAAGCAAAGATACTGTATTATAAGCAAAGCGGAATTTGTTATAGATTAATTATTTACTAAAAATATCGTTAAATATAAATTCATTGCATCTTTTTGGTTTGATTAAAATTATATTTTCTTACCTTTGCCCTGTTAAATAAACGACATTCATTTATCTAAAAAGTTCTTAAGTAGCATGTTAAACAGAAGACACATTCGTATAAAGGTTATGCAAACTCTTTATATGATGCAACAAAGTAACTCTGACAATATCCAAAGCGGAGAGAAGTTTCTAATTGATAGTATAGAAAATCTACAGGATTTATATCTATTAGTAATCAGTAGCTTGGTGGAGGTTAGAAAAAAAGAAGCTGAGTTATTATCCCTAGGCCAAAAGAAACATTTAGCTACTGCGCAAGAACGAAATCCAAATAACAGATTTATCGACAATAAAGTTCTCAATATTCTTGAGGAATCTGTTTCTATTACTTCAAAAGTACAGGAGAATAAGTTAAACCACTGGCAAATCAACTACACCTACATCAATTTGTTATTAGAACAAATCAAACAAAGTGAGATTTATAATCACTACATGAGCAAACCAACATGTAGTTTTGAAGATGATCGTAAATTTGTATGTGATGTATTTACAAATATTGTAGCACCTGATGAAAAAATTTATGCTTTTTTCGAAGATACAAAATTAACATGGGTGGATGATCTACCAGTTGTTAATACGATGATTCAAAAGCAACTACGACAAATCAAAGAACAGGATACACAAATTTTTGTACCGCGTTTGTATAAAGATGTTGATGATCGTGAGTTTGCAATAAGCTTGTATCGAAAAACGATTTTGAATTACCAAGAATTAACCAAGGAGTTTGAAGATAAAACTCCAAATTGGGATCCAGAGCGTATTGCTGAATTAGATACCATCATACTTCGTATGGCTATTTGTGAGATGTTACGCTTTAGTTCAATTCCTGTTAAAGTAACAATTAATGAATATTTAGAGGTTGCAAAGGAGTATTCTACGCCAAAAAGTAGTATTTTTATCAACGGAGTATTAGATAATATATCCAAAGCTTATAGCCAAGAAGGTAAAATAAGCAAAATAGGTAAAGGTTTACTATAATTAATAATTATGAAAAAAAGTTTATTATTAGTTTTTTGTGCAACTTTAGCATTGGTGTCTTGTAAAGATAATACACAGGCGTCAAGTAAAATTGACACACAAAACGCACAATTAGTTGAACAAGAATCTTCTAAGCCAAAATTATATCCTAAGATTGAATTCACAAAGACAAGTCATGATTTTGGAGATGTAGCTAACAACCAAGCTGTATTTACAGAGTTTGAATTAAAGAACGTTGGACAAAGTGAGTTGATTATTATAGATGCATCAGCTTCTTGTGGTTGTACGGTTCCAGATTATCAAAAAACACCTATATTACCAGGTGAGACGTCTGTTTTAAAAGTTCGTTTTCAACAAGCACAAGCTGGAATGCAACAAAAAACAGTTAATTTAAGAACTAACACAGAAAAAGGAGAGGAAATATTAGTTATAAAGGCTAATGTTTTACCTAGAAACAATTAAAAAAAACGAAAATAATTTATATATGGAAAGTTTACAACAGTTTTTGCCAATTATTTTAATGTTTGGGGTGATTTATTTTTTAATGATTCGTCCACAACAAAAAAGAGCTAAGAAAGAAAAAGAATTCGAAGCAGCTATTAAAGTGGGGGATCGTATTATTACAAAAAGTGGTCTTCACGGTAAAATTGCTGAATTAAACCAAGATACGATTGTTCTTGAGACTATGGCTGGAAAACTTCTTATAGAGCGCTCAGCTGTTTCTATGGAGATGAGCCAAAGATTAAGTGAGAAAAAATAATTTACAACAAGTAGATATAAAACAAAAAAAGTGAGCTATAGCTCACTTTTTTTGTTTTATACAGGTTCCATTAAAAAATGCTTAGCATTTTTTAGAGGTTATTTTTTTTGTTTAAATTATCCATGAAAATAATCAAATCAACTAATCGGTTAGAATAACCAATTTCATTGTCATACCAACCAACCACTTTAACCATTTTATCTAAAACCGATGTTAATTGAGAATCAAACAAACACGAGGCTGGATTCCCTAAAACATCTACCGATACAATAGGATCTTGGGTGTAGTCTAAAATACCTTTTAGTTGGTTTTGTGCAGCATTGGCAAAGGCTTGATTGATTTGTTGAATGCTAACTTGGTGTTTAACATAACAGGTAATATCTGTTAAAGATCCATCGGGTACAGGAACTCGGATTCCGCCACCGCCTAATTTACCTTCGTATTCAGGGAAAATCTTAGTTAACGCTTTAGCCGCACCTGTTGTTGTGGGTACAATACTTTGGGCTGCACCTCTGGCTCTTCTTAAATCCTTATGAGGTTGGTCATGTAAACTTTGATCGGTTGTATAGGAGTGAACTGTGGTTATATAGGCCTGTTCGATTCCACATAACTCTTGAATAACTTTAATCATCGGAGCTGCATTGTTTGTGGTGCAACTAGCATTGGAAACAATTAAGTCTTGATCGGTTAAGATATCTTGGTTTACTCCAAGAACAATGGTCTTAATTATATTGTCTTCAGGTGGAACCGATAGGATTACTTTTTTAGCACCTTGAACAATATGTTGATATAAAAGCTCACTTGTTTTGCGCTTACCTGTAGCTTCAATAACAAAATCTACCTCTAAGGCTTTCCAAGGTAAATCACTTATTTGACTATGTCTGAAAAAAGCCACGGGATTGTTATCTACAATTATTTGATTCTCTGTAAAAGTGACATCTTTTTTCAATACCCCGTGAATGCTATCGTATTTAAGTAAATGGGACATGGTTCTTGCATCAGCAAGATCATTTATTGCAACTACTTGAATTAAAGGATGATCTAAAAGGATTCGAAATAAATTTCTACCAATTCTACCAAATCCATTGATAGCGACTTTTATTTTTTTCATAAGCCATAGTTTAAAAAAGATGGTCGCCACAGCGACCATATATATCTTATAATAAATGTTTTTGTGCTCGGTAGGAGGAGCGAACTAAGGCTCCACTTTCAACATGTCTAAAGCCTAATTCAAGGCCTATTTTTTCGTATTCTTCAAATTGTTCTGGGGTAATGTAATGTTTAACAGGTAAGTGTTTTTTACTTGGTTGTAAATACTGACCAATGGTTAAAACATCTAGATTTACCTCTCTTAAATCGTGCATGGTTTGAATTACCTCTTCTCTGGTTTCTCCAAGACCTAGCATAATTCCCGATTTAGTACGGTTGATACCTTGTTGTTTTAAATACTTTAATACCTCCAAGCTTCTTTCGTATTTAGCTTGAATTCTAACCTCACGCGTTAATCTTTTAACGGTTTCCATATTATGGGAAACAATCTCAGGATTAACCTGTATTATGCGATCAATGTTTCTATAAATGCCTTGGAAGTCAGGAATTAAAGTTTCCATAGTTGTCCCTGGACTTATTCTTCTTACTGCCTCAACGGTTTCTGCCCAAATAATAGATCCTCCGTCTTTTAAGTCATCTCTGTCCACACTTGTGATTACCGCGTGTTTGATTTGCATTAATTTTATAGAGCGAGCAACTTTCTCTGGTTCATCCCAATCCACGGTCTCTGGACGACCTGTTTTAACACCACAGAATCCACAAGAACGGGTACAAATATTTCCTAAAATCATGAATGTTGCGGTACCTTCTCCCCAACACTCACCCATGTTAGGACAGCTTCCAGAGGTACAAATGGTATGAAGCTTATATTTATCAACTAAACCTCTTAGTTCGGTATATTTTTTTCCTGTAGGAAGTTTTACGCGTAACCACTTTGGTTTGGCTGTTGGCTTAATATTTGAGTCTAAAACAGTTTCCATATTTGTGATTTTCAAAACACAAATATACTTAAAGTATTAATTTTAAACTCCTTTTTAACGGGTAAATGATTTTTATTCTCTTACAGATTGATTTACAGAACAATGTAAAGAGCTTTGCTGGGCGAGGCTTGGGAGTATAAAATAAGTCTAAGGCAGGGTAGGATGAAAAAAAAATACAGTTTTTTTCGGTTTGTATAAGTTATAGTAAAAATCAAATAAAAGCTCAAAGTGTATAGCATATTCACAAGTTTGCTTATGCATTATGTGGTGTTTTAATTAAAGTAGTATTAAAAAACTTATAGAAATATCAATTTTGGATTTTTACAGATTTGCCAAAAACAGATAGAAAAGGTATATTCGCTCCAAATTATTTAAAAGATGGAAAACAAAATTAAATTGACTCTTGCCGATAAGTATATTTCCGATCCTGCTAAAAGGTTTATGGATAAATCTACTTCCGGTGGTATAGTTTTATTTATTGCAGCTGTGGTGGCTATTTTTTTAGCCAACTCGCCATGGGCTGAGCAATACATGAATTTCTGGGATAATAATTATATTGGATTTTCTTTTAATGACTTTACGTTAAATCACTCCTTTAAACATTGGGTAAACGATGGTTTAATGGCTATTTTCTTTTTTGTTGTTGGTTTAGAGCTAAAACGAGAATTATCAACCGGTGAGTTGTCTTCTCCTAAAAAAGCTATGTTACCTATTATTGCAGCAATTGGAGGGATGGTTGTTCCTGCGAGTATTTATTTGTTTTTTAATGGTGGTACCGATGCAGCTCATGGATGGGGAATTCCTATGGCTACAGACATCGCGTTTGCTTTAGGAGTACTTTACCTTTTAGGGGATCGAGTGCCAACATCTTTGAAGGTGTTTTTAACCGCTTTGGCCATTGCCGATGATTTAGGAGCAGTTATAGTGATTGCACTTTTTTATACCTCGGAGCTTTCTTTGTTGAATTTAGGTCTAGGTTTTGGGTTTTTCGCCTTATTATTGATTAGTAATTTAATTGGAATACGAAATACTATTTATTACGCTATTTTTGGAATCGGTGGTATTTGGTTTTTCTTCCTTCTCTCGGGTGTTCATGCAACTATAGCCGCTGTATTGGCTGCTTTTGCAATTCCTTCTACAATGCGCGTTCCAGGAGCATTCTTTAGTTCAAGAATTAGCAAATATCTAGATCGTTTTAAAGCAGGTAAGCCTAGTGATAATAGTCAGATTTTAACCGGGGATCAATTAGTAAGTGTTGAAAAAATACAAAAATTAGCCACAGAGGCATTACCTCCATCTATTCGTTTAGAACATGGAATGCATGGTTTTGTTGCCTTTTTTGTTATGCCTGTTTTCGCTTTGGCTAATGCTGCAATTCCGTTCTCCATGGGTGCAGAGGGGCAAGGAATCAGTGCCGTTACCCTTGGGGTAAGTTTTGGACTTGTACTAGGAAAAGTTATCGGTGTGGCTGGTATTACAGCTCTTATTGTTAAATTAAAGATAGCCCCTATGCCAGAGGGAGCAAATTATATTAAATTACTTGGTTTAGGACTATTGGCCTCTATTGGGTTTACCATGTCTTTATTTGTAACCGAGTTAGCCTTTGATATAAATGCACATCCTGAATTTCCAGGGCAAGCAAAAATAGGAATTTTAATGGCCTCTGGTATTGGAGGTATTTTAGGGTTTTTAATTTTGCGTTTTTCTGGTAAATCAAAATAAAAAAATTAGCGCCCTTAGGTGTTTATAAAATAACTATAAGGCCTTGAGATTCGTCTCAAGGCCTTTTTTTTAAGGAAATTACACCTTATAGAAAACAATGGAATTGCCTTTTTTTTTCTTGGTCCACGATAAAGTAGTATTATATTTGCAGCAAAATAAAATAAGGAAACACATATGATTACAGTTAATGATATTTCTGTGCAATTTGGTGGAACTACGCTTTTTAGCGGAGTTAACTTCTCTATTAATGAGAATGATAAAATCGCTCTAATGGGTAAAAATGGAGCAGGTAAATCTACGTTACTTAAAATAGTAGCAGGTGTTAATAAACCCTCCACAGGTTCTATTTCTGCACCTAAGGATGCTGTTATTGCTTACCTACCACAACATTTACTTACACAGGATGATTGTACTGTAATGCAAGAGGCTAGTAAAGCTTTTAGCGAGCTTTTTCAAATGAAAGAGCAGATCGATGCAATTAACCAAGAGTTGACTGTCCGCACGGATTATGAGAGTGATGCTTATATGAAGTTAATTGAGCAAGTTTCCGAATTAAGTGAGAAGTTTTATGCCGTTGAAGAGGTAAACTATCAAGCCGAGGTGGAGAAGGTTTTAAAAGGTCTTGGATTTGTTCGTGAAGATTTTCAGAGAAAGACCTCGGAGTTTTCAGGAGGTTGGCGCATGCGAATCGAATTGGCAAAAATATTATTGAAAAAGCCAGATTTGATTTTATTGGATGAACCTACCAACCATATGGATATTGAGAGTATAGAGTGGTTAGAGGACTTTTTAATCAATCAAGCAAAGGCCGTTATGGTGATTTCTCACGACCGTGCTTTTGTGGATAATATTACCAATCGTACCATAGAGGTAACTATGGGGAAAATTTATGATTACAAGGCTAAATATTCTGACTATTTAATTCTTCGTCAAGACCGTCGCGCTCATCAGCTTAAGGCATATGAAGAACAGCAAAAAATGATTGCCGAGACAACCGAGTTTATCGAGCGTTTTAAAGGAACTTATTCAAAAACACTACAAGTGCAATCCCGTGTGAAGATGTTGGAGAAGCTTGATATTATTCAAGTAGACGAGGTAGATAACTCTGCTTTGCGATTAAAATTTCCGCCTGCTCCACGTTCCGGACAGTATCCTGTGGTGGTAAAAGAGTTATGCAAATCTTATGATGAGCATGTTGTGTTTAAAGATGCCGATATTGTTATTGAGCGCGGTCAAAAAGTTGCTTTTGTTGGAAAAAATGGCCAAGGAAAATCCACAATGATCAAAGCCATTATGCAGGAGATTGATTTTCAAGGTAGTTTAGAGATTGGTCATAATATTCAAATCGGTTATTTTGCTCAAAATCAGGCTTCTTTATTGGATGAGAATTTAACTATTTTTGAAACAGTTGATCGTATTGCAGTTGGTGATATTCGAACACAAATAAAAAATATTCTAGGAGCTTTTATGTTCCAAGGAGATGATATTCAGAAGAAAGTAAAGGTTTTATCTGGGGGAGAAAAAACACGTTTAGCAATGGTTAAATTACTTTTAGAACCATATAATTTACTTATTTTGGATGAGCCTACCAATCATTTGGATATGAAAACCAAAGATATTATTAAAGAAGCCTTAAAGGAGTTTGAAGGAACTATTATCCTGGTTTCTCACGACCGTGACTTTTTGGATGGATTAGCCCAAAAAGTATTTGAATTTTCAAACAAGCGTGTTAAAGAGCATTTTGAAGATATTAAAGGCTTTTTGGCCACAAAAAAGATGGAGAGTTTAAAAGAGATTGAAAAATAGTTAAAAAAGGTTTTGTTTTATAATGGTTACTCACTTGGTATTCCAGAGTAATTTATTAGGTATAATTTATAATTTAGATTAAATGAATAAATGTACTAAGAAAAATAAAATATTTATTAGATAAACAGGGGGGCGTTTTGAATTGTGAGACAGCCCCCTTTTTTATTTTTTAAAATTTAGCTTGTAAATAGCAGTTTGCTTGTGGGTATTACCTGGGTTTAAAGAAAGTAAAAAACTTAAATTATTTTTATTTTGATCATATAGAGTAATTCCTTGAAAGTTTAATTCCTTGCTAATTACTTTTGTTTTTTTGACCTTAAGTTTATCCAAAGTAATTTCTCCAATTAAAGTACCTTTATTTTTTTGATCTAAAAAAGTATCCTCTTGATCTATAGGGGTTGCTATAAAATAGATGGAGTTCCCCACTAGGGTAGCATCGGTGAACCCACTGTCTTTCTTGTTTATTTTAGGTAATTTTATAGGTAGGTAGTATACATTGAAATGATCAATGATGTTTTGGGCATCTACCACAAAAATCCCGTTTTTATTTTCTGGACTAGTTCCACGGTTAAAAAAATACCATTTATTTTGGTTTTTTATTACACCTTGAATATTAAAGTCCTCTACAGATATATTGCCAATATCCATCATAGAGTCATATAATATATCAAGATACTCTATTTCTTGGACCTGGTAGTTCATCTTATTGACTCTAACCATATCCAAGGCAGATTGGTTTTTACCTGATCCAAAGATATAAAAGTCCATTTGATCGTAAGTAATAGCTTGAAAATCGGGTTTAATATCCTTGGGTATTTCAACAAGCCCATAATCTAGTTCACTAATTGGAGTTTGGCTCCATAGCTTATCTTGGGTATCATAACGATAGAAAAAAGTACTATTATCACTAATTACATGAATATGATCGTGCTGATAAACAATCCCTGAGGGAGATTGTAAATTCATTAGTAATAAAAAAAGTTCTAAGGTTATTTGCTTCATGGTTAATTTTCATCTAGTTAGTTCCACAAAAATAGAGTAAATTAACTAAGTAAAAACAGCAGTTATGAATTTTGAACAAAAATACAAGGTACAACCTGATTTTGATCTCTCTAGTTTACCAACTAGTGTTGATTTAGGAATCTCGGATAATAAATGCCAAAGGAAACTCGAGAAATTAACCCGGTCTTTAAGTAAGTTTCAAGACAATATGTATGCTCATAATAAATATAGTGTTTTAATTTGCATACAAGGTATGGATACAGCGGGTAAGGATAGTTTAATACGCGAGGTGTTTAGAAATTTTAATGCACGTGGGGTTGTGGTGCAAAGTTTTAAAAAACCCAACTCAGCGGAATTAGAGCACGATTATCTTTGGAGACATTATATTGCTTTGCCGGAACGCGGGAAATTTACAGTTTTTAATCGCAGTCATTATGAAAATGTGTTAATTGCCAGGGTGCACCCACAAGTGGTATTTAAAGAAAATATTCCTTTTATTGACTCCCAGAAGGACTTAACTCCTGAGTTTTGGAATTCACGCTATAGGGATATTATTAATTTCGAAAAGCATTTAAGTGCAAATGGTACTTTGGTTTTAAAGTTCTTTTTACATTTAAGTAAAGACCAACAGAAAAAACGAATTTTAAGAAGACTAGATAAACCAAAACATCAATGGAAGTTTTCCCCAGAGGATATCAACGAGCGCCAATATTGGGAATTATACCAAGAATATTATCAAATGGCTATTGAAAAAACACACACTAAACAGGCTCCTTGGTATGTGATTCCCTCGGATGATAAATTAATTTCTCGATATATATTTGCTGGAATATTAAAAGATATTTTCGATAAGATGCCCTATGTAAAACCACCTGAGCTGTCTAGTGATATTTTAAATAATTTACAAAAATACAAAACTAGTTTACTTTTAGAATAGGGCATTTTTAACCAAGATTTTTAAGAGTGTAAATCTAGATTGTAAAAATACCTTGGGTTTAATAACAAGGGTGTATATTTGCACAAAAAAAAATAAAATGAATCTATCGGTATACTTTAAAGAGTTTAGGTATAATATTCAATTGGCTTATCCAATTATACTGGCCATGCTTGGTCACACTATTGTTGGGGTGATTGACAATATAATGGTTGGGAAAATTGGAGCCACTGAATTAGCTGCTGCTTCTCTTGCTAATAGCTTTGTTTTTATAGCGATTTCTTTGGGAGTTGGATTCTCCACAGCAATTACGCCTTTGGTGGCTCATAGTGATGCCGAGAAGAATAATGAACAGGGTAGGAAAATCTTCATTAACGGACTTTTCCTTTGTAGTTTAATTGGAATCTTACTCTTTGGAGTTATTTACTTTGCAAAGCCTTTATTGGTGTATATGAAACAACCTGAACAGGTAATTGTTTTGGCTAAGCCTTTTTTGGATATTGTTGCCTTGTCTTTAATTCCCCTTGTCATTTATCAAGCCTATAAGCAATTTTCTGATGGAAAAAGTCGTACAAAGAACTCGATGTACGCCACCATTATAGCCAA
This sequence comes from Myroides sp. LJL119, assembly GCF_054871605.1. NCBI lineage: Bacteria > Pseudomonadati > Bacteroidota > Flavobacteriia > Flavobacteriales > Flavobacteriaceae > Myroides > Myroides sp. LJL119. Next base: position 162,072 of record NZ_JBTXLO010000002.1, read on the forward strand.
TGTAACGAATGTTTTTTTTAATTACGTACTTATTTACGGGGTGTGGTTTTTTCCGGAGATGGGTATGCTTGGAGCGGCTTACGGAACACTTATTTCCAGAATTGTAATGCTTGGGTTTATGCATTTCTCATTGCGCTCACAAAGTGATTTTAAGCCTTTTTTACGTGGAATTTCTTTTAAAGAAATTACAAAAGATATGAGTTTAACCATCGCAAAAATTGGTTTACCATCTGGTTTAATGAGTTTCTTTGAAGTGGCCTTATTTGTTGGGGCAGTTTGGTTATCAGGTATGATTGATATTGTGTCTCAAGCGGCCAATCAAATCGCCCTTAGTATGACCTCTATGACCTTTATGCTTGCAAGTGGTCTTGGTGTTGCGGCTATGATTCGAGTGGGTAACCAAAGGGGTTTAAAGGATTATGTGAAGTTACGTGTGGTTGCCACTAGTATTGTTTTAATGGGAGTGATAACTTATAGTTTTTTAGCGCTTGTTTTTGTAGCACTTCGAAATTATATCCCTATGTTATTTATGAACAATCACGATATAAATGAAGCTTTGGTAAACCAGCAAGTAATTCGAATTGGTGCTCAATTACTTTTAGTTGCAGCAATCTTTCAAATCAGTGATGCAATACAGGTAATTATTTTAGGTGCTTTAAGAGGTTTACAAGATGTAAATGTTCCAATGGTTCTTACCTTTATATCTTATTGGATTATAGGTTTCCCAGTATCGATTTATTTGGGTTTATATACAGATTTAAAAGCAGTAGGTATTTGGATTGGTCTTTTAGCGGGTTTAACCACCGCGGCCATTGTGTTATCCATACGCTTTCATATATTAACAAAACGATTAATTAAAAATAATTAAATAGACATATTATGCAGTTACCAAAATTCGTATTAGCTGACAATAGTGACAATCCAGAGGCTATCTATATTGTTCACTTAGAATTTCCTAGATTTATTATCGATTTAAATCAAGAGGATATGGAATTTCTAGAAACCATTGAAGAGTCTGAAGAGGCTGAGGTTCAAGCCGAGATAGAGAACTTAATTGCTTTAGCAGGAGAGTTCTATGAAAGAGAAATGGAACGTTATGTAGAGGATGAAGATTTAGAAGATTAATTTTTATCCAAAGATTTAAAATACATATCTAATATTTGCCAAGCAGCTGCAAAGGGTGAAATTTCACTTTTTTGCACTGCTTTTTTGTTGGTTTGAATGCTTTGTGTAATTCCAGGGCTACTTTTAAAATGATTTAAAAGTTGCTCGTGAATGGTTTCCATCATCCAATATTGGTTTTGTGAGTTTCGATTGTTTTGAAAATAACCATTTTGTTTTGTTATTTTTTCAAATTCTTGGATAAAGTTCCAGATCGGTTCAATGCCAATATGTTCAATCGCGCTACAGGTTCTAACCTTAGGTGCAACACCTGAGGCTTTAGCGGGAAATAAATGTAAGGCCCTGTTGTATTGTAATTTTGCGATACGGGCTTTGTCTATATTTTGGCCATCGGCTTTATTAATAACCACCATATCGGCCATTTCCATAATACCGCGTTTAATACCTTGTAATTCATCGCCTGCACCAGCTAGGTTTAATAATAAAAAGAAATCTACCATACTTTGTACGGCAGTTTCGCTTTGTCCAACTCCTACGGTTTCCACTAAGATAGTATCATAGCCTGCAGCCTCGCATAAAACAATACTCTCTCTGGTTTTTCTAGCCACACCACCAAGGCTATCCCCAGAGGCAGAAGGTCTTATATAGGCGTTAGGATCTTTTACAAGCTCTTCCATTCTAGTTTTATCTCCTAAAATACTACCTTTAGTAATGCTACTACTTGGATCAATGGCCAAGACTGCCACTTTTCTACCCAATGAGGTAAGCAGTGTTCCAAAAGCTTCAATAAAAGTACTTTTTCCAACCCCTGGAACCCCTGTAATACCAATTCGTATGGATTTATTGGCGTAGGGTAAACAGGCCTGAATAATCTCTTGAGCTTTTAATTGATGTTCGGTCTTTAGACTTTCTATAAGGGTAATGCCTTGACTTAAATAGACTTTGTTTTGTTGTACTATTCCTTGAATAATTTCTTGGGCGGATACTGCTTTTTTTCTACGATCTTGTAAAAGACGAATCGCCTTAGGATTTAGAATATTGGGCTGGGTGATTCCTTGATTTTCTTTTAAAGCTGATTTATTAGATTCAGGATCCTTTGAATTATTCACTTTTTTTTAGTTTTGGTTGGTATAAAGTAAAAGTAATAAAAATTGTAGCAGAGAAAAATTTTATCTTAAAAATTAAGTCTCTGCGGCTAATATCTAGTATATTTGCCTGAAAATTACCTATCTATTATGACCAATATGCAAGCTTTTACTCAAGGTTTAAAACAAAAGGTAAAAGATCAAACTACAGCGCAAAAGACAGTTTATCCCATTTTGCTATTAATAAGTGTAGGACATTTGTTTAATGATTTTATTCAAGCTATTGTTCCTGCAACTTATCCTTTACTAAAAGACAATTATAATTTAGATTTTGCACAAATAGGTATGATTACCTTTTGCTTTCAATTATCATCCTCTCTTTTACAGCCCTTAGTGGGTGCTTATACCGATAAAAATCCAAAGCCATACTCGCAAGTATACGGTATGGTATTCTCAACCCTTGGGGTTGTTTTATTAGCCTTTGCACCGAGTTATATTTGGATATTGGTAGCGGTAATGTTAATAGGAATAGGATCATCTATTTTTCATCCTGAATCCTCAAGAGTATCATTTGTAGCCTCAGGAGGTAAGCGTTCTTTGGCTCAGAGTATTTTTCAAATTGGTGGAAATACCGGTACAGCATTAGCTCCTTTATTGGTGGCTTGGGTTGTTTTACCCAAAGAGCAGGTATATTTATTGTGGTTTTTAGTGGTTGGTTTAGTAGCCCAATGCGTGTATTATTTTATAGGAACTTGGTATAAACAAGTTTTGCAGGTTGCCAAGGCCAAGCAGAAAAAGAAAATATTGATTCCTCAGTTAAGTAAATTGCGTATTAATAGCTCTATTGTAATTCTATTAGTGCTTATTTTCTCTAAATATTTCTATGTGGCAAGTATCTCGAGTTACTTTCAATTCTATGTAATGGATAAGTTTGGTATAACTTACGCACAGGCTCAAGTTTACCTTTTTTATTTCCTTTTGGCTACCGCTGCCGGAACTCTAATTGGGGGATTCTTTGGAGATAAAGTAGGAAGAAAGTATATTATTTGGTTTTCAGTTTTAGGTGTTGCTCCACTTACTTTATTACTTCCATATGTGGGACTTGTTTGGACTGCCATTTTAATTATCCTAATAGGTCTTATTATATCTTCTGCTTTTCCATCTATTTTGGTTTACGCCCAAGAACTTTTGCCTAAAAAAATTGGTATGGTTTCGGGATTGTTCTATGGGTTTGCTTTCGGAATGGGTGGAGTTGGTTCGGCCCTATTGGGTTGGTTAGCCGATAAAACTTCCATTGAGTATATCTATCACGTTTGTGCATTTTTACCTCTTTTAGGTATTGTTGCATGGTTTTTACCAAACATGAAAAAAGTAGAATTTATCGAACAGGATTAATCTATTTAAGCTTGAAATAGACAAAAACGAATTTCTAGTATAGAAAAGCCCCAAATACTCTTTTGGTTGTAAACTGGTGAGTATTTGGGGCTTTTTATATTGTTTTTGTAGGTTTTTATTTTTAAAGCAGCCTTCCTGTTAGTAAGGCAGCGGCAATACTAAAGTATATAATTAAACCAGAAACGTCGACTAAAGTAGCTACAAATGGGGCAGAGGCTGTTGCCGGATCTAGACCAAATTTCCTTAAGATAAAAGGAATTAAAGAACCCGATAAAGTACCCCAGAGTACAATAACCAACAAAGATATAGAAACGCTTAAGGCTACATAAAACCAATGTTCGCCATAATCGTAAATACCGGCTTGTTGCCAAATCATAATTCGTATAAAGCCTATAAAACCAAGTAATCCTCCAAGCATTACTCCAGAGGCAATTTCTTTTCGCATCACATACCACCAATCACTTAGTTTTAGCTCTCCAAGTGCCATGGCTCTAATGATTAAAGAGGCTGCTTGACTACCGGAGTTTCCTCCACTGGAAATAATCAAAGGAACAAACAAAGCAAGTACTACTGCTTTGGCTATTTCTCCATCAAAGTAACCCATAGCCGATGCGGTTAACATCTCTCCTAAGAATAGGATAATTAACCAACCGGCACGTTTTCTAACAAGTTCAAACAAAGGGGTATGGGTATAGGATAGATCTAATTCTTCCATCCCCCCGAATTTTTGAATATCTTCTGTGTCTCGCTCTTTGATTTTATCTAAAATATCATCAAAAGTTACAATCCCAACTAAAACTCCTTTTTCAGTTATAATAGGTAATGCACTTCTATCGTATTTTTCAAAGATATCAAAAGCATCTTCCATGGCTGTTGTAGTGGTAATGGAAACAAAGTTATGATCGATTAATTCAGAAATAAGCGTGTTTTCATCGGCTAAGAGTAACTGGCCTATTTTTAAGTCATCAATTAAGCGATTGTGACTATCCACTACATAGATATAATTTAAAGTCTCTGCTTTTTTACCATATACTTTGATATGTTCCAAGACTTGTTTAACGGTTCGATCCTGTTTTGTTTGAATATATAAAGGGGTCATTAACCTGGCAATACTGTCTTGTTTGTAGCCAATTAAATTAAGGGCTATTTGCTTTTCGGTATCATTTAAAAGGTTAATGGAATATTTAATTAATTCGTCTGGGAAGTTTTCAAATAATTCAGTACGGTCATCTGGTTCTAAATTATTCAATACCTCGGCGTAGTCCTCTTGGGTCATGCTACGAACAATCTCTTCTTGGATATTAATCTCCAAGAAAGAAAACACCTCGACCTTTAAAGCAGAAGGTAGCTTTAAAAACTCTAAATTTCTCTGTTTTTTCTTCATTCCAGAGAGTACCTCGGCAATATCAGCAGGGTGCATGTCTTTAAAATTCATAAAATGCAGTATTTATACAATTAATAAAATTAAATGTAATTCATAGTAAATGTAAGCTTTGTTGTGCAAAATTAAAAATTTATGTAAAAGATTAAATTTTTACTTCAAATCCTAATAGTATTCTAATGAAATTTTAAAAATGGAGTTCTTGGTTGTCAGTTAATTGGGTGTCTAAGGATTTTTTAGCCTTAGCTCCCATGTCTTTTAATTTCTGTACAGAGCCAATTAAATTTCCTTTACCCTGGCTAAGTTTATTAAACGCGTTATCGTATTCTATTTTAGCCTCATCTAATTTTTTACCAATCTTTGTTAAATCCTGTGTAAGCCCTACGAATTTGTCGTAAAGTAAGCCAGCTTGTCTGGCTATTTCAAAGGCGTTTTGAGTTTGTTTTTGTTGTTTCCACATACTTTCAATAGTGCGTAAGGTTGCCAAAAGGGTGGAAGGAGTAACAATAACAATGTTTTTTTCAAAGGCTTTATTATATAGGCTAGCATCTTGATTAATAGCAACAGAAAAAGCGGTTTCTATGGGAATAAATAACAGTACAAATTCAGGTGAACTACCTGGATAAATATCCTGATATCTTTTAGCCGATAATTGATCAATATGTCTTGTGATCGATACGATATGTTCCTGTAGTGCTTTATTTTGGCTCTGGGTTTCACTGTGGTTGATATACTGTTCATAGGCCAGTAAAGACACCTTGGAATCAATTACCATGTGGCGATTAGCCGGTAGGGATATAATAACATCAGGTTGCAGACGTTTTCCGTATTCATTGGTATGACTAACTTGGGTGTGATACTCTCTGTCTTTTTCTAATCCTGATTTCTCTAAAATACTCTCCAGAATCATTTCCCCCCAATTTCCTTGTATTTTATTGTCTCCTTTTAAGGCTTTTGTTAAGTTTTGAGTCTCTTGACTCATCTTGGTATTGGTTTGTTGTAAGCCAAAGATTTGTTGACGTAAAGCTGCGTGGTAATCAATACTTTCTTTATGGGTTTGTTCTACTTTTAACTCAAAATTCTTTATTTTTTCTTGTAAAGGGGTTAGTATATTTTCAATATTATCTTTATTTACCTTAGTGAAGTGTTCGCTTTTATCTTGGAGTATTTTATTGGCTAGAATTTCAAATTCCTTACTGAATTTCTCTTGTAAGTCTTGGCTTTGTATTTTTTGTTGATTTAGGTTTTGTTCTAAATTTTGCACTATTACTTTTAATTTTGCATTTTGTGCTATTAGGTCTTGGTTATCAATCCTTTGAATTTGCTCGCTTTCCAAAAGGGCTTTTTTATCGTTTTGTAAATCCATAATTTGTTGATTTAAATACGAAATATTTGCCTTGGCTTGTAAGAACTCTACCTGGGAGTTTGCTTGGTTTTTCTTAGCAGATTTATGGCCGATAAAAAAAGCTAGTATAATTAGAAAAAAGCTAATGGCCAATAACAATTCATAACTCATAATACAAAGGGTAATAAAGGTTTAATAAACGGTTCAAAAATAAGTAAAATACTTTAGAATAACTCCTTGTATGTTGCTAGGGTTTGTAGCAAAAAAAAAGAGGTTAGCTATAAAAACTAACCTCTTTTCTTATTTAAAATTTAAAGATATTTATTTACTTAAGTACATCTTTCTACGAGCGTAAATATCGTAGAATGTATCGTCTTTTAAGCTATCAATAAATAAAATACTTTCTCCTGTGGATTTCATCTCTGGGCCTAAAGCTTTATTTACATTTTTGAATTTGCTAAAAGAGAATACAGGTGTTTTTATAGCATATCCATTTAATTGTGGATTAAAAGTAAAATCTGTTACTTTATTGTGTCCAAGCATCACTTTTGTAGCATAATTCACATATGGCTCACCGTATGCCTTTGCAATGAAAGGAACCGTTCTAGATGCTCTTGGATTTGCTTCAATAATGTAAACTACATCATCTTTTATTGCAAACTGGATATTGATTAATCCAACTGTTTTTAATGCAACTGCAATCTTTTTGGTATGATCTTTAATTTGTTGTAAAACATATTCACCTAGGTTAAACGGAGGTAACATAGCGTGGCTGTCTCCTGAGTGAACTCCACAAGGCTCAATATGCTCCATTATACCAATAATGTGAACGTTTTCTCCATCACAAATAGCATCTGCTTCTGCTTCGATTGCACCATCTAGGTAGTGATCAAGAAGAAGTGTGTTACCTGGGATTGAGTTTAAAAGCTCAATTACGTGTTCTTCTAATTCTTTTTTGTTGATTACAATTTTCATTCCTTGTCCTCCAAGTACGTAAGATGGACGTACAAGTAGTGGGAAGTCTAATTCGTCTGCTAATTCTAAGGCTTTTTCAGCTGTTTTAGCCACACCGAATCTAGGGAATGGGATCTCTAACTCTTCTAATAAAGTTGAGAAACGTCCGCGATCCTCTGCAAGATCTAAAGCATCGTAGCTTGTTCCGATGATTTTAATGCCGTGACGTTCTAATTTTTCTGCAAGTTTTAAAGCAGTTTGTCCTCCTAATTGAACAATAACCCCTTCTGGTTTTTCGTGACGGATTATATCATAGATATGCTCCCAGAAAACTGGTTCAAAATATAATTTACTTGCTGTATCAAAATCAGTTGATACTGTTTCTGGGTTACAGTTAATCATAATGGTCTCATAACCACACTCCTCTGCAGCCATTACTCCATGTACACATGAGTAATCAAACTCGATCCCTTGTCCAATACGGTTAGGTCCAGAACCAAGAACGATTATTTTCTTTTTATCTGTAACTACACTTTCATTGGCTGTGTATACCGTACCGTCTGGTTTTTGAATCTCAGCCTCGAATGTAGAGTAGTAATATGGTGTTTTTGCAGGGAATTCCGCTGCACAAGTATCTACTAATTTAAAGATACGTTGGATGTTTAATTCTTCACGTTTTTGATGAACTTTACTCTCTAATGTGTTTAGCATATGAGCGATTTGTCTATCTGCAAAACCTTTTTGTTTAGCCTCTAATAGTAAATCTTTTGGTAAAGTATCAATAGTGTAGTTAGAAATTTCTTTTTCTAAGATAGCCAACTCTTCGTATTGTTTTAAAAACCACATATCTATTTTAGTGATCTCGTGAATTCTACTAAGAGGTATACCATGTTGAATAGCATCATAAATGGTAAATACTCTATCCCAACTAGCGTTAGTTAACTTATCGATAATTTGGTCATAATTGGTATAACCTTTACCATCAGCTCCTAATCCGTTACGTTTAATTTCTAAAGATTGTGTGGCTTTGTGTAATGCTTCTTGGAATGAGCGTCCAATTCCCATTACCTCACCCACTGATTTCATTTGTAAACCTAAAGTGCGATCTGCTCCTTCGAATTTATCAAAATCCCAACGCGGTATTTTTACAATTACATAATCTAATGTAGGCTCAAATAAAGCAGATGTAGATTTAGTAATTTGATTTTGTAGTTCATCCAGGGTGTATCCTAGGGCTAATTTTGTAGCCACTTTAGCAATTGGATATCCTGTAGCTTTAGATGCTAAAGCAGATGAACGTGATACACGTGGATTAATTTCAATGGCAACAATATCTTCTTTTTCATCTGGAGACACAGCAAATTGTACGTTACATCCTCCAGCAAAGTTACCAATGGCACGGATCATACGAATCGATAAATCACGCATTCTTTGGAATGTAGTATCCGATAAAGTCATAGCTGGAGCTACTGTAATACTATCTCCAGTATGTATTCCCATTGGATCCATATTCTCGATTGTACAAATAATAACTACGTTATCATTTTTGTCGCGAATTAACTCTAATTCATACTCTTTCCATCCCAATAAAGCCTTATCAATAAGTACCTCGTGGATTGGAGAGGCCTCTAAACCATAGGTTAATAGATCATCAAACTCCTCTGCGTTGTGCACAAAAGCAGCTCCAGTTCCACCCAAAGTGAAAGACGGACGGATAACTAAAGGAAAACCAAATTCTTGTGCAATTTCTTTACCCTGTAAAAAGGATGTAGCTGTTCTAGCAGGTGCCACAGGTACATCGATAGTGGAAAGTAATTGTTTGAATTGTTCACGGTCTTCTGTAACATTAATCGCGTTGATGTCTACTCCGATTAAGCGCACTCCAAAATCAGACCAGATTCCTTTCTCGTCACACTCTAAACATAGGTTTAAAGCAGTTTGTCCACCCATGGTAGGTAAAACAGCATCAATTTCTGGATGCGCAACAAGGATTTCAATGATTGATCTTGCAGTTAATGGTTTTAAGTAAATATGATCTGCCATGGAAGGATCAGTCATAATGGTAGCAGGGTTTGAGTTAATAAGTATAACTTTAATTCCCTCTTCTTTTAATGATCTAGCAGACTGTGAACCAGAATAATCAAATTCACAAGCTTGTCCAATAACTATCGGTCCTGAACCAATAATTAAAACCGTTTTGATAGAGTTGTCTTTAGGCATCTTTTTTCTTTGTGTTGTTTTATTAAATACTCCTTTTAGATTAAAAAAAGTAAGTTTAGTGCTGTGTGTGTGTGATTTTTTATGTTTTTTTCACTCAAATTTTGTGAATTGAGTATAAAAAAAGGCGTTACCCATAATAGTAACACCTTTATTTATGTTTTAAAAAAACATTATTTTTTATGTCTAGTTTCACAAGAAACAGATAATTTGTGTCTTCCTTTAGCTCTTCTTGCCGCTAATACTTTTCTACCGTTAGGTGTAGACATTCTGTCCATGAAACCGTGTTTGTTTCTTCTTTTTCTATTCGATGGTTGAAACGTTCTCTTGCTCATTGCTTTTATCTTTAAATCTTAAATTTTTACTTCTTCTATTCAGCTTTGAATGTCTCGCTTCAAAACCGAGTGCAAATATATAAAAGTCTTTTTCTCTTACAAAACCTTTTTCAAAAATATTTTTTATTTATTTACTTCTTATTAAAAGCTATATACATATATATGTTTATAACCAAGGATTTGTATTGTAAAATGGTGAGATTATATGTTTACGCAGGTAAAGATACAACAAATCGGTTAATAAACGATTTTTTTAACCATCAAGGCTCTTGTATAGTAAGCTTTGTAAAATTGGCTTGGTAGTTATTTTATCTTTAAAAAAGAGTTAGAGGGGGATAGTAAGTGATTTTTTTTAAAATCAATGATTCTTATTTACTTGTTTTAATAGGAAGCGATAAATTTGTTATTTAAATGCTTTACTTTGAAAATAAAGCTAGTGGTAGAGTAAAACCAGAGATTATTAATTTAAAGGTCAAAAAAATGCTAGATGAACTCAAAGAGAAACTTCAACTCACCGATAAACAGTGGCAGGATTATTCAAGTTGCTTTACTTGTGTAGAACTCCCGGCAAAGACTACTGTTTTAAAACAGGGCGAAATACCTAAGAAGATGTTTTTGATTCAAAAGGGGTGTATTCGCGTGTGGTTTGATATGCAGGGAAAGGAAATTACTTGTCAATTTTTTTTTGAAAATCAAGTGGTTGGTTCAATCGAGAGTTTTATTAAACAACAGCCTAGCCCCACGGATATTCAAACCATCGAACCTTGTGTTCTTTGGTGGGTACATAAGGATGATTTAGATAGAATCCTTTTTGAAATAAAACAAATACCACATCTTCGTGAAATGTTTATAAATAAAATATTTCAAAGGACTTTTGATTATATGAACTATTTCTTTTCTACCTTGAAGTATACTGCTCAACAAAGGTATGAGAATTTAGTGTTAGAAAGACCAGAGGTAGTTCAAAGGGTGGCTCAACATTATATTGCATCTTATTTGGGAATTTCCACCGTACATCTTAGTCGCATTAAAGCTAAGTTGGCTAAGGGAAAACGGGTATGAGTATTTAATAACAAATGTTATCGTTTACCAGTTTTGAATGTTATAGGTTTGAAAAAAAAACAATACAATGGAAGCAGCAGTAGTATATAACAAAGCAGAGTTACCTGTGTTTGTCAAAGATTTCAAAGACCCGGTAATACAAAATGAGCAGCAAGTATTAATTCAAGTAAAAGCGGCCGCATTAAAGAATTTAGATAAGATGCAGGCAAAAGGAGTACATTATTCAACACAAGACAAACCATGGACACCCAAGGTGGTGGGCACTGATGGTGTGGGTGTTTTACAAGACGGCACACGGGTTTATGGGCTTAGTAAAACTGGTATGATGGCTCAAAAAGCCCTTGTGCAGAAAAATAGTATTGTGAAGATTCCCGATAACCTTGACAATGTAACAGCTGCAGCTCTTGGCAATGCAGTAATGGGATCTGCTTTAGCTTTGCGTTTTAAGGGTAAATTAAAAAAGGGACAAGTTGTCTTAATTAATGGAGCAACTGGTGTAACTGGAAAACTAGCGGTGCAAATAGCAAAATATTATGGAGCCTCTAGGGTAATTGTAACCGGTAGAAACAAGCAAGTATTACAGGAATTATTATCCATGGGAGCCAGTGATGTGATTAATCTACAAACCAGTGATGAAAGTTTTGTGCAACAATTAAAACAGCTTCATAAAAAACACCCCATTGATGTGGTTATAGATTACTTGTGGGGAAGCAGTGCACAATTGATTTTATCTGCCTTAAAGTCAGATCTAGAATTTTCCCACCCCATTGAATATGTGACTCTAGGTGGAATGATTAGCGATACAATTACTTTATCCTCTTCTGTGTTAAGATCAAGTGATATCCGAATATCTGGTTGTGGTATGGGTAGTTGGAGTAGGCAAGAAGTAGAATTGCTTTTTAGTGAAATTCTGCCCGAGATTTTTGAATTAGCGAGTCTAGGAAAACTCATTATACACACCCAAACAGCAGATTTAAAAGATATTCAAACTGCTTGGCAACAAAGCACACAACCAGGTAAGCGTTTAGTGATTTTAATATAAGAATCTTTTTTACACAAGATAACTGGTTGATTATTAAGCTGATTGTTAACTTGTTTTTAGCTAGATGTTTTATGTAGTAAAACAGGTTATTTACTTAACGGAAGTTTTTTGTTTATGTATCTAATCTTAGAGTTATAGTGATTGCCCCATTAGATTATTTTTCAATAAACTAGTGGGTCGGCTTTTTAAAAAACAACTCTAAGGTACTAAAACTCTTTTTGACTAGCTTTAATTACTAGAAATTCAATTTAAGAATAAATCAAGCCAGGTAAGAGTTTTGACAAAAAGAGCTTTAAAAGTAACTGTTATATAGATAATAGTTGTATATTGCCCCTTGATAAAAAATCCTTATTTACTAAGGTCAAACATAGGTTACATTAAATTGTATCAAAAGGGAATCGTGTGAAAATCACGAACTGTCGCGCAACTGTAAAGTAACATGCGATTTTATACCTACATAACCACTGGGATGATTACCTGGGAAGGATGGTATAAAAGTTACAAGTCAGGAAACCTGCCTAAGAGTTTTGGATATTGCTTTCGCGATTTGAAGCTAAATGTCATTGTTTTAGAAAATACATCTTATCTTGTATATGAGTCTATTTAAGGCTTATTAATGTAGTGATGTATTTCATCTACCTTGGTATACCAGCTCCCTTATCCATCAAAGTAAGTTTTCCAAATTTTTCAGGATTTAAAAATGTTTGTAATTATTTAGTTACAAAGTACTAGTTGAGGCTATAAGTTATAGTTTCTCTGTCAATAATAAATCTTGTAAGGATCTTACATTTTTTAGTTTTTTGGTTAAGGGACAGATTTTATAAAATCTGTCCCTTTTATTTGATGTCCCCAGCCATATTGGTTAACTCAAAAAAGTAGAGTCACCAACATTGTTTGAGAGATTAAGGGGAGTAATTGCCTTTAAAAGATCTCAATTCTTAGATAGGGTGTTAAGTAAGTTACAGAAAAGCTTTTAGGTCTAAACAAGTAGAAATTAAATAAACGTAATAACACCTACTTGGTGATCCAACAAATCTCTAAAGATCATCTCTTTAGAGATTTGTTGGATTATATAATTCTAATTTTTAGTTAAAGCGTAATATATTACATATATCCATCCTAAGAAAAAATGTATAATTGCCCATAAAATAGAGTGATTTCGTTGCCAAGATAGATATACAGCTAAAATAGAACCGATAGTAATTCCTCCTCCATATAATTCAATAGAAGGACCCCCTGCAAAACATGTACTACTAGTGAGTAAGACAGGAATAGCCAGTAGAAATTGATGTTTTTTCATAATATTTGTTTTTTTATAGCTAATATAGCTAGTATGTTTGTTAAAAATACGAAAAAAAAGGCTATTTGTAAGGGTGTGTTTTTGTTTTTTTTAGAAAAAATAATGGGTTGTCTGTGGCTCTAGCCATAGAGTTATCTCACAAGATTTTTTATGCTAATAAAATAAATTAGCACCTGTTTGACAAACAGACTATTTTTCTTGGGTTAAGACATAAAAAAAAGCGACTATCGCCGCTTTAATATTTTAATGATTGTGTAAAAATGCCTGTCTATCTAATAGTGTTTGATCATCCTCTACGTGATTATCATCGGGAACACAACAATCCACCGGACATACTGCCGCACATTGTGGTTCATCATGAAATCCTTTACACTCTGTACATTTAGAAGGTACAATATAATAGAATTCATCAGAGATTGGTTCTTGAGCTGCATCTGCATTGACTTGTGTACCATCAGGTAGAACTACTGTTCCACTTAATGATGTTCCGTCTTTATACCTCCAATCATCTGCACCTTCATATATAGCTGTATTGGGACATTCAGGTTCGCAAGCTCCACAATTAATGCATTCGTCTGTTATTATGATTGCCATAGCTTATATTTTTATATATTTATGTATTAACTTTGCTACAAATTTACACCCAAAACAATTCACAAACAAGTCAATATGGATTTAGATGTTAAAAAAAATGCTTTTGCAAAATTAGGACAGTTTTTAAGTCAATTTACTAATCAAGAGCCTGTTATAAGCCATTGTAATGCAAAAGAGCAAGAACTTTACAATGAATTCTTAAATTTAATTGAAACAGCGGTTCACTATAATGGCTGGTTTACTAAAAAACAAGTGCTTATTTCAGTAGAGTCTTGGGCTAAAGCTTTACAAAAGGAAAATCTTGATTTATGGGTAAGTAAGTACGACTTTAAAAATAATGAAATTAAGAAAGTAGGTCTTATTTTAGCCGGTAATATACCCTTGGTTGGTTTTCACGACTTTATATGCGTATTATTATCGGGAAACAAAGCAGTTGTTAAGTTGTCTTCCAATGATCAAAGATTGCTTCCTTTTATGGCTAAATATCTAATTTATTGCCAACCAGAATTTGCCTCTCGAATTGAATTTGTGGAGCATAAGTTAAATGATTTTCAGGCCGTAATTGCAACCGGTAGTGATAACACGGCTAGGTATTTTGAATATTACTTTTCTAAAGTTCCACATATTATACGAAAAAATAGAAACTCTGTTGCGGTGTTAAATCAAAAAGAGACCCCTGAACAAATGATAGAGTTAGGTAAAGATATTTTTACTTATTTTGGTTTAGGTTGTCGAAATGTATCGAAGATTTTTATTCCTAGAGATTATAATTTTGATCATTTTTTCAATGGTATGTATCCCTATAAGGATGTGATTGATTATGATCGATATGCTAATAATTATGATTATAATAAAGCTGTGTTTTTAATGAGTGAATTTAAGATCTTAGATAATGGTTTTTTAACCATTAAACAAGACCCAACGTATAGTTCACCGATTTCTTCTGTTTTTTATGAATACTATGATAATTTAGATCAACTAAAACAAAAGTTAGAAACCCAGGCAGATCAAATTCAATGTATTGTCAGTAATGATTTAATTCCCCAGAGTATTGGTTTTGGACAAACCCAAAGTCCCTCACTTTGGGATTATGCCGATAATGTAGATACGTTGGAATTTTTGTTGAATCTTTAATATAAAACTACCATGGAGAAGGTCCATAATTTTTGCGCCGGTCCTTGTTTGCTAGACCAAAGTGTTTATCAAAAAAGTGCCCAGGCTATTTTAGATTACCAGCAAACAGGCATTTCTATTTTATCTATGTCTCACCGTAGTGTTGAATTTCAAGAAATTCTTGCAAAAGCCAAAAGTTTAGCCTTGGAATTACTTGGTTTGAGTATAGAACATTATGATGTACTTTTTTTACAAGGCGGTGCTAGTATGGAATTCTTGCGAGTACCTTGTAACTTATTGCAAAACAAGGCAGCTTATTTAAACACAGGAATCTGGTCCGGTAAGGCCATACAACAAGCCAAAGAGTATGGCCAGGTAGATGTGCTTTACCATGGAGAAGACTCCAATTACAGTCATATAACCAGTGATTTACATTTTCAAGGTTCTTATGATTATCTGCATTACACCTCTAATAATACCATATACGGTACTCAGTTTAAACAAATTCCTACCACAGTGGATATTCCAGTGGTTTGTGATATGAGTTCGGATATTTACTCTAGGGAACTGGATTTTAATCAAATTGATTTAATTTATGCTGGTGCTCAAAAGAACATCGGTCCAGCAGGGGTTAGTCTAGTTATAATTAAAAAGAACTTATTGGGTAAGACTACAAGGCGTATTGCTGCTATGTTAGATTATCAAAAACATATTGAACAGGGAAGTTTATACCATACGGCCAATGTATTTGGAATTTATACCTGTATGTTGAATTTTCAGTGGTTAAAACAAAAGGGGGGAGTGGCAGCCATAGAAAAAGTAAACAATCAAAAAGCAGCTCTTTTGTATGAGCAATTAGATAAAATGGATTTCGTTAGGGGATTTGCCCAGAAAGATTCTCGATCCAAGATGAATGTAACTTGGGAGTTTATAGATCCTAAACACAATGCTATTTTTGATCAAATAGCACAACAAGCCAATATTGTAAATATTAAAGGGCATCGCTTAATTGGAGGTTATCGCGCCTCTTTATACAATGCTGTTAGTCTTCAGAGTGTAGAAGTATTAATTCAAGCTCTGCAACAAATCAGCAGTAGAGTTTAAAATAGAAAGACCTAAAAACAAAGTAATGAAAGTATTAATAAACCATAGTGCATCACCTAAGGTGGTTGAAAACTTGCAGCAAGCAGGATTGGAAGTTTTACAAGTTCGCGTTGCAATTCAGCAATTAGTCTCTTATACTAAAAACAATCAGATCGATATCTTAGTGGTTGGTAAAGCTACTGGTTTTACAAAACAAGTAATCGATGAATTAAGCCACCTAAAGGCTATTGTATTTGCCAGTAGTTTTGTGGAATTGGAGATTATTGATTATATAAAAACCACTACAATTCAGGTAATTTGGCCAGAAACCTCGTTAAGTAATGCCACAGCAGAATTGGTGTTTGCTCATTTGCTTTGTGCATGTCGTTTTTTGCAAGAGTCTAATCGAAACATGCCTTTAGAGGGAGATACGAGTTTTAAATTTTTACAGGAATCCTACCAAAACGGAATTGAGTTGGCTGGAAAAACGCTAGGTATTATAGGAATGAACCTAGCCGGTGAGTTGGTGGCCCAAAAAGCTTTAGCCTTGGGAATGCATGTTTTATATCACGATACAATTATTAAGGATTTAAACAAAACATTTACCTTGGCAAATGGCATGGAGTTTAAAGTGAATTTAAAGTCATCGGACAAACAAACGGTTTTACAACAAAGTCATTTTCTAAGTGTTCATACCAGGTTTTTTGAACGTTATGTGATCGATCAACAAGATTTACAACAGGCTAAAAATTTACTTGGTTTAATTAATTGTGCTTATCCTCAGGCGGTAAATGAGGTAGATTTAGTGGAGACTATAAATCAAGAGCAGATTCTGTTTGCCGCACTAGATCGTTTTGAAGAAGAACCCACCCCAGCCATTCAAGTATTAATGCAACCGGGATTTTCTTTATCCCCTTATATTAATGGTTCTACGCAAACAAGCCAAGTTAACTTATGGGAGGAAATAGTAGAAAAAATGCTTGAATTGTTAGATAAATAGTTAGTTTTACAAAAAAAATAAAACTATGTTACAGCAAATTACACAGCTAATTCAAAAGGTAGCCTTGAAGGATTTACAAGCCAGCCAGATAGCCTCTGATTTACAACCTAAGGCCGTTGAACTAACAGCAAAAAGTGTTTTACAAGGTCTTACAGAAAATGCTACATCAGCCTCTAAATTGGGTGATTTAACCTCTTTGTTACAAGGTTCGGGACAAAACATTAACAACAATCCAATTGTGGGATCTATAATCAAGGAATTAGTGGGATCTTTAAGTGGTAAATTAGGAATCCCGGATTCCATGGCTAATGGGTTTGCAAGTTTGGTTGTACCAAATATAATTGGAGCAATTAGCCAAAATATGAATGCTTCGGATAAAAGCTTTTCTTTAAGTGATCTTCTAACCGGTTTGGCACTTGATGGTGATTCCAAAACTGGTATATCAGACTTTTTAAAAGCTGATAATTCAAAAGCAACCTCGTTAGTAACTGGCGCTTTAAAAGGCTTTTTTAAATAAGAAGTAAAAAAATATAGATTTCTATCTAAAAAAATAATCTTACCCCAATTAAGTTGTCTACTTATTTGGGGTATTTTTTAGTTATCCCAAATAAGTTCTTACTCTTTTTTAGGTTTTAAGTGCCACGATCCAAATGGTGTGTAAATCCCGTAATTTAGGTGATTTTTATACTAGTAATTTATTGCTAGGGATTTTTAAACAAGCAATACAACTGGTGTGGTTTTTTGTTATGGTTTGTATCTTGGAAAAGGTTTTGCAAGGTATTTTACAAACTTATAAACAACAACTAGGGTAACATTATAGATTATAAGATGGGATTTTATCCACTTAAGTGGGTGACTAGCCAATATAATACTAGTATATTTGCGATCTAGTTTTTTTAAAAATATTTGAAATATGGATCCTATTATCTGGCATACTAAGAGTTTTCAAGAGTTAACCAATTCCGAATTATACGATATCTTAAAGCTTCGAAGTGAAGTTTTTGTGGTAGAACAAAACTGTGTTTATCTTGATATTGATAATAAAGATAAGGCTTGTTTACACGTATTTGCTACTTGTTTAAATCAAGTTGTTGCAACCTCGCGTATTGTTCCTTGTAATCTAAGTTATCCACAAGTGTCCATTGGAAGGGTTGCGGTGCATAAAGATTTTAGAGCCTTAAAATTAGGTAGAGAGTTAATGCAATACAGTATGGATCAGGTACAAAGTAACTTTGGGCCATGTGATATTCAAATCGGTGCCCAGGTATATTTAGATAAGTTTTACAAAAGCTTTGGCTTTCAATGCGTATCTGAGCCTTATGATGAGGATGGTATTTTACATGTGGATATGTTATTTGAAGTAAATAGCAAGAATTAGATTTAAGAAAAGATAATGGTGAATTTTTATTTTTCCACGGATGTATTTACAGTAAAGAAAGTTAACTTTAATAGAATTATTCTTGTGAAAAAAGAATTTACTTTTTCAAATATTTTTAATGTTTGATATCTTTGGCCAATGTTAGAAATTCTTTATCAAGACCCTTATATTGTTGCTATAAATAAACCTAGGGATTTGCTAGTGCACAAATCCTTTATAGCCAGTGATATTAGCCAATACGCTGTACAAGAACTACGTAATCAAATCGGACAAAGAGTATATCCAGTACATCGTTTAGATAGAAAAACCTCAGGTGTTTTATTGTTTGCTTTAGATAAGGAAACTTTAAAGGTATTAAATCAAGAGTTTTCTTCTCAAGGGGTTGAAAAAACGTATTTAGCTATTTTAAGAGGGTATAGCCCTGAAAAGGGGGTGATTGATTATCCTCTTACCAATGATAGTGGTAAAAAGCAAGAAGCCTTAACAAACTTCCAGACCCTAGAAAGAGTTGAGATTCCAATGGCAAGTAAAACCCATCCTACCTCGAGATACTCCTTGGTTTTAGCTTATCCCATTACAGGTAGGCAGCATCAGTTGCGAAAGCATTTCAAGCATATTTTCCATCCTATTTTAGGAAGTCGGCCTCATGGGTGTAATAAACAAAATAAATTATGGTTGGATAATCACAACCTAAGCGCGATGCTTTTACACGCTTTAGAATTAAGTTTTACCCACCCTGTTTATAAAAAACGCATCACATTAAAAGCAAAACTTGACAAACACTATGCGTTATATAATGCCGTTTTGGGATTTAATTTGCAAAAGTTTTATTAGTTGATTGTTTTTTTACTCATACCTTAAGGCCTCTACAGGGTCTAATTTGGAGGCTTTTAAAGCTGGGTATAGTCCAGAGATAATAGCCACTAAGAACGTTGTTATAAAGGCAGCTAAAATAGCACCCCAAGGGATAGTGAATACAAATCCCATTATCAAGGCTAAGCTATAGGCAGTTACAATGCCCAACAAAGTACCTAGTAAACCTCCTAGTTGGCCTATAATAATAGTTTCTGTAAAAAACTGCCAAGCTATTATTCGACGTTTTGCACCTAGAGCTTTGCGTATTCCAATTTCTCTGGTTCGTTCGGTTACCGATACCAACATAATATTCATCAGAGCAATCGAGGAGCCTAAAATGGTAATTAAACCGATCATCCAAGCAGCAATATTTAATGTGGTTACTTGAGTTAACATAGATCGAATCATATCATCGCTTCTCTCAATACCAAAATTTGCTTTTTGTATAGGGGTAAGGTTTCGTATGTTTCTAAATAAAATAGTGGCAACATCGGTGGCTTGTTCTAAAAGTCCTTCTTGTAAAATAGAAACTTTAATGGTGTAATTTATATTTGCAGCATTAAAAATATTTCGGGCTATTGGTAGGGGAATAAAAACTCGTTGATCCTCACTATTTCCAAAGGTACTTCCTTGTGGCTTTAACATTCCTTGAATTTCGAACTTATGCCCTCTAATAGAGATGGTTTGTCCAATGGGGTTTGTTGCTTTAAATAAACTCTTAGCAAAGTCAGCTCCAACCACACAAACATATCTAGAGTTGGTGATATCGGTTTGACTTAAGTTTCTACCAAATTCCACTTTAAGACCACTATTGGCCAAGTAATTCTCATCGATACCCAACACAGATACATCTGGATCGGTTTTATCATTTTCACTTTTTACCTCGATATTCGAAGCGGCTCTAAACGATAAAGAGACCGAGCTTGGGTAAAAGTCGTATTTTTCTTTAAATTCTAACCCTTGAGCATAAGTAATAATAGCATTTGGCTTGTACTTGGGCTGATTTTTAGCCATATTATCCGATAAACTATATCGGCTAATAGTAAATGTGTTGGCACCCATAGAAGCAAAGTCTTCTATAATTGTATTTTTCAAGGCACTTACCACAGATAAAATTCCAACTAAAGCCCAAATACCAATTGCGATAATAAATACCGTGATGGTAGTACGAGTGATTTGGCTGCGTATGCTAGCCAAAGCAATGTTTATATTTTCAAAAGCAATTTTCCACATACCTATTGGTAGTTGTTTTTAATAAAATGTTACAAGTAAAAGTAGCAAAAAAACCCAACAAGTAAATAAGGTTATTTTCTTAGGAGTTTTATTTTGGTGCCAATGGGTAAATATATGGGAGTGTTTGCCAAGTGTGGTGTGAAAAAATTCAGTATTTTTGTAGACGTTTAAATCATAAAAATTAAATAAAAATGGCAAAAAAACCTGGGATTCCAAAAGGAACAAGAGACTTTTCTCCGACTGAAGTGGCAAGAAGACAATACATTATGCAAACTATTCGACACGGATTTGAGAAATTTGGTTTCCATCCAATTGAAACTCCTTCGTTTGAAAATCTAGACACTCTTTTGGGGAAATATGGAGAAGAGGGTGATCGTTTAATTTTTAAAATTCTAAACTCAGGAGATTATTTAGCTAAGGCAGACCTGGATATTTTACAACAGAAGAACAGTTCGAAATTAACCAATCAAATAAGTGAAAAGGCATTGCGATACGATTTAACGGTACCTTTTGCCAGGTATGTGGTAATGCACCAAAATGAAATCGATTTTCCTTTTAAGCGCTATCAAATTCAACCTGTTTGGAGAGCAGATCGCCCTCAAAAAGGTAGATATAGAGAATTCTTTCAATGTGATGCGGATGTTATCGGAAGTACCTCATTATGGCAAGAAGTAGAGTTTGTTAGTTTATATGACCGCGTTTTTACAGCATTGGGTATAAATGGGGTTACTATAAAACTAAACAATCGAAAAATCTTATCGGGAATAGCTCAGGTAATTGGAGCTAGTGATAAATTGATTGATTTCACTGTAGCTTTAGATAAATTAGATAAAATTGGTGAGCAAGGTGTTAAGGACGAAATGATTGAAAAAGGAATTTGTCCAACGGCTATTGAAAAGGTGCAGCCTCTTTTTAATTTCACTGGTGATTACACACAAAAAATTGAGCAGTTAAAACTCTTATTGGCCAGTTCGCAAATAGGTTTACAAGGGGTAGAAGAATTGGAATTTATTGGCCAAAAGATTAAAGAAATCGGACTATTAAGTGCTCATTTAAATTTAGATGTTACCCTGGCTAGAGGTTTAAATTATTATACAGGAGCTATTTATGAAATTCAAGCCCCACAAGGCGTTAAAATTGGTTCTATTGGTGGTGGAGGTAGATATGATGATTTAACAGGTATCTTTGGTTTAAAGGATATGAGTGGAGTGGGTATTTCATTTGGATTAGATCGTATTTATTTGGTTATGGAGGAATTAAATTTATTTCCAGAGCAAGTAAAGGCCTCTAGTGAGGTATTATTTCTAAATATGGGTGAACAAGAAATGGGATATGCCTTTACAGCCTGTATGGCATTAAGAGACAAGGGGATTAAAGCAGAAATTTACCCCGATAAAGCAAAAGTGGGTAAACAGTTCCAATTTGCCGATAAAAAGGGAATTCCTTTTGCTGTTATTGTAGGTAGTCAAGAAATACAAGAAAACCGATACACGTTAAAGAATTTAACCACAGGTGAGCAAACTAGCCTAAACTTACAAGAGCTCGAACAAGCATTAAAGTAAACGCGAGAATTATATTTTTATAAAAACAGTTGTTACTAACAACTGTTTTTTTTTCCTACAAACCAATTGTTGCAAACCAATTGCTTTGGTAGCTATTAACCTATTTTACTTGGTAACACGCCTTATGTTAAAGATCAATATTGAAGATTTTGTTGTTAATTATTCCCTTTGCGATCGAGAATATTTAGATTTGAAATGGAACGGAAAATTTGGTCCTAAGTATAAGGATGAGAATCATTTTTTCAGGCTACAGGTTTTAGAGCAAGTTATCCTTGATCCATCCAAAGTGGAGATACAACTCTTACGTGAACTATTTATTTGTCTTGGACGTAGTGCACAATTAAACTTTTATGTTCATCCGTATTTTTGTGTGTTAGCCCAAGAGCTATTGCAACGTGGTGGAAAAGAGTTTTTATTTGAATATGTATGTGCGGCACATATTTCTTATGATACTTTTACAGCAACGGCAGATATCAAATTGGATTGCAAAACAAAGGCTGAATTATTGCAATATTTTGATTATTTAAAAACCGAGCTTTTAGAGCCCAGTATGGCTAAGTTATTTGTAGAGCCAATTCGCAATCGTTTTGTGTAAGTTTATAATGGCTATAAATCACCAAATAACTTGTCGATTTTCTCTTATCTACAGGTAAAACCTAATTTTTTTAATGAAGCCTAAAAAAAATGCAAAATTAATTTAGCGCTTACTCAATACCATTAAACAGATGTATTATCTATTAAGTAATATACTTATTTGGGATGTAAATCCCCAAGCATTTCATATTGGACCTATCGATTTTCGGTATTATGGTATTTTATTTGCCATAGGAATATTAGTGGGATACCAGATTGAAAAAAAGATTTTTATAAAAGAAAACCTTTCTTTAAAAGTCTTAGACACCCTTTTGATTTATATAGTAATTGGTACTTTATTGGGAGCCAGAATAGGGCATTGTCTTTTTTACGATTTTGCTTATTACAAGGATCATTTACTGGAGATTCTTGTGCCGTTTGAAAACATACAAGGGGATTATAAATTTGTTGGATTTAAAGGCCTTGCTAGTCATGGTGGAGCTATTGGAGTATTATTAAGTATTTTACTTTATTGTAAAAAGTACCATATGAATTTATTTTATCTCTTAGACCGATTATCTGTGGCTATTGCTGCTACTGCAGGCTTTATTCGTATAGGTAATCTTATGAACTCTGAGATTTATGGGAAACCCACTAGTGGTAGTTGGGGAGTGATTTTTGCTTTACACGATGATCTGGCCCGACACCCAACACAGATTTATGAATCTGTGGGGTATTTTTGTATAGGTCTTTTGTTATTTTGGGGCTATAAAATGGGATTGGCTCAAAAAAAAGGGCTTTTATTTGGCTTGTTTTTAATAGGAATGTTTTCCACTCGTTTTATACTGGAGTTTTATAAAGAAAACCAAGTTGATTTTGAGCAAAACATGCTCTTTAATATGGGACAAATCTTAAGTGTTCCTTTTCTTTTATTGGGTTTACTACTTGTTTTATATAGTCTGTTTTATCCAATAAAAGCCAAAAAAAGTGTCTATTAATTAAGTAATTAGCAAGGAAAAGCTTTTTGAGTTGTTTGTATTTGGTGGTGGTAGTATTTTTAAAGAATGATTTGGGTAATAGTATAGATAAGTAATCCAACAAGACCTCCTACGATGGTTCCGTTAACTCGAATAAATTGTAAGTCTTTACCAACTTCAAGTTCTAGTTTATCGCTTAACTCTCTACCATCCCATTTATCAACTGTATTTTTTATGAGTTGTCCTACTTCTTTGGTGTTTTTTAAAGCTAGGCGATAAATAGTTTGTTGTACCCAGGCATTTATTTTGTTTTGTAAAACCGGATCTTGTTGTAAATCTAGGGCTAAATTACCCAAGGTTTTTCCAATATAATTACGAAGGGTTCCATTTGGAGTATTTAATTGTACTTGGATAAGATCTAAGGTGGAATCTAAAAGGTCTTCTACGTATTGTCTTAAAATAGTATCGGAAACAAATTGATTTATTAGTTGATCAAATTTTGTTTTCCATGATTCTAAAGTTTCAATCTCCACACACAATACCTCTAATCGGTATGTAATCTCTTTTCTAATCTTATGTTCTGGGTCTTTGGCTATGTCCTCTAAAAATGTATGGATGCCGCTAATTAGTTGATTGGTTACCGCTTTTCCTCCCACAAGAGCCAATAACGGCTTTTTGTCAATTACTGCTTGGTATATTTGATCGCGATTTTGCTCCACGTAGTTTTGAGCCTTGGGAATAATTACATCCAATAAACGATTATGCTCATTTTTTTGTATTGCATACATTAACCCGGTGGCTGCCATGGCCTGGAAGTTAATATTTACAATTAAATCTTTGGCTTTTCGTTGGACAAAATCGGCTACTTTTTGCTTTTCTAAATCTTGGATAATATTCCAAGCTAAATCACAGATTTCTGTCTCTATTAGTTTTTGATTTTTCTTAACTCCTAGCCAATTGGCTATTAAAATGGCCAAATCAATTCTTTTTATATAAGGTCTAATATTGGCTGAGGTAAGAAAATTGTCTGTTACAAAATCTCCGAGATTGTCTCCGATGACATTTTTACTATTTTCTATTAAATTAGTATGAGGTATACGCAATCCCATAGGGTGTCTAAAAAGAGCAGTTACTGCAAACCAATCGGCAAGGGCCCCTACCATGGCGGCCTCGGAGAATGCCTTTAGGTATCCCATCCAGGGCATTTGGTAGTATTTAATTAAAAAAACCATTAGCAAATAAACCAAAGCCATGGCTACAAATAGACCCGTAGCGATGCGTTTGTGTTTAATGAGTTGCTGTTTTTTATTTGGCATAGTAAAGAATTTAAAAAAATAAATTTACAAAAAATAATCTAGAAGTCCTCTGGTATCTCGAACCTTAAGGTTTGTTTACTAGAGGGATGGATGAATTCTATTGCTTGGGCATGTAGGTATAATCTTTGTGCTGGTTGGCCGTAAAGGTCGTCTCCCACAATCGAAGCATTAAGTCCTAAGGGATGAGCAGCGTGCATTCTTAATTGATGTGTTCTACCGGTGATAGGATAAAAATAAACTTTGGTTGTTTGCCCGTTTGTGCTTATAATTTGGTAATTGGTCACGGCTGGTTTTCCATGAGTGTAACAGACCATTTGACGAGGTCTATCCTCCAAATCTAAACGCAAAGGCAGATCAATGGTTCCTTTGCCTAGAGGTAATTCGCCTTGCAACAGGGCTACATATGTTTTTCGTATTGTTTGATCTAAAAATTGTTTTTGAATGGCTTTGTGCGCTTTTTTAGTCTTTGCAATAATTAATATTCCCGAGGTGGCCATATCTAAACGATGGACAATAAAAGGGCTGTTATTTTGTGGATATCTTTGTTGCATTCTTGTATACACCGAATCTTGGATATATATACCGGGAACCGATAAAAAGTCGTGGGGTTTATTTACAATTGCTAAGTCTTGGTCTTCAAAAATAATTTCTAACTCTTTTTGTAAAACAGGTGTTTTTAAAAGCGGATTATCCTCCACCTGAAGTCCTTGAAGCATATGGGTTAAAATAGGTTCGCATTTTCCTTTACATGCTCCGTAGTAATGAAGGTGTTTTCTGATTTCACTCTTGGGAGATTCTCCCCACCAAAATTCAGCCATGCTAATGGGTGTATAGCCTTTTAAATAGGCATATTGCAATAATCTTGGGGCCGCACAATCTCCTGCTGCTGCTGGGGGGAAAGCCCCTAGATGCTCTTGAAATATATCTAAAAGATCTTTTTGAACTCCTTTTGCATTTAGGAATTTATATTGCTGAAAAAGCTTTTTTTGCAGCGCATTGGATTTCTGTTTTCGACTTTGTTTTAAAAGTTGTATTTTTTGTTGTTGTTTTTGAATCTCTAAATTTAACTGATCAATAGTAGTTTCCCAGAATTTTACCAATTCGCGTAATTCATGTTTATCTCTTAAACTTTGCTTTATTAGATCTTGTGATAATGCTTCAAATTCTTGCGCATTTAAAATAGGTTCTTTATCTAACCTGATTTGTTTTCGTTGATTTTTTAAAGTTTTTAAAGCCTGTTTTTTCTGTGCTATTTCAAGTAAACTTTCTTGGGTTTTTAAAATAAGCTGCTGTTTTAAATGTAAATATTCAGGATCGTTTTTTAACTGATCTATCTCTAGGTTGATTTTATTTAAAACTTGTTCTTCTTGTAAGAAAAATCCTTTTTCTTGATAAAGATCAAATACACTAGGAGCAAAACCTTGCATGTGGGTGTATTGTGCCAATTTACCTGAAAAAGCAGCTATATACCCCAGGGTATTATCTTGGGTTTTAACAACCAATACTCCAAACATTTTTCCGCATGGTAACCCCTGTGGATTTGTTTTATCAAACAAAGGACTAATTATGGGATGACTCTCTAAGTGGTTTTGTAGTTCTTGAGCTGCTAGGATACTAATTTTTGCTGGTTGATAAAAGAAAGGAAAAGTAAATTTTTCCGGTAAATCTACCGATGAAATATCGTTTTTAAAACGCCTTAAAATACTACAGGAATCTCTCATGAAATGGATATTATTTGGCAAAAGTAAGTAATTAATAAAAAGCAATCTTATTAATTAACAAAATCTGGCTATAATCTGGTATAGGTTAGGGGTATAAAAACAACGGTTTTTATAAAAGTTGTTTTTTCTTATTTTTTATTTCTAGGCTATTTTATTGCTCCTTAAAGGTTATAGAAAATGAGCCAGCAATGCCCTTTGGTGATTTACAATGTGAACTTTAAGATAATAATAATTGCAAAAAAGTATATTTTGTTTGCTAGGGGTTTTGTGTGATATCGAGTTAAATACTATCTTTGGCCTTTCTAAGTATTAAATCAATACAAATTATGTTTGATAATCTAAGTGATAAATTAGATAAAGCCTTTCATATCCTTAAAGGACACGGCAAAATTACCGAAGTAAACGTAGCGGATACCCTAAAAGAGGTACGTAGAGCATTATTAGATGCCGACGTTAACTTTAAAATTGCCAAAGATTTTACCAATAGAGTAAAAGAGAAGGCTTTAGGACAAGACGTTTTAACGACATTACAACCAGGACAATTGATGATTAAGATCGTAAAAGACGAGCTTACACAATTAATGGGGGGTGAGGTTGCTGGAGTGAATCTTTCAGGTACTCCTTCGATTATTTTAATGTCTGGTTTACAAGGTTCCGGTAAAACAACGTTCTCTGGAAAACTTGCTAATTTTTTAAAAACAAAAAAGAATAAAAAACCTTTATTAGTTGCTTGTGATGTTTATCGTCCAGCGGCTATTGATCAGTTACATGTTGTAGGAGATCAATTAGGGGTAGAGGTTTATTCTGAACCTGGTAATAATGATCCGGTTGCTATTGCTAACAATGCTATTGCGCATGCAAAGTCAAAGGGTTTTAATGTAGTTATTGTCGATACAGCGGGACGTTTGGCTGTGGATGAGCAAATGATGAATGAAATTGCTAATATCCATAGTAGTATTAAGCCACATGAAACTTTGTTTGTGGTGGATTCCATGACAGGACAAGATGCAGTTAATACAGCCAAAGCGTTTAACGATAGATTGAATTTTGACGGGGTAATCTTAACTAAATTAGATGGAGATACTCGCGGGGGAGCTGCAATTTCTATTAAATCTGTAGTAAATAAACCAATTAAGTTTATTGGTACAGGTGAGAAAATGGATGCAATTGATGTGTTCTACCCAGAGCGTATGGCCGATCGTATTTTGGGAATGGGAGACGTTATTTCCTTAGTAGAACGTGCTCAGGCACAATACGATGAGGAAGAAGCTCGTAAGATTCAAAAGAAAATTGCTAAAAACGAATTTGGTTTTGATGATTTCTTATCTCAAATTCAGCAAGTTAAAAAAATGGGTAGCATGAAAGACTTAGTTGGCATGTTACCAGGGGTTGGTAAAGCTTTAAAAGATGTTGAGATTGAAGATGATGCCTTTAAACACATCGAGGCAATTATTCACTCTATGACACCACAAGAGCGTTCAAAACCCTCTTTATTAGATGCAAAAAGAAAGGCAAGAATTGCCAAGGGGTCAGGGACCGATATTCAACAAGTTAACCAATTACTTAAGCAATTTGATCAAATGAGCAAGATGATGAAAATGATGCAGGGCTCAAAAGGAAAGAATCTTATGCGTATGATGGGCAACTTAAAGGGAATGCAATAAAAGTTTTAGTGAAGGTTTAAAATTCTAAGGAAATTTAAACCTTTGCTGTTTTCTTATACACAACACACACACAACACACTAAAAACACAAAAGTCATGCAACTACTAGACGGGAAAAAAATATCCTCGGATATTAAAAATGAAATTGCCCAAGAAGTACAATCAATGAAAGATCGCGGGGAGAAAGTACCTCATTTAGCAGCGGTTTTAGTTGGAGACAACGGAGCGAGTTTAACTTACGTTGGAAGTAAAGTTAAATCTTGTCAACAAATTGGATTTGAATCAACTCTTGTAGCCTTGCCAAAGCAAACTACCCAGCAAGAGCTCCTAGAAAAGATTCAAGAGTTAAATAATGATCCCGAAATTGATGGGTATATTGTTCAACTACCTTTACCTGAGCATATTGACGAACAAGCTATTTTAATGGCAATTGATCCCGATAAGGATGTGGATGGTTTTCACCCGACAAACTTTGGGAAAATGGCCCTAGAAATGGAAACTTTCTTACCAGCAACTCCATACGGAATTATGGAACTTTTACAGCGCTATGAAGTACCGACTTGTGGGAAAAATGTTGTAGTTATTGGACGTAGTCACATTGTGGGAAGACCAATTAGTATTTTACTTAGTCGTAAAGGAAACCCAGGAGATGCTACTGTTACTTTGACTCATAGTCGAACAAAAGATTTACATGAAATTACCCAAAAAGCAGATATTATTATCTCTGCCCTAGGAGTACCTCATTTTTTAAAGGCAGATATGGTAAAGCCAGGAGTTACTATAATTGATGTTGGAATCACTCGTGTGCAGGATGACTCTAATGAGCGTGGTTATGTTATTGCCGGAGACGTAGATTTTGAAAACGTAAGTAAAAAAGCATCTTTTATTACCCCGGTTCCAGGAGGAGTTGGGCCTATGACAATTGCAATGTTACTGAAAAACACTTTGTTGGCTAGAGAAAGAAAAGCTAAAGGGGCAAAGTAGTTACTAAAAAAGGCTTTATTGACCAATAAGATAAGATAGGTCGCATACTTGTTATGCGGCCTTTTTTTATGCTTTGACTTTTTTTAAAAAAAAATAAAATACAATAAAATAAAGTGAATTGGTATAACAAGCCCTGGTAAGTTTCTACCAGTGATTGGATAAGACTCTGTTTTTAAGTAAGCTAACTTTTAAATAAAGGTAGAATTTATAGCTAAGCTAAGTGAATAATTTTTTTTTTTAAAGAGGCGTTTTTTGGCAGGCTTTTTTTCGCAGTTTATTTTTCGCATCGATTTATTAATTGCATTTTTATTTATTAAAAACGCATTTAACCAAATCCAAGTAAAACAATATAGATGTGTTTTTCATAGCAAAGTGGTTTTAAATACTTTATATTTGTTAGGGCTTTTTGCAATAAAGAGCCTTGTTGATTAACTAAAAAGTCATTATGGGAATTTATACAAAGAATATTGAATTATTTGAAAAGGCCTATCAAAAGGTAAAAAGCAAACATAAAATTGTAGGAGCAATTAGACTGGTGATGTTTTTAGGGATAGTATATTGCTTTTATTTAAGTGTATCTAGATCCGATTTTACCTATTTGTATATATGTGGTGGGTTTGTAGTGCTGTTTATAATTCTTCTTAAGATCCACGCTGATTACTCCTGGAAGATGAGTTACGCCCAGGCTCTTTTACAGGTTAATCAAGATGAGGTAGATTTTTTAGAGAATAAAAAATGGCCATTTGAAGATGGAAAGGAGTTCTTAACCCTTGATCACCCCTATGCCTATGACTTGGATATTTTTGGTCCCAAATCCCTGTACCAAGCATTAAATCGAACCAGTTCTTATATTGGACAAGAAAAGCTTGCAGATTTATTAAAATATGGTTTAGACCAACAAGAGATATTGGCCAATCAACAGGCAATAAAAGAATTAAGTCAAAACTTGGATTGGCGTCAGCAAATCAATGCTTACTCTAGACTGTGTAATTTAGATAAAGATACCTACCAGCGTTTAAAGAATTGGAGTTTAAGTGTATCGAAAGATTTATCAAGCACTACACGATTTTTAAGTTATTTAATCCCTGCAATACTAGGGGTGAGTATTTTGGTATATATTTTTTATAGTTCCTTGGTTGTAGGCTATGTCATTTCAACTGCGTTTTCTTTAAATTTAATATTATCTATATCTAAGTCAAGGGATATTCAAAGAGAATTGGGGTCAGCCGATAAGGTTCACCAAACAATTAATAGTTATAGTGAGATTGTAAAACGCATAGAAAAACAAAGTTTCACCACCCCTAAGATGAAGCATTTTTTAGAGCTGTTAAAAAGGGATAATTTTAAAACTAGTAAGGAGTTAAAGACCTTATCTAATCTTTTTGAAAAATTAGAAACAGTAGGTAATCTGTTTATAATGATTTTGTTTAATGGTTTAGGTCAATACCATATACATGTACTAGATAGGCTGATACGTTGGAAAAATAAGAACTCTAAGGTATTACTATCGGCAATTGATGTGGTGGGACAAATCGAGGCTTTAAACTCTTTGGCAAACTTCTCTTATAACAACCGGGATTACACCTTTGCCAATTATAATAATAAACAAACAATGGAGTTCAAAGAATTAGGACATCCTTTGTTAAACCCGCAAAAAAGGGTTTGTAATGATATTAGTTTTAAACAACACCGATTTGTGATTCTAACCGGTAGTAATATGTCTGGCAAGAGTACTTTTTTACGCACCATCGGTGTGAATTTAGTTCTAGCTAATATGGGGGCTCCTATTTGTGCAAGTTCCGCTAATTTATTTGTGTTACCTTTATTTGTTTCGATGCGTTTAACCGATTCGTTAGACGATAGTGAATCTTATTTCTATGCGGAGGTAAAACGATTAAAGATGATCATGGAAAATGCCCAAAAGCAGCCTTGTTTTGTTTTGTTAGATGAAATACTTCGTGGAACTAATTCCGATGATAAACAAAGTGGAACTATTGGGGTTATAACAAAGCTTATTCAAAGTGATACCTTCGGGGTGATAGCAACCCATGATTTAGAGGTTTGTAATACAACCCTACAATACCCTGATATATTAACTAACAAATGTTTTGAAGTTGAGATTAAAAACGATGACTTGTTTTTTGATTACAAAATCAGATCAGGTGTGTGTCAGAACAAAAATGCTACTTTTATTATGAAAAAAATGGGCATTATCAATTAATAAATACTTTTTTAAATAAATCTGTATTTGGTTGGATTTAAAAATTAAACCCCCTTTATATATAATAAAGAGGGTTTTGATTTTTTAAGTAAATAATGTAAGCTACTTAAGGCCTAATATATCTAATTTTTAGATTTCTTGGATTAATTCATTGATTAAGGCTCTAGCAATTGGTTCGGCTTGTTGTACTGCCTTTAATACCTCTTGGTGATTTACATCGGCAATTCCTTGTTCATCTCCCATATCAGAGATAACAGAAATACCAAAGACATCCATATCCATGTGTCTGGCTACAATAACCTCTGGAACAGTACTCATACCCACACAATCTCCACCTACGGCTTTCACCATTTTATATTCAGCTAGGGTTTCAAAGGTTGGCCCTTGTAAACCATAATAAACACCTTGTTTTAAATCAAAGTTGTTTTTCTTGCCAATCTCTAAGGCTTTTAAGATTAAATCTTTGGTGTAAACCTGGTTCATGTTTACAAACCTTGGACCAAATCTTAGATCGTTTTCCCCACGTAAAGGATGTTCAGGGAAAGCATTAATATGATCGGTGATAATCATAATATCTCCAATTTTGAAATTTGGATTTACCCCACCTGAAGCATTAGAAACTATTAGGGTTTGAACTCCCAAATATTTCATTACGCGAATTGGAAAAACGGTTGTTTTAATATCATAACCTTCATAGTAATGAAATCTACCTTGCATAGCCACTACTTTTTTACCTGCTATGGTACCAAAAATTAAAGCTCCTTTGTGCCCCTGAACAGTAGAGACAGGAAAGTTTGGAATCTCTGCATAAGGAATTTCATGTTCAATGGTAATATCCGCAGTTAAATTTCCTAATCCAGAACCCAGGACAATTCCTATTTCTGGCTTAAAATTTGTTTTTTCCTCTAAAAACTTAACAGTTTGTTGTACTTGTTCCCACATAATGTAAAATGGTTTTATCAAACTCTTGTCCTTGACTTATAAAAGAAGTTTGAATTGGTAAATAATACAATTGCTCACAGGGGATTAAATTTTGTAAACGCATATAATCCTTCTCTGTGGTGATAATTTTTTTATCTTTTGCGTTTTGTAAAATTTGTTCAATGTCCTTTGGGGTGAAATTATGATGATCTTTAAAAACCATACAAACTGTATTTGGTTTTTTTACATGATCAAAAAAGCTCTGTGGTTTTGCAATTCCTGCCACCATGATAAAATCAAACTTTTTAAAATCCTCCAAACAAATCGAACTCGTTTTATTCTTTGCAATTTTACTAAATTCAATATACGTAAAAAAAGACAATTGTCCCGGGGCAAGGTTTAATTTTTTACGTATAGATGCTTGATTTTCTTTACTTAAGTCTTTTGGGCATTTAGTGACAATAACAATTTGAGCTCTTTTAGTTGCTTTTTGGGTTTCTCTTAAGTTTCCTGTGGGAAGTAAAAAATCTTTATAGTAAGGTTGGTTATAGGTGGTTAATAAAATATATAGCCCACCTTGGATAGCTAGATGCTGGTAGGCATCATCTAAAACCGCCACTTGGGTTGTTGGGCTTTGCTGTAAGATATTTTCAAGGCCGTTAACCCGGTTGGAGTCTACCGCTACTTTTATTTTTTCGAATTTACTGTGATATTGAAATGGCTCATCTCCAATTTCTGGCATTAATGTGTTTTTATTGGCCAAAACAAAACCTTTGGTTTGTCTTTTATATCCTCTAGATAAAGTAGCAAGTTTGTATTTATCTTGTAAAAGGTTGATTAGATACTCAACCATTGGTGTTTTTCCGGTTCCTCCAACACTTAAGTTTCCCACTACAATAACAGGAATAGAAAAGCGGGTTCTTTTAAAAATCCCTGTTTTATAAAACCAAGTTCTAACACTGGTAATAAGGCCATATAAGATCGAAAAAGGGAATAATAAAAAGCGTAAAATCTGCATGAATATAATAATATTGCTTTGTAACGTGTTTTTTTACATCCTTTGTTTTTATAAAAGATGTGGTTAAGGCAAATATAAGGTTGATTTTTTACTTAATTATCTTTAGGTGTTTTAATTTTAAATCTATTGTTTTACCATCAGATTTTATGTTTGTTTGCTTTAATCACTAAAAAGCCTTTTAAAGTTTAGGGGATTAAATTATTAAACTTATATTTATAAGGCTTTTAGATTTTTATATTTGCCAGCAAATAAAGTGATATACAATAGGCTTTGGTTACCTTTGCCTTGATTTTCGTGGTTCACGATACTAAAAATGCATTAAAAAAATGAAAATTAAAGAATTTGCCGAAGTTTTACAGCAATTAGCACCTTTGGGTTATGCGGAGAGTTTTGATAACGTAGGTCTTTTGGTAGGAAATGAAAATACGCAAATTACCTCTGTTTTAGTAGCTCATGATGCTTTAGAGCAAGTAGTTCAAGAGGCTATCGATAAGCAGTGTAACTTAATTGTATGTTTTCATCCAATTTGGTTTTCTTCCCTAAAGAGTTTAACGGGTAAAAATTATGTAGAAAGAGCCCTTATTAAGGCCATTCGTCATGATATTGCTATTTATGCCATTCATACGGCATTGGATAATCATAGCCAAGGGGTCAATAAAATATTTTGCGATACTATAGGGGTGAGAAATCCAGAAATTTTGATACCCAAGCAAAATTATATCAAAAAATTAGTAACCTACGTACCCCAGGATTATACCCAAAGAGTTCAAGATGCTCTTTTTGCTAGTGGAGCGGGTTCTCTGGGCGATTATAGTGAATGTAGTTTTACCTCCAAAGGTCTAGGGAGTTTTAAACCCGGTAGTACAACTAGTCCTTTTGTAGGACAAATAGGACAACGTCATGTAGAACCAGAGGATCGATTAGAGATTGTTTTTGAAAAGCATTTACAAGGCGCAATCCTAAAGGCATTACATGGGGCTCATCCTTACCAAGAGGTTGCCTATGAAATATTTTCAATTGAAAATACCATGAAAAATGTTGGAATGGGAATGGTAGGAGAATTAGACCAGGCCATGGATGAGCTTGCGTTTTTAAATTTAGTTAAGCAAAAAACCCAAAGCAATGGTATTCGTTACAGTAAATTATTAAACAAGCCAATTAAGCGCGTGGCTGTATTGGGGGGATCGGGTAGTTTTGCCATTTCAGATGCAATTAAACAACAGGCCGATATACTGTTAACGGCAGATTTAAAATATCATGACTATTATCAGGCTGAAAATCAGATTGTTTTAGCTGATATTGGACATTTTGAGAGTGAAAGATATACAAAAAATTATATAGTTGAATTTCTTTCAAAAAAAATGACTACTTTTGCAGTTATTTTATCAACAGTAAATACGAATCCAGTTAACTACTTATAAGATGACAAAGAAAAAAGAATTAACCGTTGAAGAGAAGTTAAGAGCTTTATACGACTTGCAATTAATTGACTCTAGAATTGACGAAATTAGAAATATGAGAGGGGAATTACCTCTAGAAGTTGAAGATTTACAAGATGAAGTTGCTGGACTGAACAAACGCTTAGAAAAGTTACATGCAGATTTAAGTACAATTGAACTTGGAATTAAAGAGAAAAAAGGTTCAATTGATGAGTTTAAAGAAGCTATTAAGAAATATACAGAGCAACAAAATCAAGTTAAGAACAATCGTGAGTACAATTCTTTAGAGAAAGAAATTGAGTTCCAAAACTTAGAAATCGAGCTTGCCGAGAAGCACATTAAAGAAATGAAGGCTAGCATTGAGTTCAAAAAAAGCAATATTTCCGAGACCCAAGAGCGTTTAGAGGCTAGACAAGAGCACTTAGGTCATAAAGAAGCTGAGTTAAATCAAATCATGGCAGAGACCGAGCGTGAGGAGCAATTGCTTTTACAAAAATCGGAAGAGTTCAAATTAGATGTTGAGGAGCGTTTATTAGTAGCTTATACTCGTATTAGAAATGGAGTTAAAAACGGATTAGCAGTTGTATCTGTTGAGCGTGGTGCCTCTGGAGGATCTTACTTTACAATTCCACCTCAAACCCAAGTGGAGATTGCTGCTCGTAAGAAAATTATCACCGATGAGCACAGTGGACGTATCTTAGTGGATAGTGCACTTGCTGAAGAAGAAAGAGAAAAAATCGAAGCAATTATTGCTAGTATTTAAAAAATATTAAAAAAGCCTCTAATTAAGAGGCTTTTTTTGACTTTAAAAACTATGAAGAAACTAGTAGGTAAAATAATTAACACTTACAGTGTGTTTAACATCTGTCGGGCAGTTAAAATAGCCTATGGTTTGTTTGCAACTCCAAGAAAAGGAAAAATTAAGGGTGATTTACCTGATTTTTTAAAAAAAGCTACCTCTGGTAAGTTAACCTTTGATTTATTAGAGCTTCAGGTTTACTCTTGGAACAATTCTAGGGCTAACTCACAAACCATTTTATTGGTCCATGGTTGGCAAAGTAATACCAACCGATGGGAGGCTTTATGTAAAGGATTGCCTAGAAATTATAATTGGGTTGGAGTAGATGCCCCTTGTCAGGGGAAAAGCCAAGGTACAGAGTTATCGGTATTTCAGTATAGCCAAGTTCTACAAGAGGTGATCAAAGAATTTAATCCCCAAATTATCATCGCACATTCTTTAGGAGCCTTTGCTGTTTTAGATAGTTTATCTAACAAGCAAAATCCTTTTTTAGAAAAAATAATTCTCTTGGGTGCTTTAGATAAATTTGAACATATTGTGTGGAATTATTTCAACATGATGGGATATAACAAAAAATTGCAAGAAAGATTTATTTCTTATATCGAATCAATTATTGGAAAAGATTTATCTGAGTATGCAAGTTATTTATTTGTTGAAAATATTGCGGCTAAGTTTCTTGTTATCCATGATAAAAATGATTGTGTTGTACCTTTAGAAAAAAGCTTAAATTTGCATAGGGAGTTACAAAAGAAAAACGCAGAGATTATTTACACCCATAATTCGGACCATTCTTTACAAAATCAGACTGTGTATACCTATATCTATGATTTTATCACCCAACAGGAGTAGGAAGATTTTTTTGGTTCAACTATTATTTTAGCTATGCAGGAAATTGAAAAAACAAGATTAAATAAATATTTATCCGAAGTAGGATATTGTTCACGTCGTGAGGCAGATCGTTTAATTGAACAAGGATTAATACTTGTTAATGGTCAAGTTCCACAAATGGGAACTAAAGTTAGCTCACAGGATCAAATCAAGGTTAACGGAGAGTTAATTGGACAAAAGGATCAAGCACCGGTTTATTTGGCCTTTTACAAGCCAATTGGTATTGAGTGTACCACCAATACCAAGGTAAAAGATAATATTGTGGATTACATTAATTATCCCAAACGTATTTTTCCTGTAGGAAGGTTAGATAAAGATAGCGAGGGGTTAATTATTATGACCAACGATGGAGATATTGTAAATAAGATTCTTAGACAAAAAAACAATCACGAGAAGGAATACATAGTAACGGTTAACAAACCCATTACCGATCGCTTTTTAACACGTATGAGTTTAGGGGTGCCTATTTTAGATACAATCACCAAACCTTGTCGGGTAGAGGCAATTAGTAAAAATGTATTTCGAATCTTTTTAACACAAGGTTTGAATCGTCAAATCAGACGTATGTGTGAGTATTTTGATTACGATGTAGTGGCTTTAAAGCGTATTCGTATTATTAATATTTCTTTAGATGTTCCCTTGGGCAAGTATCGTGAACTTACCAAAAAAGAGTTAGATGAGTTAAATGAGTTAATTGCGCCTTCAAGTAAAACCCAAGAGGCAAGTCAAGGGTATAGTGATCCTGGTTTTACACCAAAAGTAGGTAGTTCTAAGGCAGTGGTTTCTAGTAGTAGAAATGGTAAGAAAAATTTTGAAAGAGAGAAAAATAAATCCGCGCAAAATAAAACCTTTTCACTTAAAAACGAGCGTTTAACAAAACGAAGAAGAGATTAAATGTCAGGTTAAGGCAAATATATAAACAAAAAAGCACTAGAAAACTAGTGCTTTTTTGTTTGAAATTATACCTGTTTTATTGTTCTTCTAATACACTAAACTCAGCTGCCGAGGCGTAATCCTGTCCATTGTGGGAGCTTAAGGCTGTAAAGCGTATATAACGCGCTTTTTGGGGACTGTCAAAAAGAATTTTTTGAGCCATAGTTTGATCTAAAAATTCACCTTGGTATACCTTTGTCCAGTCTTTGGTGTCATTGCTTAGATGAATTTGAAACTCTTTTACGTTACCGGTTTTTCCTTCTTGTCTGTGTTGGTAAACAAAACCTTTGATATTTTTTGTTTCTTGGGTATCAAAGATGATCCAATGGGGATACTGAGCCACGGTTACCGAATACATACTATGCCAGATTGTGGAGGGATCATTGTCTAGTAAATTTTGTGGGTCTCCATAACTTGTCTCTACACTAGAGTGTGCTAAAACAGAGAGATTGATGTTCTCTAAGGTTTGAATTTCCTGCTCGCTGATTAACCTAGGATTATCCTT
Source organism: Myroides sp. LJL119 (assembly GCF_054871605.1). Taxonomy (NCBI): domain Bacteria; kingdom Pseudomonadati; phylum Bacteroidota; class Flavobacteriia; order Flavobacteriales; family Flavobacteriaceae; genus Myroides; species Myroides sp. LJL119. The sequence goes on from NZ_JBTXLO010000002.1 coordinate 200,086, forward strand.
TGGCCAGGCCTTTATCTTGGCTTTTGCTCTTTGTAAGATAGGCTGTTTGTATTCAAAGGGTTGTTGTTGGTTAATTTGAACCATTATGTTTTCTTGCCCATCTTTGCCCAGTAAATGCAAATAACCCTGGTTGTCTCTATGGATAACAATTGGCGTTTGCCCCATGGAGCTAACTTGGGCTTTTTGATTGTAATCTTTGTTAGCCACTGGTCTTATTATAAAACCGAAATTCAAGGCAGTTGATTTCACGCGATCCTCCGGTAGTGGGGGGCCCTGACCACAACTATTTCCACCCAGACCAGTTACTTTATCTAGTAAATATAAATGCGTAGAATTACTATGGGGTAACTCATAACTATGAGGTGCTAGGGTTAATTCTAATTCACTATAGGGTAGAGCGGAGGCCGAGAATTCTTGATCGGCAATAAAAACAACACCTAGGTCTTGGGAGTTGGTTAAACTAGCCCATCTAACTTGTTCCCTGTTTCCTGTGGATTGAGGTTTGGTCCAAGGTACATATAAATTTTCTACTTTAGATTCATATTGAGCTATAACAGCGCCTGTTTTTCGGTCATTGTAATTATTAAATGGACCTTTACCATAATAGGTATAATTGATTAGCTCTGGGTTTACCTGCATGGTGTAACCAATATGAGCCAAGGAAAGGTTGTTGTTATTTGCACTTATACTACTTTGAAGTTCAACCGAGCCGTCCTTGTAGATGGTATATACCAAATAGGTGTTAAAATAAAAGTCGTTTTTATCAAATGGTCTTTGTTTTAAATCTGTTATGGTATATTTTCCCGAGGAACCACCATGGATTTGACTGGCATAAGCAGCTTGTGAGGTAACTCGGTAGGTAATCACTAAATCTTTATTTGGTAAGTAATAATGGTCCATTTGGGTTACTTTATGTTCTAGGTTATGTAATCCGTTTAAAAACCAAGTTTTATAAGCCCAATTATCGTTGTCCATAGGAGCTCTAAAGGCATCTAACTTAGGGCCATTTTTTTGATAAAACACCTGGGTGTTCTGATAGATTAAATCAGCGATACTTCCGGTTTTATTATCAAAGCTTACCAAGAAATCTTTTCCAGTTACCTTTAAGGTATCTTTGGTTTGAATAAGGGTTAAATCAGTGCTTTGGTGTATCGTGGTGTTTATTTGAGGTTTATCTAAAGGACTTTGTAAAAGGATTTGTTCTTGCATTTGTACATACCCTTTTTTTGACCAAAAGTTGTCTTTTAGAGTCAAAAAATCGATAACCATGAAGTATTCACTTTGTGGATCAAAATTTATTTGACTAAGATCTATTTGAATTTCTTTTTTCTGTCTTGGACCTATTTCACTAATATCTGGTCCAAGGTAGTTAATCCCCGATGCAATAGGCACTCCGTTTTGTAAAATGGTATACTTTAATTGGTAATCCGATAGGTTGGTGAAATAATTTTTATTGAAAATCTCTAACTTCCCCTTGGAAATATCCACTGGTGTTACCTGTATGTTTTGATAAACTTTTTTCACCTCATAGTATTGAGGTTTCGGGGTTAAATCACCAAACAACAAGCCGTTCATTACAAACATACCATCATTTGGCGTGTCTTGAAAATCACCTCCGTAGGCTAGATATTTTTCATGGGTGTCTTTATCATAATTATATAGAGATTGATCAACCCAGTCCCAGATGGCTCCCCCTACAAAAAAGTTAGTGGATTCAATAGCGTTCCAGTAATCCACTAGATTTCCAGCTGCATTTCCCATGGAATGAGCATATTCGGATATATGAAATGGATATTTTATGGGATATTGTCCCTTAACAGCTTCTTGAACCCACCCAATAGAGGGATATTGGTTGGAGCCCATATCCACAATTTGGTTGTTTCTCTCATATTGTATTGGTCGAGAATCATCAATGGCTTTAATAGCATTGTAAGCTGCTACAAAGTTATCACCCGGGCCAGCTTCATTACCCAAGGACCATATCACAATACTAGGGTGGTTAATAGTGGCATGTACCATTTCAAGGTTTCGAGCCACATGGGCATTCTCCCATTCTTTGGGATGCGATAAAGAGGCTTGACCATAATAATACTGATGACTTTCAATATTGGCCTCATCCTCTAGGTAAATACCATATTTATCACACAGATAATACCAATAGGGATCATCTGGATAGTGGGCATTTCTGACATGGTTTATATTAGCTCTTTTTAATAGCTGAATTTCTTGTAGCATTTGTTGCTCACTAATAACATGTCCGGTGGTAGGATTAGTCTCATGTCGGTTTACTCCTTTTAATTTTACAGGCTTCCCATTGATGTAAAAATAGCGGCCTTGTAAAGAAAACTCATCCTGATGAGCTGGGGTTTGCTTTATTTCTACTTTTCTAAATCCTGTATAACTTGAAACACTTTCGATTACTTTGTTTTTACTATCTAGTAAACTAACCACCAGGGTGTACCGATAAGGAGCCTCGGCACTCCATTTCAAGGGCTGTTTAATGGCTATGGTATTTTGAATATTTAGCTGCTGATTTGGGGATATCGAACTTGTTAATTTTATAGGCTTGGATTGATAAACCAGGGTGTTATTATCACTGTATAATTCATTTTGGTATAAGGCATATTCTAGTTTATAACCTTTTGCAATTTTTTTGTCTAAGTTTTTTATCTGCGAGCTAACCTGTAGGGTACCCTCGGTGTATTGTGGGTCTAAATCTGGGATTATTACCATATTGGATAGTTGCACTTTTGGTTTGGCTTGCAGAGATACTTCACGGAAAATACCCGGTAAACGAAACATATCTTGTGCCTCTAAAAAGGAACCATCTGAGTTTCGGTATACCTCTACACTCACCTTGTTGGGTTTGTCTGTATTTAAATAATTGGTTATATCAAAACTAGCTTGATTCCTTGAGTTTTTTGAAAAACCAACGAACTTTCCATTAATCCACAAATAAAAAAAAGAGTCTACACCATCAAAGTTGATATAAATCTGTTTGTTTTGCCACGACTTTGGTAAATCAAATTCCCTTGTGTATGAACCTACTTCGTTTCTATGTTGGTAAGTGGTCCAATTTTCAGGTGGAGTACGCATTACCCCTTTTTTATAATCATCCTTCTCTACCTTATGGTAAAAAATAACAGGTTGATTAACATAGATGGGTTTGCCGTATTTCAGATTTCCATTTTTTTCAAGTCCTGCTAGATTCCAATTCATTGGTACTTTAACCGTATCCCAATGTTGGTTATTAAAGTCGGTTTTGTAAAAGTCTATAGGTCTTTGATCTGGGTGTGGTACCCAAAAAAATCGCCATGTACCATTTAATGATAAATAGTTTGGGCTGTTTTGCTTTAAAACTTTGCGCGCTTGTTGTGGATCATCAAAAGAAAATTGGTATGCTTTGGGTAATTGTTTGTTTAAGGCCACTTGTTCAGGTGATTCCCAGTGTTTACCCCTTAAGATAGTGTCTGTGGAAAAACTGTATCCTGGAATGGAATTGCTAAAAGGAAAATTTTGAGCGGTTATTATTTGTGTGGATATTAAAATCAATATAGAACACAAGTGTTTTAATAGGGGATTTTTATAAATCATAAGTTATTTGTTTGGCCTTACAAAAATAGAATTATAAATGAAATAGGCTGTATTTATAAAAAATAACACCTCAAATTTATATTAACTTAATATAAATTTGAGGGTTAATAGGATGGTTGTTTTATGTTTTTTAGTGTTTTTGTTTATAATTAGTGTGATTTGGTTAATTTATTTTCGTGTTATGTGTGTATTTGTTTTCACTATTATAATTAAAACAGTATGACTGTTAAACAAAGTTTTTTAGCTAAAAATTTGACGCAAAAAAATCCATTGACAAGTAAAACGGTAAACACACAAACTTTAGAGTTAGAATCATTTCATTTTCTAGTTACTTTAAGTTATAATTTAGGATTATAAAATAAAAGAAAAGTTTTTTGTTAAAAGATTAAATATTAAAAATCCAGAGTAAGAACTTGCAATAAATACGTTTTTAAAGTTAGAAAAAGCAAATGAAATCCTGTAAAGTGATTAAAATACTATGTACTGGAAAATCCAAAATAAAATAAAAATAAATCTTATACCTGTTAATAAAAACTATTTACATTTTAAAGCAAGTGTCTTTATAGGACTAAGTTTAAATACCTATAAAACCAGGGATGTATGAGTCGGCTTTGCTTTTTTCTTCTTTTTTTATTCTCTGGAACTACTTATAGTTCAGATCTTCATAGCCCAATGGATCTCTCGGGTTTAAGGGATCCTTATTTTGAATTACATTATCGCAATTCGATGAATTTTTACAACGGTATTATCCAAAGTCCACAGGTAAATAATGTAAATAAATCAAAGACTTATTATTTAAAATACCAGTTGTTAAAGAAAACCGGGAATTATAATCAAGCTCTACAAAACTTGGATTTCGCCTTTCAAATTGGGCAAACATCCGCAAAGCTTAACCAAGCTACCACTGATTATCTGTTAGAAAAAGCCTTTTTGTATATTGAAATGCAGCAGTACTCTTTAGGGCAGTGTGAACTAGAAAAATTAGATATAATCCATTTGAATCCTAGTGATGTAAATAATCAAGGACTCTATTTGTTTTTAAAGGGTTTTTTTATTGTCACTAAACAACATAATCTATCTCAAGGGGTAGACTTTATTTTAATGGGAGTTGAAGATTTAAAACAAAACAATGCAAGTTACCTTATTGTTCTTTACAGGGAGTTGATGCGATTTTATAGTAACGATATAAATCACCACCATAAAGTACAGGGTATTTATAAATTAGCTCTGGAACTGGGTTATGAGAAATCCTATGCTATTCAAATTTTAAAATTACATGAACTACTGGGGGAATTTTACAATCAAAAAGAAAAGCATCAAGAGGGTTTACAGTTAAGAGAATTATTTTTAAAAGACTCTATTTATTATAGTTTTTCCAACCAAACACAAGGTATTCTTTTTAAGTCAAACAAGATCGTAGGTGAAAAACAAGATCAGCAAAAACAAACTAAAGGCAATGAAAATTCTAAAAAAAGAGTTTGGACCGGCTTAATAACGGTAAATATTGTGATGATTTCTCTATGGGTTTGGTTTTTTAGAAAAAGACTTTCTAAAAGAAATCTAGCAATTAAAAAAAGTATTCAAAAGGCCAAGTTAATTGCCATTACCGAGTTAACTCCAAGACAAAGACAAATTATAGAATTAGTCAAACAAGGTGATAGCAATAAACAAATCGCCCTTAAACTAGCCATTTCAATCAATACGGTAAAATACCATTTGAAAATTATTTTTAGTAAATTAAAAATCAAAGATCGCTATGAATTAAGGGATTAACAATTTTCTTATTCGGTATTAAAAAAAGGATTAATGGCAGAATTATATGGATTTGTGCTATTTCTTACCAATACTTATTTGTAATTTTGCATCAAAACTCACTAATATGTATGAAATTGTTAAGAAAATAGAGAAATCGTTGCTGGTTTGTTTATTTGCCTCGAGTGCCGTTTTTGCACAAGATGTTCAAGAGCAACAGCCAAAAGGTTTACCCGATAAGGTAATACATGCCGAGCCGCTATTTAATGACTTAATGCGTGATTTAGGTGCTTATAAAGGAGAGCGCGAATGGAACGCTGGTTTTGGTGTAGGAGATCACAAAAGTTATAAAGAGTATTTCGGCTTTGTAGAATATGAATTTGCTGTAGCCAATCGCTTAGGCTTAGAAGTGGAGATACCTTTTTCATTTAACAAACAAACTTCTTTGGGTAACCCTAGTGTTCCCAACAATAGAATAGAAGGGATTAAATTGGCCTCTCAGTATACTTTTTATGTCAATAAAAAGCAACAGTTATCCTTAGCCTTGGCCTATATTCATGAATTTGAAATGAATTATTTTAAAAATTTAGATCAAGGTAAGTTTTTTACTGGAATGCGTATGAACCCTATTTTAATTGCTGCTAAGAATTTTGGTAGTTTCAATACGGTTGTTTTTGGTGGTCCTGTGTTTGAGAATCATTTTTCAAGCCGAAGTGTAACTACCCTTGGAACTTTAAACGCGAGTGTTCTTTATGTTTTACCAGGTAGCCGTAATTTTATTGGTATTGAGAATAATATGGACTTTGGACAAGGTGAATTTCATTATATGCTTCGCCCCCAAATCAAAGTAGCTCTTTTACATAACTTGGCTGTGGGTATTGTCACAGGAATTCCATTAACCAATGAAAAAGATATAGCCATGGATTTTATGACTCGTATTATTTGGGAGCCATAAAAGTAAGATTAAAAAAACAAGAGTTTTTTTTAAGTTAGATAATAATTTTAATTCCTGAAAAAGGCTAAGAAAATAATGTCTTAGCCTTTTTCTATTTTGCCTAGAAACTAATTTTTGGAGTTTTCTATAGAATATAGATACATTATGGGTAAGTAAGGGGCTTATTTTACGGTCATCTTTTTGATTATCTAATACAAGGTAATTGTTAAAGTTTTGTAGGTAATTTTACCTTTAAATTCGTTTTATTTTTTTGATCTGGATTGATTTTATCTTCATCTTTGAGCGAGAAAAATCAGATATATTTTTAGTGTTTTATTTTATTTTTTCATTTAAAGTATTGATAATTAGCAATGTATGTGTTTTTGCTTGTTGGGTATTTTAAGTTAGGATTTAACCGTATTGTGACTAATGGAATTAGTGGGTTATACTGATTTTTTAAATTGTTAAGATTTGTTATAATAGTTAATTGGCTTTTACATATTGGACAGCGGGTACATAATTTGTTACTTTAGCTTTGAAAGAGAAAATTTTGTTTAATTAATTAGATTAATAGCTATGAAAAAGTTACTATTTATTTTAGCCCTTTTTATGGGGCTTAGTTCTTATGCACAACAACAGGATTCCTATGGGCACTACCAAGGAGATCTTTCTGAATTATTAGAGGCCTCGGATTACTATCAAATCACACCAGAGCAAAGAGCCAAAATCATTGCACGTAAAAAAAGTATAGGACGTGAGATGGCAGCCATTGGAAAAGATCGCTCTTTATCGGGGTACCAAAAAGGACAGAAAAAAAGGGAATTGTCAATTCAAATTAAAAAAGATATTCAAATTATTTTAAGTCAAGGACAATATAATAAATGGAATAATCACTGGAATTCTGGGAAGTACGGACATAAGGGGGATCACTGGAAATACGACAAAGATTATACAAATGATGCCATAGATCGTCAGATTGATCTTCTTGAGGATCAATATGAAAGAGACATAGAGTGGGTAGAGAAAAGGTATAAGAATGATAAGTATGCTTTGAAAAGTGAGAAGCAGTACTTAAAGACTGTATTTAAAGCGGAAAAACAGCGTTTAAAAGACTTAAAAAAATAGTCTAATTATCACAAGCACATGCTAAAAATATATTACCTGAGGTAGGTAAAAGAGTCATTTTTAATTTAAAAATGGCTCTTTTTTTTAGCAATAAAGGTTTTTATTATTATAAGTGCTTTTTTTTTAATAGATTTAAATGAATAGATCTTCTTGGGATTTTATTAAAAATGGTTACACATAAAGTAGTTAGGTAGGTATTTTTAATTAATTTTAAAAAAAGATCAAAGGATTTTGAAACTAGTTTATATTAACAAAACAAAAAGATATGTTTTTAATTGTTTTACTACTTTTCTTGGCCGTTGTAGTCTTAGTATATTTTCTAAAAGACCGGGTTAAAAAAGACTTTACACCTGTGAGAGATTTTAAGGTCTCTAAGTATTTAGGACTCTGGTATGAGATTGCCCGTTTGGATTTTCATTTTGAAAAAAATTTAGATAACACCACGGCTCGTTATACTTTAAATAAAGATGGAAGTATTGAGGTTTTAAACAGTGGGTATTCCACTAAAACAGGTAAGTGGAAACAAGCCTTGGGTAAGGCTAAATTCAAAGGTAAACCTACTTTGGGGGCTTTAAAGGTAAGTTTTTTCCCTCCGTTTTATTCCGATTATACGATTTTAGAATTAGACACGGATTACAAGTTTGCTCTAGTGGCAGGCAAGAATTTAGAATATTTATGGATCCTATCTCGGGAAAAACAAATGCCTTTAGAGATTAAAGACAAGTATGTAGCCAAGGCTTTGAGTTTGGGTTTTGACACCCAACAACTGGTTTGGGTTGATCATCTAAGGGAAGATAATCCTTATATAAAGTAAGATTTACGTGGATTTTTAGAAAAAGTAAAAGACCTTAATTTACCGGTTATATCTTGGTAAATTAAGGTCTTTTTTAAAAAAAGGAATTAGCTTAAGTTTATTTCAAGTGGTAATTGGAATTACTTGTGATAAACATTTCACTTTTATCCTCGGCTACTATTTCAATAAAACGTTGGTAATGTTTTAAAACATCACTAATTAGTTCGTTTTTGTTTAAAATCTGTACATCATAACCTTGTCTATAATCACCAAAGTAGCTCATAGGGAAATAGGTTTTTTCGTGGTGTACATCGGGTAGATTCTCTTCTTGGATTAATGAGTCTGCCAAGGTTTTAGCCTGGGTTTTCACCCCGTAAATAAAGTTGTTTACCTGATCGTGTTTTATTTCGATTTCCATTGCCTTTGGAGATTCATAGGAGTTTATTTTAACCTCTATATTGTTTTTAGCAAACTCTTGTTCTAGTTCTAAAAAGGCATGTTTTACCGTAGAGTCTATAAACTGATCTATAGTTTGTTTGTTATCAAAGGAAATAATTTGTTTTAAACGTTGTTTCCAGCGATCCCCAGACCATACCACACTTGTTTTTTCGAAATCTTTAGCATAATACTGTTGGTCCACCACAAGTGCCTTGGCTAAACTTACCATAAAAAGTAACATAATTATTGAAAAAGGTAGGGCTGTTATAAGAGTCATACTTTGTAGAGCATCTAATCCACCTACATTTAATAAAAGTAATGCTAAAGCTCCAAGTAAAACACCCCAAATAATGATCTGCCATTTTGGAGATACTTTTGCGTTTTTTGTGGCAATACTATTCATAACATATATTCCAGAATCTGCCGAGGTCACAAAAAATATTAAGATAATTAAAATACTTATAAAGCTAGTTATTTGGCTTAATGGTAAATACTCAAGAAACTTAAATAAAAGAACCTCAGGATTGGCCACCAGACTACTTAAAGCACCATTTGCCTGATTAATATCAAACCAAATAGCACTGTTACCAAAGACACTCATCCAAATAAAATTAAATAAGGTAGGGATTAATAACACCGCTACAATATATTCACGAATGGTACGACCTTTGGATATTTTAGCAATAAATATTCCTACATAAGGAGCCCAAGATATCCACCATGCCCAATAAAGAATCGTCCAATCATAAAACCATGGTTTAGTTTGGGGATCAAAGGAATGGGTGGAGAATGTTAATTCAAAGAAATTGGAAATATAAACACCAATTCCTTGGGTGAAACTACTAATTAAATAAACTGTTGGACCTAATATTAATACGAATAATAACAGAACAACTACGGCTATAATATTAATATTACTTAAAATTTTAACCCCTTTATCCAACCCGCTAACTGCTGATAGAACCGATAAAGAAACTAGAGTAATTACAATAATGGCTTGATATAGGAAACTACTATGGGAAACCAAGCCTAAGGTTTGCAAACCGGAATTTATTTGTATTACCCCAAAACCAAGTGTGGTTGTGATACCAAAAAACGTACTACAAAGGGCAAATACATCAATTAAGTTTCCCCATTTTCCTTTTATTTTATCTTTTAATAAAGGATAAAAGCAACTCCTTAAAGAAAGGGGTAGACGATATCGGTATGCAAAGTAAGAAAGGGCTAATCCAACCACTGCATAAATAGCCCATGGGTGAATACCCCAGTGAAAAAAGGTATACATTTGAGCGTCTTGAGCTCTTAAGCCTTGTGGATTACCAGCAAAGACATCAGCCGAGTAATGTCCCAAGGGTTCAGCAACGCTAAAGTACATTAATCCAATTCCCATTCCAGCCGCAAAAAGCATCGATATCCAAGAAAAGAAGGAATATTCTGGTTTACTATTATTAGGACCCAGGCGTATATTACCAAATTTACTGAACATTAAATAAACCAAGAATAAAATAAACAAGGTAACCGACCATACATAAACCCAGTTTAGATTTAAAAATATAAATTCTTTAATCAGGTTTAAAGAGTCATTAGTAGCTCTTGGAAATGTAGCAGCAAGTAAACTCACCCCTACTATAAATAGTAAACTTGGTAGAATAACACCTTTACTTAAGGTTGTTCGTATTCTAGGAAATAAAGACATTTGTTAATTGTTTTTTATTAATTTATTTTTTAAAATTTCAAAAAATACACTGGGTTTGGTAAACCAAAGTATCCTAAAGCAACCTGCTTTTTTTGGAATCCTTTTTTAGCAATAGAATATGATTCGAAAGTGAATTTTTGAAAAAAATTGTTTTAGAGTTAGTGGTGCAATTTCTTTTGATTTTGAACTGAAAACCATTAAAGTTGCAAAGTCAATTAGTAACTTAAAATAAATGAAAATCGATGCTTTATAAATTAGCAAAAAGATTATGTTCTTTTTTAAGTTCAGGAGTTTTAAAAAAACTAAAAACTTTCCCTTAAAAACCTTTAAAAAATAGACGCGTTAGGTAAAGCGACTGATTTTAATATTGTTTTTTTTAATTTTAGAAAAGCTAGGTTTATAGGCTAATGGTGTTTTAAAACAAAAAAAATGTTTTACTGCCAATTATTTTGTTTTAAGCAATAAACTTGGCATTTAGCCTTGTGTAATAAAGAATTTAAATACAGCTCTAACACAGCAATACCTATGGAAATAAGGAGGAGTAATGGTAGGACTTATGTGTAGTGTATTTGAAGGTAAACATATTTGTTTTTATATAAATTCTTTGCAAATGTATGATTTATTTGCTTGAATATCAATATTTTTTACAAATTTATTATTTTATTTAGATTTTAATAGCTTTAAAATTAATGTTTTTTTCTGCCATTAAGGCCCATAAAACAACTAAAAAAAATAATCTATAATCTTTTAGTATTTTTTCGTTTTTGTTTTTATGTATCCTAAGAAAAATATAGAATTTAACTCGAAGATAAGAATATAGCTAAATAGGGGTAAGTAGCTGTAAATCAATTTTTTTAATGTCATAGTTAACCAATGTTTTTGTAACTTTAGTTAATACCAATTCAATGGATACAAAAAAAAAGCAGCTCATGATACACCCTGTCAATAACCCATTTAAAGTATACTGTACTGCCCCTGGTAGTTATTTAATAAAAGTTGTGGTTAACCAGCCTTATTTGCGAATACCTATTCAAGAACAAATCGGACTCACAAAAGTTTCTTTGGTGGTTGATAACCTACAAAAAAGTCAATACAAATTGCGTTTGGCTTGTAATAAGGTTGATTATCATCTAAGTTTAGATCTAAGTGAATATTTAAATCAAGAGGTTTGTTTTATTTTAGATGATGTGGTTCAAAAAAATATTTTATGGTCTTATTTTAGTATGTCAGATTCTATCATATCGACTAATATCCAAAGATTTCGTCCAAATTATCACTTTAGCGCCGATTTTGGATGGATAAACGATCCCAATGGTATGTTTTATAAAGATGGAGTTTACCACCTTTGTTTTCAATATAACCCTTACGGAGCTACTTGGGAGAATATGACCTGGGGTCATGCTGTAAGTAAAGATTTGATATTGTGGCAACAACAAAAAGAGGTTTTACACCCTGATGCTCTAGGACAAATCTACAGTGGTTGTGCGGTGGTGGATACCAATAACGATGCAGGATTCGCAAAAGGTAGTGTACTTGCATATTATACTAATGCTGGCAATGCGCAGTTTCAATCCTTGGCATATAGTACTGATAATGGCCAGAGTTTTATTAAATACAAGAATAATCCTATTTTAATGGGAAATTCGCCTGATTTTAGGGACCCAAAAGTTTTTTATCACCAACAAAGTAAAAAATGGATTATGGTTCTAGCCGCTGGTCAGCAAATGGAGTTTTATAGCTCCATAGATCTTCTGTCCTGGGAGTATCAAAGTACCTTTGGACAGGGTATAGGTGTGCATAGTGGGGTGTGGGAATGTCCTGATTTAATTGAACTTAGCCTACAAAGTGAAAAACAAAATCTTTGGGTTTTGTTATGTAATATTAACCCTGGAGGAATTTTCGGGGGATCTGCTGCTCAATATTTCATTGGTCATTTCGATGGTAAAACTTTTACTGTCTTGGGGGATGATTATCCAAAATGGCTGGATTTTGGAAAGGATTTCTATGCCGGGGTAAGCTGGTCGAATTTACCCGATAATCGAAAGGTTGTGATGGCTTGGATGAGTAATTGGCAATATGCTCATGAATTGCCCAGTTCTCCTTTTAAAGGAGTAAACACCATTGCTCGTGAGTTGAGTTTGTTTAGCTACTGTGATTCGGTATATGTAAAGACACAGTTTGTTAAAGAGTTGCAAGGGTATTGCAAAAAAACAAAGTTATTTACCGATATAAAAATCGATAAACTAACCAAGATCGAGCATCTAGTGGAGCCTTGTTGTATGAGCTACCGACTAGATTTTGATTTTACCATAAATACTAGCAGTAAATTTCATTTAAAGTTGTATAATGATTTAAATCAAGAGATACTCTTTGTTGTAGATCTTGTAAATAAGCAGTTTACCATGGAAAGAGATAAAAGTGGACACTTACCTGTTTTGAATAATTTAGACTTTATACAAGCCACCACAGCTCCTATTTACAACGATGAAAATAAATTAAAATTACAGATTTTAATAGATACCTGTAGTATAGAGATTTTTGGAAATCATGGCGAGTTTGCTATGACTAATTTGGTTTTTCCGACCCAGAGTTTCCATCATTTACAAATTAGTTTACAACAAGGTTTCCTTGTAATGGATAGCCTGCAGGTTTATCATATTGTGGTTTAATAAATTGAAGTTCAAAAAAAGCAAAGAGCATCCAAAAGTATTTTGGCCATTTGTTTTTGCCAGATGGATGATGTCTTTTTTTTAGTTAAACTAAAATCTAAAGTGTAGGTTATCTAGCTTTTATAAAAACACCTAAATGGGTGCGGGAGAAAGCATAAATTTTAACAAATGGACTTTCGCTTTTTTGAAACGAGACACGCTTTAAGTTTTAACTATTCTTAGTCTATTATTAATAGAACTTGGGAACAAAGATGAGTTAAATAGATATATTAACTTAATTAAGATGACGTTTTTTTGATTGAATTTAAGGGAGTTTGTTTCGGTATGTTATTTTTATAGTATTTTATATTAAATTTAATGCTTTAAAAAAGTTAATAATTAGAGAATTATATTTTAGTAGTTTGCAGTATATATGCTTGATTTATGTTAAAGTTTATTATTTTTAATTAAGGATGATGTATATTTGCATGTCTTATTTTAAGATTTTGCACACAAGACAAAAACTGATCCCTAAACAGTTTTTATAAATTATACAAACATCCCTAATTTGTATATACCTTGGCAAACAGTCACTTTAGATAAATTATGACCTGTTGCCATAGGATAAATTCTCATAGAATAATATATTTTTTATGTTAAGTAATAAAGTAGTGATAATACAACACGCTTTTTATAAAAAAGCGTTGTATATATGTCGATGGTATATTTTACTTTTACTACTAGAAGTAGGTATTTTCGGACTCTTGCAAAATTCAGATTTGTATGTTTTTAATGGTCCGTTATTTTTTATTCTAGTTCAAAGTTTGCGTAATAGATTTAGAATAAATCGGGTGATTGTTCATCTGTTAGTGGGGGTGTTGTATCTTTTGTCTTTGTTAATTTTGATGTCAAATAAAACCTATCTACAATACTCAACTATTATTCCGGCTACTTCCTTGTTGTGTTACGGGGTGTCTTTTTTTGTTTTGGATTATTTTAAATATATAATGAGTGAATTTAAGTTTTGGTTAAAGTACATGGCTTGGTTCTGTATTTTAATTGGTACATCTGCTTTTTTATATTTAATAAATTTGGCTGATTTACATATTGTTAAAGTTAATACCTACTTTTTTGTATTAGGGTTGACCTGTTTTTCATTGATTTACTTGCTTTTGCTATATCGGGCTTTGCGACAAAATCAAAATGATTTAAGCTATTTAAAAAAGGTAGATACTTTAAAAGCAGAATATAGAGATAAGGTACAAAGCTTGCAGTTTTATTTTGATACAAATAATCATTTTTTAGATCCAGATTTTAGTATTGATGATTTAGCAACACCGTTAAATATGGATAAAAAGGATTTAAGTTTTTTGTTAAATCAAGTTTTAGATACGAATTTTTATAACCTTTTAGCCGAAAAACGGATCAAAGTTGCCCAGGGACTGATTGAAAATTATTCGGATATTTATACAATCGAATATATTATGCAGCAATCTGGTTTTCGAAGTAAATCATCTTTTAATAGGTATTTTAAATACCATACGAATAAAACACCTTCGGAGTTTCGTGATATGATTAACCGCAGTAAGTTATAGCCTATGTTTGGATATATACAAGTTTTTTATTTTCTGTTTTTAAATGGTGCTATTATATTTGCTATCTATAACATTCTGATCTATAATAAGAAGAAGTTAGATAATTATGCAGATAGCGCCATATATTGTATCAATGTTTTGATTCTTTTCCAGGCGATTTATAATTTAATATGTAGGATGGCCTGGTCCGAGTTAGGTTTTTTAAATATAGGAACTCCCATTAAACTACTATACGGGCCCTTGTTTTTATACGTAGTACGAAGTACTATTTATAAAAGACCTTTATTTAACTTGAGAAAAATAGGTCTTTATTTGCACTTTATTCCTTTTTTATTTTTTCTTTTTTGGTTTGTTGAACTTGTTAGGCATCAAGGGGACTTTGGTTATGAGCAAAAGGATAATTTTTATCTAAGAGTGTTGTATATTGTTTCTGGGGCTCAAATTATGGTTTACTCCATTATTTCATTATATATCATGCAGGTTTATGATCTTGTAAAGACAAATAAAAGAGTAAAACGTTTATTCTTTGATGGTCTTTTAATCTTGATTATTCGTGGGATTTATTTAATTGGCGATGCGTTAAATAAAGACTTTAACCTAAAGGAAAACGACTTGGCTAGTTTGTTTAGTTATCTGTTAATGTTTATCATTATTTTATTAATTCATAATGTATGGATAAAGAACTATTTTGTAAACCCAACAAAGGATCCCGCTCTTATGATAGACAGACGTGAGTTAGAAAAAGCAAAAGATGTGCTAGGGTCAGGAAAATCAAAACAAGCAAAGTATAATAAATCAAGAGTCGATCACCAGGATTTAAGTGATTATGCCAAAAGGCTAGATCGCATTGATATGGATGTTTTTTTAGACCGGGATTTAAATATGGAAAAACTAGCCTCGATTTTACATGTAAATGTACATACTGTTTCCCA
Source organism: Myroides sp. LJL119 (assembly GCF_054871605.1). NCBI lineage: Bacteria > Pseudomonadati > Bacteroidota > Flavobacteriia > Flavobacteriales > Flavobacteriaceae > Myroides > Myroides sp. LJL119. Next base: position 215,593 of record NZ_JBTXLO010000002.1, read on the forward strand.
AGTGTTTTCTTTGGTTTTAGAAACAAGTTATAGTGGTTATGTTCATAAAAAAAGAATATCACATTGTATTGAACTTCTTCAAAAGCATCCTAATTTATCGATTCATGAGCTAAGTGAGGAGTGTGGTTTTAATTCTTTGGCTTCGTTTTATAGAGCCTTTAAAGATATTTATGGTATGACTCCCAGGGAATATCAAAAAAAAATAACAAAACATGAATAACTACTGTTTCAAAAAAACATAAAGATTTGATTTTTTTTTTTAAAGTTATTTGGTTTTTTTAACTGATATTATTTTAGAGCTCTTTTTTCTTATTTAATACCAAGTGTTTTTTATTTTCCTATCTATATTTTGTTATAATCTACTGTGTAAGATTCGATTCTTTTTCCATTAAAGAGGGTACATATTTTTTAAGGCTTAGTCTACGCGCAAAATTATAGTTTTCAAAATTTGACAATTTATCTCTTTTTTAAAATTGTGATGATAAGTTTCTAAATAGGTGATAAGGAAAATCATTAAGAGAACACACTTGGGATAGACAATCTCTTACATCTTTAGATACAAGAGGGGGTTCCATTAGACAATAAAATTATCAAAATTTCAGAGTAATATAATTATTTAAATTACCCAAGAATCGTAATTTGGTGATTTTTTTGATTAATACCAATACTAAATTGTTTTTAGTAATCTTAGATTGGTATATCCAGGTATATATCAATAGTAGAAATGTAATAGTTTTTTTCCTTATTAATGACTCTACCACATTATTTTATTATATCAATATATTCTAAAGGCGTCAAAGGTTCAAGCTAAGGTGTTTTAAGTTATTTTTTATTCGATCAATCTTTAGCAATGTGATTTTGTAAAAATGTAGTTTAAAATACAATGCCTTAAACTTTTTGTGGCGAATAGTATACTAATTTTATTTAGAATACTCTATCATTATTCTATTTGTAAAGTATATAAGAAGATGGAAAAAAGTTTTCTTAATGTTTTTAGGATGGTGAATTATTTTTTTTTGGATTTCAGTGATCTTTTAAATACTAATGACTCTATCTTCCCCCCCCCCCCTTCCTTTATTAAATTGTTTTTATTTTACGGAGGCACAATTTAATCTAATAGCATTCTAATGTTTTTTTCATCTGATATCTCAATGTTTTTTTACCATGGAGGTTCAGTTTGTAATTTTAATAGTTTGTGAATTGAAAAATTACGAAAGAGTTTTTTTTTCTTCTACTTCTAATAAAAACTGATAGTGCATCTACTTATATGGTTTTCTTATATAAAATGTAAATCAAAGATAAGTAACTAATTTTAGCCAGTTTATTTAGTACTCTAATAATTTGGTATAATCAAAAGAATTAACCCACAATAAAACTTTTTTTTTAAATCTTATAAACAATTTTGTTGTGTAATGACAAGTGAAATGTTGAGAACAGATTAATAAATAGTAAAAAAATAAATTTAAGTAGATAACTTATAAATATTTACTCTAGAGTTGGTTGCTTTAAAGTACTCATTATTTTATTTGAAAGGCATAATTATATATTTATTAGTTCTTTAAGAACTTAAGGAGAAAAAATAATTATTCTATTAAATGTAGAAAGGATAATTAATTTTTTTTTTGATTTTTTTGTAATCTTTTATCTTTTTTTTTCTAAATTTTTATAACTAATGTAGTAAAACACTTAAAAATGGCGTTCCATTTTTTCATATTCATGTATTTTTCAATAAAGATACAAGTTCTTTTGTATGTTGTTGATTGTGAACTACTTACTGATGCTTCATATTATTAGGAGCTAATACATCTCAATAAAATGAAAATTATTTTGTTTTTTTTCGTCTTTACTTTGTGTCATACAAAATGGGAGAGGTCTTTATCTAATCTTACTTAAAAAAATCTTCCAAGTATACGTAATTATTTTCATTTTCTCGCTATATAAAACATATCAGTTTAAAAAGAGATACGATTTTTTAAAAGTAGTTAAGGTGATTGAGATGAATTAAAGTTCTGTTAGTAAGTAAACCGGTAATAATTAGGGAGTATTATAAGATTGCCTAAAGCAGGACTTTCAATTCATCGTAAGATCAAAAAAATATATTTATTAAAGAAAAACAGGAAAGAAAATCTATGAAAAAGAAAGCTTAGCTTGTTTAACTACAAAGTAGAAAATTCAACAATGTAATATTTGTTGATGTAGATTGGAATAAGGCTTACTAACAAGCTAGTAATGAAAGTAACATGCCCAATATAAGGGTTAATTTCATTGTTGAATTCTTCTTTGTTGATAAGAACTTATAAAGTTGGTTTTAAATTATTGAAAAAATGTAAAATCTCAACGAAAAATATTAGGATTTAATATCCTTAGTAATTAGTGGGGACTATGAGTTTTTCGTTGAGTTTACAAAATCTTTTACTAAGCCTTTTAGAGAATAAGGAAAATATTCAATTATATCATTCCGAAATAAATGTTTCTGTGGTTGATAACTCACAAGTTTCATACATTACTGTAAAGTTATCTTTTTAGTAGCTTACTAACAATTGTGAAATTTTATTTTTTTTTTCAAGTGTGAGTTAAGGAGGATTAGAGAGCCCTATTTGGGCTCTCTATTTCACTCGAATTGAAATTTAATCTATCTGGAGGTTTTACTGGAGTAAAAAAAGTTTTTTTGTTTCAATTTAAATAAGGAAACCTTTTATATCTATGACACTACTCCACCCCCCCCCATTATTTTTTTAGAGTATTTATTTTTTGAAAAAATTTTTATAAAGAATTAAAATTTATAGTAAAAATCTTTTAGAGATAAAGGTTTTTAAAAGTGTGATAACAATTGTAGAAAATTTGTTTTAATAGGAGGAGCACCTTCTTAATATGTAAAAAATGATTAAAAAAATTATTCCTGTAGTAGCTATTTTTTTTAGTGTTTATAGTTACGCACAATTGGGAGTTGGAACGCGACTTCCTAAAAGTTCTGCTTTATTGGAGGTGAAATCAAGTGAACAAGGAGTTCTTTTGCCTCGAGTAACTTTACAAGGTCTTGATGTTGCATCTCCTATTAAAGGCGAGATAGTTGAGAGTTTATTAGTTTATAATTTGCCTGGCGGGAATTTACCAGCAGGTTTTTATTATTGGTCTGAGACTGGTTGGTTAAAGTTATTGAGTGGAGAAAGTATAGTAGATACTACTAATAAATCTTTTACCTTAACTGATGATAAACTGATTATAACTGACAGTAGTGGTAATACCGTAGAATTAGGTGTAGAAGAAATAGCTACCAATAGTACTTTTGTAACTAAGCTAGCTCAAAATAATGAGTTTATAACTTATTTAGGTGATAATATAGATTTTGTAAATCAAATCACAGAGAATAATGAGTTTATAGAAAATATCGTAAATAAATTAACAGGTACTTATGGAAACGTAGGTTACGATTCCGTTAGCAAGGAGTTATACTACTTTGATAGTGAAGGAAATCGAGTAGCTGTTAATTGGAGTGATTTAGATACTACAAACGTTTCTTTTGACTTAGAAGATGATCTATTAACAATAACAGATAGTAAAGGATCTAAGGTAACTTTAGGTGTAGAAGAAATAGCTACCAATAGCACTTTTGTAACAAAGTTGGCTAATAACAATGAGTTTATAACTCAGTTAGGTGATAATATAGATTTTATAAATCAAATCACAGAGAATAATGAGTTTATAGAAAATATCGTAAATAAGTTAACAGGAACTTATGGAAACGTAGGTTACGATTCAGCTAGCAAAGAGTTATACTACTTTGATAGTGAGGGAAATCGTGTAGCTGTTAATTGGAGTGATTTAGATACTACAAACGTTTCTTTTGACTTAGAAAACGATCTATTAACGATAACAGATAGTAAAGGATCTAAGGTAACTTTAAGTGTAGAAGAAATAGCTACCAATAGCACTTTTGTAACAAAGTTGGCTCAAAATAATGAGTTTATAACCAATTTGGTTGAGAACAATGAGTTTATAACTCAGTTAGGTGATAATATAGATTTTGTAAATCAAATCACAGAGAATAATGAGTTTATAGAAAATATCGTAAATAAATTAACAGGAACTTACGGAAACGTAGGTTACGATTCCGTTAGCAAGGAGTTATACTACTTTGATAGTGAAGGAAATCGAGTAGCTGTTGATTGGAGTGATTTAGATACTACAAACGTTTCTTTTGACTTAGAAGATGATCTATTAACAATAACAGATAGTAAAGGATCTAAGGTAACTTTAGGTGTAGAAGAAATAGCTACCAATAGCACTTTTGTAACAAAGTTGGCTAATAACAATGAGTTTATAACTCAGTTAGGTGATAATATAGATTTTGTAAATCAAATCACAGAGAATAATGAGTTTATAGAAAATATCGTAAATAAATTAACAGGTACTTACGGAAACGTAGGTTACGATTCCGTAAGCAAGGAGTTATACTACTTTGATAGTGAAGGAAATCGAGTAGCTGTTAATTGGAGTGATTTAGATACTACAAACGTTTCTTTTGACTTAGAAGATGATCTATTAACAATAACAGATAGTAAAGGATCTAAGGTAACTTTAGGTGTAGAAGAAATAGCTACCAATAGCACTTTTGTAACAAAGTTGGCTCAAAATAATGAGTTTATAACCAATTTGGTTGAGAACAATGAGTTTATAACTCAGTTAGGTGATAATATAGATTTTGTAAATCAAATCACAGAGAATAATGAGTTTATAGAAAATATCGTAAATAAATTAACAGGAACTTACGGAAACGTAGGTTACGATTCCGTTAGCAAGGAGTTATACTACTTTGATAGTGAAGGAAATCGAGTAGCTGTTGATTGGAGTGATTTAGATACTACAAACGTTTCTTTTGACTTAGAAGATGATCTATTAACAATAACAGATAGTAAAGGATCTAAGGTAACTTTAAGTGTAGAAGAAATAGCTACCAATAGCACTTTTGTAACAAAGTTGGCTAATAACAATGAGTTTACAACTCAGTTAGGTGATAATATAGATTTTGTAAATCAAATCACAGAGAATAATGAGTTTATAGAAAATATCGTAAATAAATTAACAGGAACTTATGGAAACGTAGGTTACGATTCCGTTAGCAAGGAGTTATACTACTTTGATAGTGAGGGAAATCGTGTAGCTGTTGATTGGAGTGATTTAGATACTACAAACGTTTCTTTTGACTTAGAAAACGATCTATTAACGATAACAGATAGTAAAGGATCTAAGGTAACTTTAGGGGTAGAGGAAATAGCTGGAAATAACACTTTTGTAACCAAACTAGTTAATAACAACGAATTTATTGAAAATATTACCAATCAGTTAACAGAAAAATATGGTAATGTTGGGTATGATACAGTAAATAATGAGTTTTACTACTTAGATGAAAATGGTGATAAACAAACCATCGATTTACAAGATGCAGTAAAATTGTACCAAACTCTAACAAGTTTAGAGAATGTAGTAACGCAAGAAGTAGATGAATACGGGCAAGAGATTGATGTGTATACCTTGACTTATAAGGATGAAAATGGAAACTCAAATCCAATTGATATCAATGTGTTGGTTAAAGGAAGTGAGACGTTAACTTCTTTAACTTATGATCCGATTGAACATACATTACTGTATGTAGATGAAGAAGGTAACGAGTCAAACTTTAAGTTAACGGACTTAGTTGGCGATTCACAATCTTTGACTAAGTTAGAATTTGACCCAGCAACTAATAGTCTGTTGTTTACAGATGAAAATAATAATATTCATACACTAGAATTAGATTCTATAAATAAACATCCGTGGTACGATTCAAGTACAAAAAAACCAGCACTAGTTAATACAGCGAACATTTATACAAATGGTTGGGTAGGAATAGGATATAGTGAGCCTTCGGGTGCACCAAACGAGCGATTACGCGTTAATGGTAGTATTACAGCTGTTAATAGTTACTATGCGGACTACGTGTTTGAAAAATATTTTGATGGATTCTCTTCTTTAAAATATGATTATGATTTCAAAACCTTAGATGCCGTAGCGGATTACATCAAAGAAAATAGACATTTGCCAGGTGTAACACCTATACACCAGCTAGCTAAACTCGAGGAAGGATATGCTTTTAATGTTTCAGAACTATCGATTCAATTATTAGAAAAAACAGAGGAATTGTATTTACATATCATTGATCAAAACAATCAAATAGAGCAAATTAGTAATGATAGTGAGTTGAAAGCTTTGCAGTTAAAGGAAAAAGAACTTCGAATTGATGAACTTGAGAAAGCCAATGAACAAGTGCAACAAAAAATTGAGCGATTAGAACAGATGCTTTTCCAGTTCATGCAGTAAACTAACTAATTTAAATAAAGAATTATGTATAAAAATACAAATATTTACAAGAAAATGAAATCTTGGATTTCTTTACTATTAATATTATTGTTGGGGACCTTTTCAACAATAGCCCAAACCCATATGACTAAGATTAAAGATGGAACCATATCAGGGACTGTGGCAACGCCAAGTTTAGGATCCATTTTAGAGTTAGAAAGTGTTAACAAAGGGTTTTTAACGCCTCGATTAACCACCCAACAACGCGATGCTATTGATCCATTACACCGTACCGATGGATTGTTGATTTTCAATAGAACCACTGGATGTTTTAATTATTGGAGTACAGCCCAAGATAATTGGCTAAGTATCTGTGGTACCCCACCACCAGCGGTCTTTGAAATCACTGCATCGCAGTGTGATGCTTTAGTTGTAAATGGAGCCTATCAACAAGGAGAATTTCTTACAGGGGCTAATTATTTAACAATTCCAGTTACAGTAAATCAAGCAGGTAGTTATGAGTTAATAGCTACAACAACAAATGGGTATTATTTTTCAACAGAAGGAGTATTCCCTTTAGCGGGTAATTATACGCTTATTCTAACGGGTGTTGGAACACCAAATAGGGGATATAATCCTGGTGAACTAGGTGATAATTTGACTATTACTTTAAACAACAGACCCTCTACCTGTATGAATAAATATGTATTTGTTGAAAAAGCTGCTGTAGATTATACGATTAACTGTAGTTCTATAGAAGCCTTAGGACAATATTATGTTGGAAAAGCTGTGGATAATACCAATAAACTTAAAGTACAAGTGAATGTAAGTGCAATGGGATATTGGAATATATCAACAAATACAGTAAATGGATACTCTTTTACTGGGTCGGGAACATTTACCTCCACCGGGGTGCAAACCATCGAATTGTTAGCAACAGGTACTCCAACTAATTCAGGAACAAATTTATTTAATTTATCAGCCAATGCCAATACACTTGCAAATTGTTCAGCAATTCCTGTTACAGTTCAATCTATAGCTTATAGTGTTGATTGTTCTAGTGCAATTGTCAATGGAGTATTTAAACAAGATGAACCAGTAAAAGATTCTAATTTTGTTACCTTAAATGTAGATGTTCAAGCTACGGGGAATACTACTATTCAGACCAATACCGTTGGTGGAGTTTACTTCTCTTCGGGGCCACTTTCTTTTGATGAACTTGGAGTTAAACAAGTTGTTTTAAGAGCTGTAGGGACCCCTGTGGTTGCTGGAAAAAACACGTATACTTTAAATCAAGCCACGGGATTGGTTAATAGTTGCTCTTTTGATATTGAAGTTGAAAAACAACCAGTATCTTATAGTCTAACGTGTAGTTCTATTGTTGTGGGGGGTAGTTATGCACCAAGCATTATCATGAATGATAACAACACAATTACATTAAATGTAAATGTTGATTACGCTGGGGATTATAATATTTCTACCAATCAGGTAAACGGGGTGAGCTTTAAGGCTAGTGGTACCTTTACTAGTACAGGATTACAACAAGTTATTTTAAAAGCTAGTGGTACACCTATAAATGGAGGTCAACATAGATTCACACTTACAGGAAATAGCACCACTGGATCTGCTAATCTTTGTAACGTGAATATTGATTTTAGATTTAGAACAATGAATATTTTAGGTCTTGGAGGTGGTACTTACCAACCTGGTACAGCTAGTAACACCCAATCGACTAGAGCAATACTTCAGTCTTTAAATAACTTTGGTCCCAATGGTAAAGTAAAAGTAGATGGAATATCTATAATTAATGGTCGAACTAGTCAAGGTAATGCCCTTAGAAATTTAATTAACACTAATAAGATTGACATTATTGTAATTGGTTATAACTACTTACCAAGTGCAGCTTCTATTGCAATTTTAGAGGATTTTGTTAAAACTAAAAAAGGTGTATTAATTCATTCTCAAGAAAATGATGCAACAGGTGCAAAGAATATGATTAATGCTATAGCATATTCTGCTTCAACAGCAGTAGCTGGAACAGGAACTACTTATATTAACCCTATTTTAAATATTGACAATGTATTATTAACTGGTCCATTTGGAGATATTAAAGGATTAGCAACTGGAAGTGACGTAAATAATTCCTATTATGTAACGGGATATTCTAATGAATTTACAAGTTTAGCACATCAAGAAGGAAATACTTCTCGATCATGGATGTTAATGCATAATACTCTAGGATATGTTTATATCGGTGATTCGGGTTGGACTGCAGGTGATGCTAAAAATAGTTCAAAAACTATATGGCCTGCTGCAATGACTGCTGGAGCAACACCGATTAGTAAAAATTACAATCGTGATGTCGTAGTATACAATAGTATTTTATATGCCAATACAATGACTTGGGCTATTAAATATGCGCAAGAACATATTGATGTTAATTATAACGTGAAATAATTCTAAAGCCAATGAGTTTAGTTTGCGCTAAACTCATTGCTTTATCTAAAAGAATTCAATTACAATTAGAAATTGAATTGAGTACTAATTTTATTCACTCAAATAGATGAAAATTAAAGTAATACAAACTAGCCTATTGCTATTATTAGGTAATGTTTTATATAGTCAAGAACCTCTAGAAATTGTAAATTTTGGGGAAATGACGGTTTCTCCAAACACTTTAGTATCCGTGTTAGGGAATTTTGAGAATACCCAAACAGGCCATGTAGTTAGTGATGGTACCATGATTTATTTCGATGACTTTACCAATGATGGCTATTATGGTACTAATAGTAATAATACAAGTTCTACTACTATTTTTACCATTAAGGATCAATCCTTAACCCCAAAGCAAATTAAAGGAAATCAAATAGCTTCATTTCACAATGTAACCTTTGATAGTTCGGTTAAAAATGTAGCTTTTGATCTACGTAATAATATCGATGCACAAGGAATGGTTGATTTTCAAAACGGAATTGTTCAAGTTGATTCAACCATTAACCCTTTAACAAAGGTTTCCTATGGGATGTTCACCTTTAAAAAAGGAGCAAAGGCTTTTAATACTAGTGATAATTCACATATTCAAGGAGCAATAGAAAAGATAGGTAATGAGGATTTTGTTTACCCAAGCGGGCACAAGCAACATTATCGATCGGTTGGTATCTCAGGTTCACAAAACCCATCGGATGTGTTTGTGGGACAATATGTATATCAGGATACGGCCTTTTTTAAGACTCGTGTAAATAGTGTCGGGGTAATAAATAAAATCAACGATCAAGAATATTGGATTATTGATAAAGGAAATAATAAACAAAGCGATGTCTTGTTGCATTTAACTTGGGATGAATCAACTACATCGAAAGATGTATTGGCCAATGGGCAAGAGGATTTACATATTGTACGTTGGGATGCTAAACAGCAAATCTGGGTTGATGAAGGAGGTGTTGTGGATATAGCAAACAAACAAGTAAGTACTATTGGAACGGTAAAGGGATATGGTATTTTTACTTTAGCCACCGTTAAAAAAGATTGGATGCAGGATGGTAATGTTGTGATTTATAATTTAGTAACTCCAAATGGGGATGGTAAAAATGATTATTTTATCATTGATAATATTAATAATTATCCAAATAAAGTAGAGATTTTTAACCGTTGGGGAACTCGTGTTTTTGAGACCACTAATTATGATCCAAACGGTGATGGAAGCACCAATGTCTTCCAAGGATACTCACAAGGAAAAGTAACATTGAATAAAAATACGAAACTTCCTAGTGGAACATATTATTATGTTATTACCTATCAATACCAAGATGACAATGGAACCAGAATGATAAAAAAGGCGGCCAACTTACATCTTGAAACCAATTAAACCCCATCTAATGAATATAAAAACAATAATTAGGCAGTTATTCATGTGGTGCCTTGTAATTGTTAGTGTTAATCAAGCACTGGCACAACAAGACCCGCAATATGTGCAGTATATGTATAATCCGGCGGCAGTAAACCCTGGATATGCAGCAAGTGTAAATAATCTACAAATCTTTGGACTGTATCGCAATCAATGGGTAGGATTGCAAGGCGCACCTACAACGGCATATCTCTCTGGAATTATACCCTTGAGTGACAATGGGCTTGGAATGGGAGTTCACTTTAAAAACGATCAATTAGGGGTAATGCAAAAAAATAGTCTCTCTATTGATATGGCCTATACCATTAATTTAGATCACCAGTATAAATTAGCTTTTGGTTTAAAGGCCACAGCAGATTTGTTGGATGTAAATTATGACAAATTATTTATTTATGACCAAACAGATCCTATTTCCCAAAGTAATATAAGCAATAAGTTCTCTCCCAATATTGGCGCGGGTGTGTATCTGTACTCGGATAGGGCTTATTTGGGGTTGTCTGTACCTATGATTTTATCAAGTGATATTTACAATGATAATAACTATAAGCTTGTGAAAAATAAAGCCCATTTTTATGCCATGGCTGGTTATGTGTTTGATGTAAGTCAACAGGTACAATTCAAGCCTGCAGCTTTGGCCAAAGTGGTAACAGGGGCGCCGTTACAGGTAGATTTAACAGCAAATTTCATGTTCGTAAATAAACTAACCTTGGGAGTTGGATACCGTTGGGATTCGTCGGTGAGTGGTTTAGTAGGATTTCAGTTATCCAATGAGTTGTTTATCGGGTATAGCTATGATGCAGATACCAGTAAATTGGCCCATTATAACTCTGGCTCACATGAGATTTTTGTAAAATTTGAATTATTTAGTAACAACAAAAGAAAGGTAGCTCCTCGCTTTTTCTAAAAACTAGCAAATATGGTTAGAAATTATATAACTAAACTTGCGATGCTTTGTTTGTTGTTATCCAGTTTATGGAGCATGGCACAAATTAAAAAGCAGCGTAAGGCAGATCACAACTTTGATACCTATGCTTATGTAGATGCAATTAAAATTTATCAAGACATGATTGACAAGGGACAAGTTAGTGCATCTATCTTAAGTAATTTAGCGGATGCTTATTATTTTAATGGCAAGTATCAACAGGCTTTTAAATGGTATGATGAATTGTTTGAGGGTTCCTATCAGGATAAAAATGTAATGCTTTTAGATAAAGAGTATTATTTTAGATATGCCCAAAGCTTAAAGGCGATGAATTATCTAACAAAAGCCGATCAAATATTACAGGAATTCGCCCAAGAGAAAAGCTCGGATTCTAGAGGGAAATTTTTCATTACTTATCCCAAATTAGTAGAGCAAACCACAGGAGCCTCTCGTTTTACTTTATCCAACTTATCATTCAATAGTGAGCTTGGAGATTATGGGGCTACTTTATTGGGTGATCGTTTGATTTTTACCTCTTCTCGAGATAATAAACAAATGAAAAATAAGATTCACAGTTGGACAAATCAGTATTTCACCAAATTGTATGCTACTAATATATTACAAGACGGTAGTTTTAGTGAACCAGAGTTATTTGCAAAAGAGCTTTCTTCTAAGCAACTAAATATTGGATCGGCTATTTTTACAAAAGATGGAAATACGATGTATTTTAATAGTAATAATGGTTCAACCACAGGTAGTAAACGTGCACAATATAATCAAGATGAATCGTCCTTATTAAAAATTTATAAATCGCAAAAACAACCCGATGGGAGTTGGGGTACAGCCCAAGAGTTACCTTTTAATTTACCGGGGTATAATACGGCTCATCCGGCTTTGACCCCCGATGAGAAATGGTTGTACTTTAGCTCGGATCGTCAGGGAACTTTGGGTCAATCCGATTTATTTAGAGTGGCTATTTATGAAACGGGCCGTTTTGGTCAAGTCGAACATTTATCCGACAAGATCAATACCGAAGGGCGTGAGTCGTTTGCTTTTATCTCCAGTGATAACTTTTTGTATTTTTCCAGTGATGGGCATCCTGGATTTGGAGGATTGGATTTGTTTAAGTCATTTATAAGTTCCGATAATCAATTAGGTGAACCAGTAAACTTAGGGCCAGATATCAATAGTGCTTTTGACGATTTTGCTATCTATATAGACCCTGTAGCAAACAAGGGATTTGTGAGTTCGAATAAACCAGGAGCTAAAGGCACGGATGATATTTATTTGTTTATCGAGCAAACATGTTATCAAACTTTAGAGGGTATGGTAATCGATGTGGATTCAAATGAAGGTATTTCACAGGTGGAGCTGGCAATTTATGACAAGAAAAACAAGCTTGTCGAAAATGTTTTTACCGATCAACAGGGACTTTACAAAGCCCAAAAACTTTTATGCGGTCAACACTATACAGTGAAGGTTAATAAACAAAAGTACTTCTCTAAAGAATTTGTTGTTGATGTTAATCGCGATATTAGTCAAAGGGTAGATGTACAAATGGAGTTAATTCAAAAAGGAGATGATTTATTTAAGAAGTTAAAATTAGATCCTATTCATTTTGATTTTGATTCCGATAAGATACGCAGTGATGCGCAAGTAGAATTGCAAAAGGTAGTGGATTTAATGCTACAACACCCAAGTATGAAGGTAGATGTTCGTTCACATACCGATAGTCAAGGAGAAGATGCTTATAATATGAAGTTATCTGAGCGTCGAGCCAAGTCCACAATCCAGTGGATGATTAGTAAAGGAGTAAACCCAGGGAGATTAACCGGTAGAGGATATGGTGAAACGCAACTGGTGAATTCTTGTGAAAATAATGTGGATTGTAGTGATCAACAACATCAAGAAAACAGACGAAGTGAGTTTATTATTATCCAGTTAGAGTAAGTATTTAAACCAACATAAAGAGTTGTAAAAATAGGATTAGTTTTTAAAAAGCGGGTGTTTTTCATAACATCCGCTTTTTATGTGTTTACTAACACCTAGGTAAGACAACTTGTTATAAATAGACGAATTTGCTTACTTATATAAATTAAACTTTGTTTATTTTTTTTTGCCGGTTTGAAGTAATCTGTAAATTCCGGATGTTTTAAACAAAGGGTAGGATATAAAAACAAATGTAGATAAAGGGTCTTTGAAATAAAAAAGGTAAAAAACAACCTAAAAAAAAGGTGTTAATTTTTTAGCTTTATTATAATAAAAGCTATTATTGGTAAATAACTTGGAGTAACAAAAAAAAAGCACTTTTGGTGATGCTAAAAAAGTATATTACAATTTAAATTACTGGAAGTTTTTTTGTAGAATTCGCTATACAAGATGGTGTTTTGTAGTTAATGAAAATGGTTTGTATAATAAACTACGCATTTGGTATAATAATAAAAGGTAAGCCATTTATTCTTGCTTTATTTACACCTTAGAAGGTTAATCAGGTATGTTGTGATAAGATAAATTTGATTAAATTTATTTATATTAGAATCAGCCTTGCCATAAAAAAAAGAAAATTATTTATGATTAAAAAGTCGATGTTTTTAATAGGTAGTCTTTTACTGTCTATTAATTGCTTCTCGCAAGAACAAAAAGTATCTGAAAGATCCAAAGATAGTATTAGTGCACCTCGACAAGTGGCTAGTTACGCAGCAGATAAATTCACTATAATACGACCTTTGAATATTGAATTTACAAGTCCCTCTCCATACAAGTATAAAACAGACAAAGGTATGGATATATTAGACCGTGGTAAGGTTAATAGATTTCAACAGATTAAAGTTACAGCTACGGCTACTTTTGTAAAGAAAAGAAATTACGGTCTTGGAGTCACCCTGGGATATAAAAATACAGATTTGGATTTAAAACCAAACCAACCTAATTTAAATAAATCAAACTTACTCTCGAATAATTATCACTACTTTTTTACCTCTTTTAACTTTGCCTATTTCTCTAGCTTGTTTGGTAAAAGGGTTGTTTACTCGGCAAGTGCTGTTGTGGAGGGGAGTGATAAGCATTTTGAAAACATTAAGGGAATTATATCGGGTGTCATTGTATTGAAAAGTAGTCCAAAAAGCGTACTTAGTGTGGGGTTACTTGGTAATATTGATGTAAACACCCAGGTACCTGTTTTGCCCATTGTAACCTATGAGGTGAAATTCAATAAAGGATTTGTTTTTGATGCAACTTTACCCAAGAGTATTTATCTTAGGAAAAATACCTTTTCGGCTGGAAGAATTTCTTTGGGAAGTGAAATGGATCTAAGCTCGTTTTATTTGTATAATTTTGACAACACAAACAAAACCTACCTATACCGCCAAGTAGAGATAAATTCAGGCTTGGTTTATGAATATGCCCTAGGGGATTTTGTATTAACAGCTAAAGGTGGGCTTAAAGTCACTCCAAGTGCAAGAATATTTGAAAAACATGAGTCTTTTAATGATGCAGTTGTTGAGTTAAAACCTGATCCAACGTTTTATTTTAACGTAGGTATTTCATTTAATCCATTTACCTTGTTGAAAAAAAGAGAATTAGATTAAAGCCATGTTATTTGGATTTTTAATAAAAATAGGGTGGTTAGTAGGTAAGTAGTAAGTTTTACAGGTCTATGGGAAAAAAAGATATTAACAACGGATTTATTATAAGCTTTTTAATTTCTAAACGCTTACGATTAATACGACATGCTTTTTTCTTAATTGCTTTTTTTTTCCTTTTATACCTTGGGGAGTTCTTTAATGAGTTTCCTAGAAATATAGCCTATTGTGTTATTTTTCTTATTTATGGTATTTTTATAGGCATGTTTTATTTTAATATGTATGTATTAATACCTGTTTTTTTATTTAAAAATAGATACATACTATATTCTATATCACTAATTCTTCTTGTTTTATTGGGGATAAATGCAATAGAATGGTTTTTTGATAATTATTTTAATGAACATCGCCTTGTTGCCATAAGCTCATTAAGAAAATCAAAAGTCAATTATTCGATAATTCTTATTTGCGCTTCTTTTATTTCATTGTCAACAACCATAAAGCTTCTCCAGTATTGGATAAGAGATAAAGAGCGTATAGTGGAGTTAAAAAGCTTAACTTACTCCATGGAGCTAAATGCATTAAGAAATCAGGTGAGTCCTCATTTTTTGTTCAATATGCTTAATAATGTCAAGGCTCTTATTCGAACACAACCCGAATTGGCTACCACGGTGCTTATTAAACTTTCGGAGTTTTTAAGGTACCAGCTCTATGAAAGCAATCGCGATAGGGTTTTGCTGTCTCGTGAAATTGAGTTTATTTTAAATTTCTTAAATTTAGAAAAAATCCGAAAAGATAATTTATTAATTGACTTTAACTGTAAAATAAGTGATAATCGTATAAAATCACTTTTCATACCCTCTGGTTTATTTACCGTTTTTGTAGAGAATGCGATCAAATATAGTTTTGATATTCATGAACAGATCAGTTATATAAAAATTGATATAAGCATAAGCAATGATAAGTTAATCTTTAAGTGTGTTAATTCAAAAAGTAAGGACTTTTTATTATATAAAAATAAAAGTGGTGGACTTGGCTTATGCAATATAAAAAGGCGTTTAGAGTTATTATATTCTGGCAAACAGGACTTGGAGATAATAAGTAAAGAAAATCAGTTTATTGTAAATTTGACAATCCCATTATGAATTGTATTGTTGTAGATGACGAGCCTTTGGCCAGAAAAGAGATGGAGGCTTTAATTAATGAGGTCTGTGATCTTGAAATTCTAGGAAGTTTTTCCAATGCCTTTACAGCAAAAGAATTTTTGGAACAAAACCAAGTGGATTTGGTTTTCTTAGACATTGAAATGCCTTTTTTTACAGGATTGGAATTCGCTGCTGTTATTCCAAGAACTACCCTTGTGATTTTTACAACAGCCTATGTACATTATGCCTATGAGAGCTATGATGTAGATGCAGTGGATTATTTATTAAAACCAGTTAATAAATCTCGTTTAATTAAAGCCATTAATAAAGCTACTTCCATTGCACAGTTACAACAACAACCAACTAGGGATAGTTTTTCACAAGACGATCAAGACTTTATTTGGATTAAATCCCAACGTCGAAATTTTAAAGTGAATTTAAATCAAATTCTTTTCATTGAAGGGTTAAAGGATTATGTTGTTATACATACTTTGGAATCAAAATTAATTACGGCTTTAAATTTAAAAACCATCCATAAAAAATTAAATAAAGCGTTATTTTTACGAGTTAGTAAATCTTATATTGTAAATACCAACCATATTGATTCTTTTAATAACCACAGTTTGTTTATAAACAAAGTGGAGATTCCCTTGGGTGAGGTTTATAAAAAAGATTTCTTTCTTGCTTATTATAAGTAGTTATACTCCCAAGCACAGCTTTTTATATGGGTAGCCCATAGATTAGACTCTATGGATTTTATAGAATGAAAATCATAAAAAAGGCAAATTATTAATTCAAAACAATTTAGGTAAATTTCTAAGGTGTAGAAAAACTTAAGTAACACAAAAAAATCCCAGTTAAAACAACTGGGATTTTTATATTTAAAATTGTTATTTGTAAAACAACCTTATGATTTACTGGCTAAATAGCGCTCTGCATCTAAAGCAGCTGTACAACCACTACCAGCGGCTGTAATGGCTTGACGGTATTCAGAGTCTTGTACGTCTCCACAGGCAAATACTCCAGGAAGACTTGTTTTACTTGTTTTTCCACTAGTAATTAAATATCCTGTTTCATCCATCTGTAATTGTCCTTGGAAGATATCTGTGTTTGGTTTATGACCAATGGCTACAAAGAATCCTGTTGCTGGAATAACTTTTTCACTTTGTGTGGTTTTATCAAATACTTTTACACCAGTTACAACTTGACCATCTCCTAGTACATCAACTGTTTCTGTGTTCATTAGGATTTCAATATTTGGAGTGTTTCTAACTCTGTCTTCCATAATTTTAGAAGATCTAAATTTCTCGCTACGAACAAGCATAGTAACTTTTTTACAAAGTTGAGATAAGTAATGTGCTTCTTCACAAGCTGAATCACCAGCACCAACAATAACAACTTCTTGTTGTCTGTAAAAGAATCCATCACAAACCGCACAGGCTGAAACTCCACCGCCTAAATTTAAATAATGTTGCTCGGACTCTAATCCTAAATATTTAGCAGTAGCTCCTGTTGAGATAATTACAGTATCTGCATGAATCTCAAGGCTATCGTTAACCCATATTTTTTTCACATCTGCTTGTAACTCAGCCTTACTAACCCAACCATCGCGTATATCGGCGCCAAAGCGTTTGGCCTGTTCTTGAAATTGCATCATCATCTCCGGACCAGTGATTCCTTGAGGATATCCAGGGAAGTTCTCCACATCATTGGTAGTGGTTAATTGCCCACCGGGTTGCATTCCTTGGTATAAAACTGGATTCATATTTGCTCTAGCAGCATAAATAGCAGCTGTATATCCTGCAGGTCCTGAACCAATAATCAGACACTTTACTCTTTCTATATCAGACATAATTGTTTCTTTAATTGTTAACTGACACAAAAATAGTTTTTTTTAATCCTAAACAAAATAAGATGCTAAAGAAAAATTCAATAGTGAAATAATTAAAAAATATAAGTCTTAAAAAAAGGCGTGTATCTCACTTGACTATTCACATGAATTTTACTTAATAATCAACACCAGGGTACCACATAGAATTAAGCCTGCGCCAATTGCTGTTTTTAAAGACAGTGATTCCCCTAGAAAGGTAACAGCTAAGATAATGGTTAAAGCCACACTTAATTTATCAATAGCTGCAACTTGTGATACATTTCCTAATTGTATCGCTTTGAAATAAAAAATCCAAGAAAGGCCCGTTGCAATTCCTGATATAACTAAAAAGATTATATTTTGCTTGGACAGGGTGCTAATTCCCTTTGCTTCTCCTTTTGCCAGTACAATACACCAAATCATAATAAGCACAATAATTGTACGGATAGCCGTTGCCAAATTAGAATTAATATTAGATACACCTAGCTTGGCAAAAATTGCCGTTAGTGAGGCAAACAAAGCAGATAATAGGGCGTAGATAATCCACATAAAAAGTAATTTTAGTTTAATATTATTTTAAGCTAATTTAAAATCTCACTTGTTATTCAAGTTTGATTTTCCTTAAGCGAAAGTAAAATTATTTTACGGGTATTTAATCCTATAAAGGGAATAAAATATTTAGTAGAGTTTATGTTATAACTGATTTTATAAAAAGGTTTATTAGCCAGATTAGAATCAAATAGATTGTTTTTTTTGGCTTATTAAACAGCGAAATACAAATAAAACTAGTGTATCAAAGAAAAATTAAACAGCTGAGGTAGTGATAGGCTAAAATCTGTTGGATTTAATTGAGAAATGTTATTTATTGATTTACAGGTTTTTAAATGCTATTGATAAAAATAAAATAAAAATATATTCAAAAAACATCTATTTTTTATTGTTTTATTAAAAAGCTGTTGTATATTTGCACTCTCAAAACAACAAAATAGACCGATTAAACGGGGTGTAGCGTAGCCCGGTCATCGCGCCTGGTTTGGGACCAGGAGGTCGCAGGTTCGAATCCTGCCACCCCGACTTTTTCGACATAAAAATGTCTATAAATCCGTAAGTGTCAATTACTTACGGATTTTTTTATGTTTAAATATATCATAATAATCCATTGTAAATCAATCTAAATGTGAGCTATTAGGTGAGCTATTTTTAAAAGGTAAATTAGCTCACCGAATCGAGTTTAACTAATTGTTTTTCAATAAATTAAATTCATTATTTTAGTTTAATTCAGTGCTTTTTGGTCTTGTTTTAGTACTATTCAGGTGAGTTGTTTTTAAAACCATATCAAAACAGTTCGGTTAACATTAAAATAGATTGATATGAAAACAAAAAACACATTTGGAATACACTTCATTATACGTGTTTCTAATTCAAACAAAACAGTTCCATCCCTTATATACGCAAGGATAACGGTAAATGGACAACGAACAGAAATTTCTTTAAAACTAAAAATATCCCCTACTTCTTGGGATAACATTAAAGGAAAAAGTGAGGACACGGTTCGAATCAATGCACATATTGAGCGAGTACGTTCTCTCATTATAGATGCCTATCATCAATTAGTCCAACAAAAAAGAGTTGTCTCAATTGGAGCTGTTAAAAACATTTTTCTTGGACATGATGATACTGAATCATCACTTTTAAAGCTTATAGACTATCACAGAGAGATTGCTACAAGCAAATTAGCTTATGGTACACTAAGGAATTACTTCTCTACGGAAAAGTACCTTAAAAGCTATTTGCGTAAAGTACACAATCGAACTGACATCTATTTAAGCGAGATTAACTACAAATTTATCTTCGATTTTGAAAACTTCCTAAGAAACTGCAAACCTATTTACAAGCATCAACCATTAAATAACAATGGTATTATGAAACACATTGAAAGGTTTAAAAAGTTAATCAACTTAGCTATCACCATGGAATGGATGGAAAAAGATTCCTTTACCAAATATAAACTTCAATTTGAGAAGACAGAAAGAGGACACCTAACTAAATCTCAACTTGAAATCCTTGTAAACAAGAATTTTGCTATTGAAAGATTACAAGCTGTTCTTGATATGTTTTTGTTTAGTTGTTATACTGGCTTAGCTTATATAGACATCTTTTACTCAGTACCTCAAAATATAGCTAAAGGAAGTGATGGAAAAGATTGGATTATATCAAGTAGAGAGAAAACTAAAATACCTGTTAGAGTTCCACTATTACCTGAAGCTCTAGAGCTAATTGAAAAATACAAAGACCATCCAGTGGCTTTTGCCAAAGGCAAACTGTTTCCAGTTATTAGTAACCAACGAATGAATGGTTACTTAAAAGAGATTGCTATTATCTGTGAAATAGATAAGAACTTATCTTTCCACTTAGCCAGACATACCTTTGCTACAACCATTACACTAAAGAATGGCGTACCTATTGAGTCAGTGAGTAAGATGCTTGGGCATACGGCTATTAAAACAACTCAAATCTATGCGAAGGTATTAGAACATAAACTGGGCGAAGATATGAACAACTTAATAGAAAGAAGACTTCTTCAAGAAAATCACAAGTACAACTTTGAAGAGTCAAACTAAACCTCCCAAAGACAACAGAACTAAACCAGTGCATACAGATTGTTATTTAGGGTTAGAACTAAGCTTGTAGTAGCTTAATACAAATCAAAACTAACCCTAAATACTATTAATTATGAAAGTAGAATTTATTACAAAAGAAGGCCTTGAGATTTTAAACAAGAGATTATTACGGAGATAAGAAGGTATAGTCCTTTTAATAGAAAGAAAGATCAAGAAATAAAACAATGGATCAAAAGCTATGAGGTAAGAAAGTTTCTGGGTATTTCTCCTGGTACCTTACAAAATATGAGAATAAATAGTACTATACCATTTAAAAAGATTGGTGGTTTAATGTTTTATAGGTACGAAGATATTTTAAAGATGATGGAGAGTGAATGAAATAAAACACCCCAACTTAGCGATAGTTGGGGGGTATTCTATTTTGAAAAAGAAGGACTTACTTTTCACCTCTTTTCTAAATAGATAAATAAATTGTATTTTTATATTTTAACCTTACAATTACTAAAAATCTAATGATAGAAAATTTTGAACTTGACTATGACGCTTTTTTAAGATCTATTAAAAGAAATGGGGATGTACCACATTCATTTCTATTGGGCGCTGGTGCTTCAATAAGCTCAGGTATTCAATCTGCTTATGATTGTATATGGGAATGGAAAAAAGATATCTATATTTCTAAAAATATTAATGCAGGGGAATTTTATAAAGATCACAAAAATGGAGCTGTAAGAAAAAGTATACAAACATGGTTGGATGCCCAAGGAATATTTCCTAAACTAGATTCTATAGAAGAATATTCTTTTTATGCAGAAAAAGCATATCCAATAGCTGGTGATAGAAGAAAATATTTCTTTGATTTAATAGAAAACAAAGAACCTTATATCGGTTACAAGTTATTATGTCTATTATCTGAGTTTGGCATTGTTAAATCAGTCTGGACTACTAATTTTGATGGATTAATAGTTAGGGCTAGTTATCAAAATAATCTTACACCAATAGAAATAACCCTTGATAATTCAGATAGAATTTTCAGAAACCAAAGTACTAGAGAATTATTATGTATTGCTCTACATGGAGACTACAAATACTCAACTTTAAAGAATACAAATACTGAATTAGATAGTCAAAATGATTTATTTAAAGAACAGTTAGCTAACTATCATATAGATAAAAATCTTATCGTTAGTGGATACAGCGGTCGAGATATTTCATTAATGACAGCCTTAGAAACTGCTTTTAGTCAGCCTGGTAGTGGCAGGTTATATTGGTGTGGATACGGAAGTGTTATAAATGATGATGTAAAAAAATTAATTACTTCAATTAGACAAAATGGTAGAGAAGCGTATTATATTTCAACTGATGGTTTTGACAAGACATTAATTCATCTAGTTAAAACTATCTCTGATGGAAATAAGAATCTATCAACTAAGTTACAGAAAACTTTAGAAAACACGTCTGCTACAGATAACATCAAAACAATATTTAGTTTAGGTTTTACAAAAACAGATAAATTTATTAAAAGTAATTTACATCCTATTGTTTTCCCGAAAGAAGTTTTTCAATTTGAGATTGATTACAAAAATGAAACACCATGGAAATTCTTACGAGAATTAACAGAAAATACTAATATTGTTGCAGTTCCTTTTAAAAAGAAAGTATTTGCATTAGGAACACTAAGCGAGATAAACTCTACTTTTCGAACTTTTATTAAATCAGATATAAAGAGAGTTCCAATATCTCGTTTTGATATTGAGAATGTTAGTGCATTCAAATCATTAATGTTAAAAGCAGTAACCAGATTTTTTTGTGATACGAAAAGTGTTAATTCTAATTTTAAAGACAAAATTTGGATGAGTAGTCCATCTTCTAATTATGGGGATATCAGAGTACATAAGGCTATCTATATTTCCTTCTTTTTTGATAAGAATTCAAAATTTGGTTATTTATCTTTTACACCTACATTATACCTAGATTCAGATTTTGAAATATCTAAAATTCAAAAGCAGAATATTGGTAAAAGGATGTTGGAGAAATTATACAATAATAAATACGATGAAGAGTTAGAATACTGGAACAATGTCCTTTTTAATAATCAAAATATTAAATTTGAATATCCTGTTAACTCAGGAACAGGTTTCGTTTTCCAAATTTCATCAAATACAGCATTTGGTGAAATTAATGTTCTTGACAATAATCACAAATCTTTTATACCTAAAAATTACAATAAACAACAAACACAATTTAAAGGAGTACAATTTTTAGAACCTCAGTTAATATTCAAAAATATAGGCTCAGATTTAGATTTCAAAGATTATCATCCTATGCGAGGGTTAGTTAATAATCGTCCTTATGATGTAAATTTAAATGGTAAGATTCTATCAAATGAAATAAATCTATCTGTAATCTGTAGTAGTAACTACGCCTCTAATTTAAGTGATTTTTTATCAGATTTACAACTAAAGCATAGTACTCAAAACACTAATCCTGATTATTTAATTGACTATCCTGGCTTCTATAACATATTTAACATTCCTTTAAATATTCCTTCTAAAAATGACAAAAACAATTGGCTTGATATAAATTTTATTCCTGACCTCAATAAAGAAACACACCAAAATGCCTTGAACTTAGCAAGATTAATTACTAATAAAATAGAAAAAATTAGTGCGACACAAGGATCTAGCACAATAGTTATCTTTATTCCATTAGAATGGAAACAATTTGAAAATTATATCAATGATGAAGAAAGTTTTGATCTACATGACTATATCAAAGCTTTTTCAGCTTCAAAAGGTATATCAACTCAATTAATCAGAGAAAATACCTTGTTTGATAAATTAAAATGTCAAATATATTGGTGGTTATCGTTATCCTTTTATGTAAAATCATTACGTACTCCATGGATTTTAAATAATCAAGAAAGAAAAACAGCATATGCTGGTATAGGGTATAGTATATCAAAAATACATAACAAGTCAGAAATTGTTATAGGATGTAGTCATATATATGACTCTAATGGTCAAGGATTGAAATATAGATTAGCTAAAATAGATGATTATTATTTAGACAAACAAAATAATCCATACCTATCATATAAAGATGCATTTCAATTTGGTGTTTCTATTAGAGAGCTCTTTTATCAATCTATGGACACATTGCCTGAAAGAGTTGTCATACATAAAAGAACAAAATTTACAGAAGATGAAATCAATGGAATTAAAGATAGTTTAAGTATAGCAGGAATAAATAAAATTGATTTAGTAGAAATTAATTTTGAAACTGATACACGCTTTTTAGCAATGAATGTATTCAACAATAATATTCAGATAGATAAATTTCCAATATCAAGAGGAACATGTATTGTAACTAATAAGTTCTCTGCACTTCTATGGACACATGGAATAGTACCTTCAGTAAGGAATACAAATTATAGATTTTATTTAGGAGGAAGAAGTATTCCAGCCCCCATCAAAATAACAAAACACTATGGTGAATCAAATATCGATCTTCTTGCTACAGAAATATTAGGTCTAACTAAAATGAATTGGAACTCGTTAGATTTATATTCCAAACTTCCTTCAACGATTGATTCTTCTAATCAGATTGCAAGAATCGGAAAACTTTTAGCTCGATTTGAAGGTAATACTTATGATTATAGACTATTTATATAAAACAAACATCCCTTTTAAAATAAATAACTATCTAAGTCAAATAGAAAAAAGCCTGCAGTCCAGAATTACCTGTCCACTTTCACCGGAATACATATTTTGCCTAGCAAGCCCATTTATACTATCTTTTCTTTGTAAAATTATAGTTACTAAACGCAACTTAAATTTATAATCATATTTCTGTTTTCTACTCATAAAAAATGCCCCAAAAAGTGTCTAACTTTTTGGGGCATGTCTAAATTAATCAATCTGCAGGTTTTTGTCTTGTTTTGAAACCTTTATAAGGTAATAATGCTATTTATGTTGTGGAGAAAGAGGGTTTACCTCTTTTATCTTGTATACTTTATAAATAGGGAGCTTCACTCTTTTGATTTGTTGAGAACATCTAATTACGAAAGCTTTAAACTATGAACTATGATTGGAATCGTTTTTGATTCTGAAATAAATATACTACTTAATGATTACTTTAATAACAAATTTTTAAAAAATAAATCATTGAAATTCATGTTAATATAAATAAAAGATAAATGTTATCTAACAAGAAATATTAGAGCATGCAAAAATAATTTACAGGCTTTTTGTTAAATGTATTATTTAAACATTAAATATTACTTGATATCTGACGTTGTAATAACATTTTCAAAGCTTGAATCAAATATTGTTTTTGGATTTTGATGTTTTCCCAG
Source organism: Myroides sp. LJL119 (assembly GCF_054871605.1). Taxonomy (NCBI): domain Bacteria; kingdom Pseudomonadati; phylum Bacteroidota; class Flavobacteriia; order Flavobacteriales; family Flavobacteriaceae; genus Myroides; species Myroides sp. LJL119. The sequence goes on from NZ_JBTXLO010000002.1 coordinate 240,326, forward strand.
TTCATTCATTGTATATTCGGCTACATTGATTGAAAGATAGTCGCTGAGTAATCTATCCGTTATATATTTATTAGCTTTAATTACTTTAGGGATATTACCACTTATGCCTTCTACGAGATGATATGTCCATATACCATTCTTTAAATTGTCACTTGAATATGAACTTTGCCCTGATTGACACGATAAAAATGTAGCATAATGTGGGAAATCATTAGAAAGTAATACTAGCTCTTCATCGTTGATATTAGAAACTTGGTTTCTCTCATTTTCATCTTGAAAACTTTGAGCGCAGGCATCTATAAAAATAAGTGCATTTTTGCATTTAGATTTTTGTAGTGGATCTAATAAAATTGTTCTTAATGAAACTGCCGTTCCAGGTATGTTACTTTTATGCATATCGTAAGTTGATAAATAATTAGTTATACCATTATGAAAGCCATGTCCTACATAATAAAAAATTAATCGATCAGTTTCGGTTAAGTAATGAAAGAGTTGTTTTAACTCATACTCTATTGAATTTTTCAGAGCCTCTTCATTTATAAACGTGTAGATTTCATCTTCTTTTACGTCTAAATTGTTTATTAGTATATCCTTAAACTTTTGGCAGTCAGAATTTGCATACTTAACAGGTGATATATTGTTTTTTGGAAAATAGTCTTCAATCCCAATTATAATTGCAATTGTTTTATTAAAGCTTGGAACATGTAATGTTATTCCAGATTCGGCTGATGTTTCTTCTACAAATGATTTAGATTGCTTTCTTATGTATTTTTTGTTGTCAAGTAAAATATCAGTTTCTGATTTAGTAGTCTTGATCATAAAAATAGATTTATCTGCTATCTGTACCCAGTCATATTCTATATGTGGAATAGGTTGAAGTAATGAAATCGCTTTTTTAGTGATTTCATCAATTCTGAAATCATTACTTAGACCTACCATCTCATTGTTATTCGGATTTATCTCCTTAATTCCAAAAATCAATGATCCCCCATTAGTATTTGCAAATGATGAAATAATTTGAGCTATCTTTTGCGGAACAAATGGAACTGCATTAAATTCTAATTCTTCATTCTTGGGAGTAGTTAGTAGTGCATCAAGTTCTGAGTGAGAAACATGAATATTCTTCACTGGAATTTTATTAATACCCGTTTTCTTTAGTAACTGACCCAATGTTACTTGTTTAGGTTCGTGTAAGCCGTCTTCACACCATAATTCAGCATCGACATATTCAAGAACATCAAACTCCGATGTATAGTATAACAAGATGAAATTATCATCGGATGGTCTTGCTACAACTGTTATTTCATTTCCATTTTTTTTAATGCCTCCGATTACACTTTCTGCAATTATATAATATTCATTACAATCATATTCTGAAAGGGTTTGAAGATATTTAATAACATTCTTTACAGCTCTATTTATAATACTTTTGGCATAATTTAATGAGTCAAAATCGGACTTTGATAAATGATAGAAATCGGAAGGTATAATAGATTTATCAATTGTTCCTTTTACTTGATGAAAGTCATCGTGATTGTTTTCAATATTAGGTGTAGTATCTGTACTACTAACTTTTTCAGGGATATCAATATTTTCTTGAGTAAAATGTTGCTGTATTTCACCCTTGCTTGATCTTAGCAAAAAGTCCAATTTCTTTTCGTGACCCAACAGATAAAAATATCGGCATAGGGTTTCAGGTAATTTCAGTAAAACACTATTGCTATTCCACGGATTTGTGACAAAAAGGTTTAAGTTATTAAAATGAACATTTACATTCTTTATAAAATCAACATCGGCATGTTTAATTTTGAGCTCATCAGCTTGAAAAACATTAAGTTCATTAATTTTTCGCTCAAGATTTTCTAGTGAATCTCTGGTATCATAATCGGTTGACTGATTTTTAATCCACTCTATGAAGTAAGGAACAATTGAATTCAACTTATCAATCAGATCCGAACAAATTTCTTTTTGAGAATATATCAATTTAAAATCACTTTCTTTCAGCATTTTTATTTTAAAACAATTTAAAAATGACTCGAGTGCTGGCGATTGACTGTTTTCCGCGTTAACAGATAAAAAAGGTAATTGATCTTGAAAAATTGATTCATTACCATCTATGAAAAAATTAAGTGAATGACATTCAAAAAAGAAGCCTTTCGTGCCAAGTAGATAACCATCTGTAGCCCATTTATCAACTTTTAAAATATCTTCCGAACTCCAATTAATACATTGATCAAGTAGGGCTTTGTATATTAATTGGATACGTGTGATGTTCTCCTTCTTTACTTTGCCCTCCCTGTTTAGATCAGAAGCTATCTTCTTTAATATTTCTAAATGATCTTCTAAAGATAATTTTGTTTTGAAATTAAAAAAGGCTTTCCAATCTTGAGTTAAATCATCATTAAAAAATACTGGTAAATAGTGTCCCGCTACAGTTGAAATGTCTTCAGTGTTTAAATATACTTCGCTTGTATTTTTACATGTATCCATCAAAGTAGGAAGGCAATCATTATTTTGAATATACCACTCTAAATAATTTTGAACTGGATCACCATCGTTTCTTCCCGGAAATCCAGATCTACCCCAATAAGCAATTGCTGGAGTATTAAAATCTTCAACACTTATATTTTTAATAACATCTGACCAGAATATTTTTAAAAATTTGATATTATTGGATTTGGCAAGAAAAAGTAAAGTTATTAATCCTGAATATTCATTGGCTTGAAATGTTGATAGAAAAGGTGTAAAATATTTATCTTCTTTTTCGAAATAATCATTTAAAAATTGATATTGTCGAGTTAACTCTAACTTACTCGTTTTAGGATATGGTATAGCTGTTATACCATCTTTTACACCCATCATTTTAAAAAAGCGTTTCCACTCATCTTTTTCAGCATTATCAGACAAATAGCTTTCACTAATAAAAATATCATCCTGGAACTCCGTCTGTAATTTAAGCCTTGGATTATAGGTGTCGGAAAAATAACAGAGTCTTGCTGATAATAGACTGCCTTTACTGGTTAATAGTTTTAGTTCAGAAAGTTTTTCTAGCTCATCTTTGCCAATTTCATTTTTAGTATAGAGACTAAAAATGGTCGCTATTGTACCCAATGTATTTTCGAGAGTACTATACACAGATGCATTAGCAATGATAGTTTTTCTGAGATAAGAAAGATCTGTTTTTTCAGTTACACCTATCTTTTCTAACCAATTTCTTGTTTCAGGATTTTGGAGTAAAAATTTTTGAACATCTGCATGCAAAAACGAAATTTCACTGTCGGGGTCATCCCAATTTTCATCGTCAGGTGTTGGAAAATAAATGTTTGATGGAGAAAGAATATTCCTTTTATGATCGAGAATAAAAGACCAACCCTTTATTCTATTTTCATTAATATTTTTTGGATTCTCTATTTCGCATTGTTGTTTAAAAAACTGAATTAGCTGAATATTATCATTACTTGAATGCCTTTTTTGAAAAGCACTAGATTCTAACAATTTTGGCACATCTTCCCAATCAAAAACAGAAACACCACTATTTTTCAAAATTTGTACATATCCTGTGTAAGGTAGAAAAGGATTTGTATGAATTGTTTGGATGTTATTTTTACCAATGACAAATTCTCTTGTAGCTCCTTCGGTGATAAAAGTTCTTTTTGACATTGAAGTAATATCGATTATTGCCTGATTAGCTCTAATTAATTCATTTTTATTCGAAATAATAAAAGGAATTGAATTGAGTGCTCTTGATAAACCATTTTGATAAGATGAAGTTAAAAGATTGCTGATAGATGGTTTTATTGGTATCAATTCATAAGCGCTCTGTCCAAATTTTTCTCTTACCAATTCTGATATCCATTTTAATAATTCAGCAGGAATATTTTCAAAGAGCCAATTATTCCATTTAGAGTCTTCATGTAATGTTTCCCTGTTTGCACCCATCACAAAGCTACCATTGACTAAGACAGGAAAAGCATATTTTCTTTCTTCTGTAGGAAGATATGAATAAAGTAATCTCTCATCAATGCTTAACTTTTGAATAGTATCTTGATCTATTTTTGCTGCAAATGTTAACTCTGTTTCAGTAGCATTCAAAAGTTTATCTGGGATATTCTTTTCTTCTTTTAATTTTATGCTTATTTCTGTTGGAACTTGTATTTTAACCGATCTAATTATCCATGAAAATTTAGTATTTCCATTGTGTTTAATTTCAACATATGTAGAATCTTGCTCTCTATTTAGCGTAATAATATTTGGAGTCGCTATGTTAAAGTCTAATTCTTGTATGTTTTTAAGAAATAAAAACATATTGACATTTGATGATAATTCTTCAACTGCTTTTTTTACATCATCTTTGCCTTTTGACAATAAAATAATTGTTGCTACAGTAAATCCACCATCACTTATAAAGGCGTTGATTCTTTCATCAATCTCTTCGGGTTCGGTATATATTGGTATAATCTGCCAAGGATAATAAAACAGTCTATCATTATCTATTTCCCATTTTCGTTGATTATCTCCCCATTTAGTATTCCACCCGAAAGTATAATTTGAATCAAACCTAAAATAATCTCCATTTGAATAAATAACTACTTTATCTGATTGTCCAAATACAGCTTTAAAACCTATACCTTTATAACCTGTTTTTTCAAATGACTTTTTTTTAGTTCCGTCGCTAACACCGCAGATGCCTCGCAAATCTCTTTTGTCAAACGGTTTACCAGTATGCGCTACGACTAAAAAATCATCGAAAAGTCTTATTCCCACCTCTACAGACACTCCTGGTATTACTGAGTCATCAGCATTTTGTAGTAATTCATAAACAAACCTTTTTGAATCAGTGTAAAGATCAACGGATAAAGATTTTAATGATTCAGACTGATTTATTGCATGTTCAGGTTCAGCATAACCAGTGTTTTTTTTAAAAAGTACATGAATATCTTCTTTAATGCTCATTTTATTATTGTGAATTTGAATTTATTTGTGTTTAAAAAAAAACAAAGAAATCTAAATTAAACATTTCTAATTTAAAAAGGAATTAAAATTTAATAAACCCCTTAATATTTTGAGTCTATCAACAATTTAAACACAAAACTAGCGACTTCGGAGTAGTTTTCCAGCCCTCTGCAAGAGCAAGTCGTTTTGATGGCACAAATGTAATTTCGAGTGCCTCAAAACATAACTTGCTGTTACCTTTTCGGTAACTTTTTCAACATATTTCCAATATGTTTTTTATAATATGAATACTGTTTATTCACCTATTAGTAAACGCCAAATAAACTCATAAAAAACCTGTTTTTAAATAGTGAATCTATATATCTAGTTATTTGTCTAAGCAATGTTTTGGTTGGACAAACACAATATCGTAGCTATGACTTTACATAGCTCCCAACGAATAAACACACAAATAGACTGTTGATAAAATCTTTACACGGTTTGATGTCTGGCAAACTAAAAGGACAACATAAGATTTAACTAACAGCATAGATAAAAAGACAGAATTATAAACAGATAAAAAACGAGAAGTTATGAACGAAGAATTTAAAAAGAAACGTGCTATTGATGAGGACGCCATGATGGCACTAATGGTGGATGGACTAAAACCTAATGGATTTACAGAGGCTGAACTCAATGCTACTGGTATAAGAGATGAAGAGGAAGATACTGTGGATGGACCAAAGAAACAAAATCGGGTAAAAAAAAGAACAGGACTCTACTAAAGAATGCGATTCAACGAATTATGAAGAACTCTTTTTAAAGATGTCAAAAGCACAGCACGTCATGGGAAATCGGTGTATATAGATCCTGAGCATCATAAGATACTTTCTCGTATTGTTCAGGTCATCGCAGAAGATAAACTTACTATCTATGCTTATTTATGACACTGTACCGTAAACTTTGTCATAAAATTAATTTTATCCTATAAGAAATGTAAATTAGTGTATTGCTTTTAAAACTTTCCAATTCCTTTTTTACTTGCTCCAACAACTGCTTTTGCGTTGGTAGGTACAATTTGTATTGACTTGCAATGATTTGCTTTTGTTGCTCGGGTAATGTGAATTTTGCAAACATATCATTTTTATTGGCGCAAAGTAAAATACCAATTGTCGGCTTTTTTTAAGGTAGTTTTTCCATTGTGTTATAATAGTTCACATACATTTATAACTGCCCCAATGTGCTGTTGTTGTAGTTTGATCGTTTTGATTTCAATGATGACAAAGTATTGTAGTAATGGGTTGAAAAACACCAAGTTTACAAAGAATTCATCGCCGTTAAGATTTGTTTTTTTCTGCCTTATTACGAAAAAAAATCCTTTGCCCAACTCCAATAAAAACTCTTGTAAATATTTGATAATAGCATATTCCCAATCTCTTTGGTAGTACAAACCTTCTGTTTTCAATGCTAAAAACTTCACATACATTGGGTCTTTAATAATCTCTTTGATATCAGAGGGTTGTTTTTCTTTTTTTAAAAACAATCCATACACTTTCTTTATCATTGCTAACAAAAGACGTTTGTATAGACTGCTGTAAATCTGTCTTTCTATATTGACATACCGTCCAGTTATTCTTTAGGATTTCGGCAATACAAAAGTCAATTTTATCTTGGCTTTCAAGCCTTATGAGTAATTTATATTGGCTCCAGCTCAATTGTGCATACAGTGCATGCACAGTGTAAAATCTACGGTATAATTGACAAAATAACTCAATTTTCTTCTTTTAAGTATCCGTTATCATATTCGGGTTTTAATTCTTTGGCAATATACTCTGTAAGATATTTTCCGAAATCCACCCCTGTCTTTGCCTTGCTGCTGTTCTTGAAAAATACGTTTGCCAATATCCCAATACATTAGGATCCGCTGGTGGTCAAAAGCACCTATAGCCCTTTATTTAGATTGGGCTATAATAGTTTTTATGTCTGTTATAATAGATTGGTTTTTCAAGCCTACTTTAATACAATAACTACAGTCCAATTTATTGACAAACAGGTAAATTAAAAATATAGGGAACTGGCTTTATAAAAATCTTGCCAATTATATTTTGCAGATATGATTCATTTGTATGAAGATAAATACCATGGGCTAATCGTTCAGGAAGTTTTTCTTTTTCTAAACCAGATAGTACTTGTCGAATATTGTGAGCTGTGTCATATTTTATATAATCAGTAGCGACAAAAAAAATCTCCTCTCTTAGATTTGAAAATCTTATCTACTGTCTGATTAACAGTAGATTGATTCATGAAAAGAGATTTCTATATGTCACGATTTTAGGCATTATTTGTGATAAAGGCCCTTTTGAGTTAATTAAAAAAGTGTTTATATTATTTTTTTAAAATTTTAAAAATAAGTAGAATATTTTTAAGTAGTTTTAATTGTATAGAACCACTCCTAAACTTTTTTATTTTTTTTTAGTTTTGTAAAATCAAAGAGCCTTAGATTTTATAAGAACTTTAGTCTTGGCTTATTGAAAAGATTAATTTTAAATCTTCTTTTGTTTAAAATAACTACCCATTAACCCATTAACCAATAATTATGAAAACTATATTGTATTTAACCGACTTGTATTACAAGGCCAATGGCCGTGAATATTATAAAGAAGACTTATATATTACCGGTAAATTAAAAGATCACTTTAATATTCTTATTGCCCATCCCCAACAGGCCATTTCTTACTTAGATCTTGCTGATTTGATTGTATTTAGAAATACTGGTTCGGTGTTAAACTACCAGAGTTATTTTGATTTATTTGTCGAGCGGGTCAAACAACACAATATCTTAACTTCTAATTCTTTTGATGGTAAAGCTGATATAAAGGGCAAGCAGTATTTACTAGATTTAACTCTTTTGGGGTATCAGGTGATTCCAACCATAGAAAGTATAAAGGAAATAGAGCGTATTGGCGATTTTCAAAAATACGTAGTAAAATTAAAAAATGGTGCGGATTCCATTGGATTAGAGTTTTTAACTAAAGAAGAACTATTTGAATTAAATCCAGTGGATAAGCTTATTCAACCATATATAGATTTCCAGTACGAAGTATCGTTTTATTTTTTAAACAACGCGTTTGCCTATGCTTTATATGCACCAGATAAACAAAAGCGTTGGGAGCTTAAACAATACACTCCCAGTGAAAGTGATTTGAGTTTTGCCTTAGAGTTTATAAAATGGAACAATATCAAAGCGGGAATTACTCGTGTTGATGCTTGTCGCACAAAACAAGGTGAGCTTTTATTAGTAGAACTAGAGGATTTGAATCCTTTTCTCTCGATTGATTTATTATCTGAACAAACAAGAGATCGATTTATTAGTGATTTTATTGACCTACTTACAGATCAGATTTCTAGCAAAGATAGTTAGTAGTGATGTTATAGATTTTTAATGGGTTTGGTTTATAAAATCTAGGTCTGTTAATGTGGACATGAATTCAATTAGAGCCTGTTTTTCTTGTTCACTCAAAGCAATGCGATTGCCATTTTGTTTTAATATAGGGTCCAAGTTTTCCATGGGTAATACCCCGTTACTTAAGTAGTCTAATAGTTGTTCTAGGGTTTCAAATTGGCCAAAGCTTCCATAGGGTGCTGTCAAAACAATGTTTCTAAGAGTGGGTACTTTAAAGCTCATATAATCCTTTAACTCTCCGGTTACTCGGGCTCTTCCAGCCTCATTGGTGTTTGGGTTAATAGGAAAGCCAATATTCCTAAAGCTTTGATCTGTAAATAGTCCTGGGGTATGACACATACTGCATTTGTGTGTGAAGACTTCTTGTCCTTTAGCCTGTAAAGGGGTGAATTCGGCTTGTTTGTTAATAACCTTATCATAAAGGCTATTTGCGGATATTAAGCTATATTGATATTGAGCCAAACTCTTATAAATGTTCTGGGGAGTTATTTGAGCATCTTTAAAGGCTTTTTTAAAGAGATTTTGATAACTAGGGTCATTTTTAATCTTATCGATTACCTGTAAAATGCTAGAATCCATTTCCTCTGGTGTTATAATAGGTACGATGGCTTGGGTGATCAAAGATTGTTTACTTCCATCCCAATTGTAATGGGTGGAAAATAGTAAGTTTTGTATACTGGGGGTATTTCGAAGTCCAATACGCCCCTTAACACCTTTTGCTTGGGGTAGATTATCGCTATAGGCAAACTTTTGTTGATGACAACTGGCACATGAAACCGTATTGTCTTTACTTAATCTAGTGTCAAAAAAAAGTTTTTTACCAAGTTCTACTCCATACTTTGTAGGCATGTTTTGACTAGCTGCGCTATTTATTGGGGGGAAATCTATTGGAATATCCAAATCTATTAATGGATTTTGATAAACAATAGGCTCATAACTTGGACTTGTACACGAGTTTAAAACCAGTAGAACAACAAAAAACTTTAGAAAATGGAATTTGGACATGGGAAAAAAAATTATAAAAACAAAAAGCTTTGGTTTTAAGCTCTACAACCATTATAAAAATAATGGTCGTAGAACATATATAAAAAAGCCTACTTAAGCTCAATTACACTAAACATACCTGGGTTATCAAGACTTTGATCACCTGCAATATTATCAACGAATTTCATCATTTGAACCGCAGAATGTACATTAGGTGTAGCATTGTCCTGTGGACCGTTTCCTGATTTAAGTTCTATTGAATGTGTTTTACCACTAAGTAATTTATCTAAATCTGCTTGGATTTTTATTTTAGATAACTGGTTTTGACCAAGGTTTTTTACAGGTAAATTCAAAATTACATCGCGGTAGGCATCAACTCCTTGAATTAATTGTTCATCTTGATCCTTATCCAGAGTGCTTCCCGTGTGAATAGAAAGCTCACTGTTTTGTTCTTGGTAATAACCTTCTATTTTTGTAAATCTATAACCGGTTCCCCATTCCCACATCATTTGGGTATCATTGGCTCCTGCTTTTTTATAAAATTCAGGGAACCTTAACTCATCTAAGGTATTTAATTCATGTTTTACTCCTAAGCCAAATTTTATTTGGATGTAGGTATTAACGGGGATGTTTTGCAGTATGTTTTTCAAACTAGCCTCTTGGCTTTGGTCAATTACAAAGGCTCCCTTGTCTAGATTGTTTGTATAATACGCAAATTCCTGGCCTTTATCATCTACTAATCGGATATTACTAATAACGTATTTTAATTCTTTAAAATGGTGTGATTGTCCTTTTTCAGAAATGTTAATAGTTCCTGGTGAGTTTGCACTTTGAGATAAAACAAGAGGTTGTTGTTTAAATGTGTTTTCAAACTCCAGTACAATATCATTTGGCATAACGCTTTGATTATCGTCACTTGAACAAGAAGCCATTGCTAATAAAATAGCAGTTAATCCAAAATACTTTTTAAAGTTTTTCATAGGTATAAATATTAATTGATTTTATAAAACAAATTTTAAAGAGGTAAATACATTTCTCCCCATTCTTGGTATATTGCCCCAATCGGCATATGTTGTGTAGTATTTATTAAACAGATTCTCTACACCTACCTCTAAGGTTAATTTGTAATTCGATAGATAAAAACCATAATCCATAGAGGCATCAAACAAAACGTATCCACTTGCTTGATTCTCGCCATAGGTTGGACTAAAGTCCTTTTGTCTTGCATCGGAGTTTACGCCGGCTTTTACCACCAAGGTTTTGTAGTGATATTGTAAAGCTGAATTAAAGTGTAATGGTCTTATAAAAGGTAGATTAACCCCTTTGTTATCTTTTGCTCTTGCGTAGAGTAGAGTTGTGCGCCAGTTTAAATTTGCGAGAATCTTATAATCTGCTGTAAAGGAGATATTAAAGATCGTGGCGTACTTTAAAGAAGTATACCCTTTAACCCCGACACTTTGATAGTTCATCGGACTACCTAAAGAAAGTATTTCTCCCACGATGTAATTTTGGATATGAAAGTAATTAACCTTGGTTTGTAACATTGCTTTCGAACTCTTATAGGTTACACCAAAATTAAGCTCATAGGATATTTCATTTTTCAAATCCGGATTTCCTATATAATCATATCTATCATAACTATTATAGATATAATATCCATATCCTTCGGATACCGATGGTGCCCGATGGGCATAACCTGTGCCTAATTCTAAAGAAAAGTCCTTGAAATTTTGGGTATAGCTTGTTTGTATACTAGGTAGGAATCTTGTTTTTTGATTAGAGGATTCAGGGTAGAATATTTTATTAAACTCCGAATACTTAGAGTAATTATAATGTACACCCAAGCTTGCCCCTAGATTAAGTTGGCTATGGGTAGTTAGTTCTAAGGTGTTGTTAAGGGATACTCCGGCGTATTTTGTAGTTACATAAGGCCAGCTATAGGCAAACATTGTTGGTTTTGAACTATCAAGAGGATACATATGCATCTCGGCAATGGATAAATTCTGGTAGGCATTTAGTTGTAAATCTAAGTAGTAGTTGTTTTTATTGAACTTAGCCGCGGATAACAACCCATAGGTTGTGCTCCAACCTGGCATGTCCATATGCACTAAATTCTCAGGCCTTTTGGTATCATCCATATAATGCTCCACAGCATTAAAATACAGTTTGTTTTGCCAGGTGTCAATAAATCTATTTTCAAATTCTACATCATAATTCAGAGCGTTTATCATCGCTCTTGAAAGCCACAGATCCATGGGTAGGGCAGCAAAACCTACATCTTTGGCCTGATCAAAGATAGTTTCAAATTGCAATTTAGATCCCGGGGAAGTTTTATAGGCAACTTTTAAAGAAGCGTTGAGTTTTTTGTATTGTGAATGCTGTAATTCTTTATTATTTCCGTCTGTGTAATTATCGGCTTTTCGATAAGAAAAACTCCCTGAAATAGCAAATCTTTTCGAGCCGAAACTAATTTGGGCTAGGTTATAGTATTGCTTGTTGTTGAATTCAAAGCCAGTTTGATAAGTTGCATTCCATGTATTTAAATCATAGAAGGTTAAACTACTTGTTTTAAAGTCTATATTTCCGGCTAAAGTAGGTCCATTACTATTGCCTTTTTGTCCAGAGTTTATTTCAATAGAAGATATATTATTGGTTTCCAAATACGAGCTCACCGGATCCATTTTATCCACACAAGCTCCAAAGATGTGCATACCATCAATGGTTATACTTGAGCGTTCGCTACTCATATTATTTAATAGGGGTTCAAAAGCATAGGCACCTTTTTTTATAAAGCTAATTTGGGGTGAATCGGCCAGTATTTCATCTATTGTAGCATTTTTCTTATATGAGCCTTGTAGTTCTTTTTGCTTTTTAACCACTAGGTTAATCTGTTGTAATTGCGTTGAGGTGGTGTCGTTTAACAAAACAGAGTGCTGAGCAAAAACACCAATAAAAGACAAAAAAGACAATAAAAGGAATAGAATTTTTTTCATTATAATTTTAAAATAAAATATCAATATGTAAATCACTTTTCACCCCGGGTACCCCTGGGGTAAAATCACTAGGTACAATGGTGCCTTTAAGGGTTTGATTGGTAGGAGATTTTAAAATAAAATTCAACGTCCAATTGCCGCTCATGGTATAATTAACAATCCCGTGGTAGTACCCATCGCTTTGTTGGCTTAAGTCTATATTGTTAGGGGAGGAGTGATTCCCCATAGATGCCTCAGGCATGCGTGGATCCAATAATAATTTATGATCATCGAGTCTTTGATAGCTTTTAGATAAATCAAAAATAGCATCGATGTGTTTTAAAACACTTTTATCTTTTTTATACAAAACTGCCTTTAGTGGGTTTTTTGAAATCGTAGGCTTTCTTGGACTAACCAAAGCCAGAAGATAATCTTGGTTATCAACCCCGGTGAAACTGGTCATATTTAAATTAAGGTTGCTTTGTTTGTAAACCTGTATAGCAACTTGGTGCATAAAAGATTTATCTTGGTGTGTTAAGCCAAAGAGTAATTGCCAATTTGTTGTCTCACTTGTATGGGTAAAGACACTAAATCCATTGTAAACACCTGGAGTTTGATCGGGGGTTAATTCAAACTGATTCGGGCATGAATCTAAATCTTGGCTTTGAGTTTGATAAAAAGGAAGTAAGGTTACTTTGTCTAACCTTACGGGTTGTTTGGTGTTTTGGTCTGTAATTTTCACCACTATAGGGTTGTAGCCTTTGTGAAAAGTAGCATTGATTGTTTGAATATCAATTGTGTATGGACCGGTATTAAAACGGTAAGCAGTTTTAAAAACCTCTTGTGTTGGGTCTTGTATATTTGTATCAGAATCATAATTGGCTTTATCCAATGTGCAGGCTGTAAACAAAAGTAAAGCAGCTAGCAAATAAGGTATTATTCTCATGGTTTAAATCAAAAGTAGAATTGAAAATCAGTACGTGTAAAATTGTTGTATAGAATCCTCTACCACCAATGCTTTACGCAGACTTTTGGCCTAAAAAAATAAATCAAAAGCAGCTCTTGGTTGTATACAGGTGGTTTAGGTAAGTAAAAACTAGAGGCACTAAAAACCTCTTGGTTGTGTTTTTACAAACCAAGTAAGTAAACCTTGTTAAGGTTACAAAGAAATAGGATACTTATAAAAAGGAAAAATAAACAACTCTAGACAGGTGGTCTAAACAAAGAGTTATATATATAAAGGAAGTAGTTGTTTTTTGGATAAATAAAGACTTTAAATCCATATGGTGTAACAGGGGTAAAAATGCTGTAATCACAAATTTTTTCAACAAAAGATAGGCCTATTAAAGACCAAGATAAACCAGATTTTTTGTCGGTTTGTTCTGTATCAAAAGCTTTTGTTAGTTGTTTACTTAAATAGCATTTCCCATTACATTGTAAATCTTCTTGTTGTTTATTCACACAGAGTTCCTGGGTGATATAATCATATAAAACCACATATTCAACAACCACAATCATGGGTTTGAATAGCATAAAAAGCGATAAGAATATGGTAGTTAATTTCATGTAAATAAGCTTATTAATAGCATTTTTAATAAAAAAATGACAATAAGGTAATTTATAATTATTTTTTATCGATGTAATTGGTCTTTTCGATATGCCTCAGGGGTTTGCTTGGTTGCTTTTTTAAACAAGGTTACAAAATAAGAGGTATGCTCATAGCCTAGTTGATCTGCAATTTCATTAATGGAATAACTAGTGTAACTAAGTAAACGTTGGGCCTGTAAAACAACGTGATTTTGTATTAAACTCCCGGAGGTTTGGCCAACGATTGTTTTGCATATTTTATTTAAGTAGTTTGTACTTATATGAAGCAAGTCTGCATAGTCTGAAGGTTTTTTTAGGGTTTTAAAATGTATTTCTATTAGTTTTTGATACTGCTGTACTTTTTCTTTAGTAGGGCTTACCAATATAGGTGCTTTACAAGGAGTAGCGTTTCTATCTAAATGAATTAAAACAATATTCAAATAAGAGCGCAGCATTTTTACATAGCTTTTTTGCTTGTTGGTTAACTCTTGCTTGATTTGATTACATACCGGTAGCAGTACATCAAAATCTTGTTTTAATAACTTAATTTGAATTGGCGTATTTTGATTTAAAAATGAAAATTGTCCAAGTACATTGGTGTTATATCTTAGAGAGAAAAACTCTTTGGTAAAGCATATTATTTGGCCCTTTGAAATTGGGTCAAGCTGTATTTTATGGATGCAATCAGGTTTTAAAATAATTGCTTGGCTGCAAGTTACATCTACTTTTTTATGGTCAATAGTTACCTCACCGGTAGCTTTCTCTACCAGTAATATGCTGTAAAAAGTATGTATATGGGCCGATTCTAAGACCGGGTATCTACTTTTAATATCTTGTAGATCACCTATCCAAAAATCTTTCGAATTATCAAACAAACCTATATGGCATACCGATAAAGTATTTGTTTGCATACTATAGAGTGGTTTTACCTTTTTGTTTGAATAAATTATCCATTGTTATAAAGGCTTAGGCCTTGATAGAACTAGGAAATTAAACGCAGTGGAGTAACAAGATTCTCGGGTGGTTCAAAAACCCCGAAAATCAAATTATCTTTAAAAAAGGCATCTAAATACTTAGGATATATCACCTTAAAGTAGCTGGGGAGATTATCACTTGTAAGTGAGGTTATATTTTGGTAAAACAAAGGTTGGGTTTGTTTTATAGTCAAGTTTGGTAAGTCGGGTTTTTTGTCTGATTCGGCGGTTAATTCGCTTTTCAAATAACAACTTCCCTTACAGGTAGAATCCGCTTGAAAACGGTTGACACAAACATTTTGAGCAATATAATCTCGATCTATATAAAACCAAGTTATTATCCAAAAGCTAGATGTGTTTTGGTATAAAAACGATAGTAATAATATAAGTAAGATACTCTTTCTCAAAGTCTATGTTTTTTTTATTTATTTAAAAGACTGTGCTTTATTAAGTTAATTGGCCTTATTGGTAAATTAATTTGGTGCGAAGTTAATAAACAAATTGCATATGTAATTAAAATAAAACGGCAATCTGTTATAGTATTTACTTATTGTGGTTAGTCTTTTGGTTTTTGAGGTTTTAACTTGTGTGTGTTTTGTGTAAATTCACAATCGTTTCCAAAAGCGGATTCACAGTTTATATCTGCATTGTTTCTAAATTCTAAGGGAGTTACTCCTACACGCTTTTTAAAATAGGTTCCAAAAAACGAAGGATTTGGAAAACTAAGCTCCTCGGAGATTTCCATCATAGACAACGAGGTGTTTTTTAACATTGCTTTAGCCCCCATAATAACCATTTGCTCTATCCATTGTAGGGCTGAAATACCTTCTATTTTTTTAATCATTTTAGAAAAATACTTAGGAGAAAGATGAAGCTTTTCAGCATAGAAATTAATGGATCGCTGGGTTTTATAGTGTTTAAATAAAAGGGATAGAAACTGGGTGTAAATTTGTTGTTCTCGTGATTCGGGTTGATTAATATTCTTTGTGATTTTTATGGAGTAATGCTGTAAAAGCTTATATACAATGGCATATAATAGGGTTTTAATAATACAAACCTTGTACTGATCGGCGTGTTTGAATTGTAAAAGAATTAAATCATGAATACTGCAAAGTTCTTGAAATTCCTCTGGTTGAAGTTCTAAAACAGCTTGTTGTTGAATAGCTCTGGGAATTTCACTGAGTTGCGCGTGAAGTTTCATATCGGCAATAAAATCAAAATCAAAAAAAATAAAATCAGCTTGTAAATCTTCACTTTTATCCTCGGCTTGTAATATGAAATTTCGCGGGGCAAGTAAAACCATATTTGGTTTAACTTGGTATTGTTTTAAATTCACTTTAATACTACCACTACCTTTTTTATAAAAAATCAGCATGAATCCCTCCAAAATAAAAGGGTGTTTTGAATCTAGGTTTTGTTTTGTGTCAATAATATTGCTTGTGGAGATCACAAATCCAGGGATCTCTTGAATGGTGTTTTTGTAAAATTTATTTGTAAAATTCTGTAGCGTGATTCTTTTAAGGGCAGATGATTGCATTTTTAAATCTTTTAGATAGCAAAGATAAATTAAAAAAGCGACATTTTGAACATAATTGAGCCTAGAAAGGAAATTGCTCTTTGACTAAAAATGTCGAAATTTGCTAGGTGAAAAAAATCTCTAAGATTTTTTTAAAGGTGTTTATTTATTTTGAATTGCGTCTTTGTAGATGATAGATTTAGCCTTTACAAGGCCCTGTTTACTTGGTTTGGCTCTTGCCCTACAAGGGGTGTTTAAATAAATAAGTGATTATTAATTATAGTAGTGGTACACCCATTAAGTGTATTAAAAGATTGATAGTATGAAAAGAAGAATTAAAATACATAAAGATTATGTACATCTGCGGGAGTTTATAATAGAAACTATACAGAATTTTGACAAAAACGGTATTGTAGTTCAAGACAATAGGAATAGGGTGAAGATTTTTTCAGAACCTAAATCATCGGATAAATATGTTGTCAAGTCTTTTGAAAAAGTAACTTTGGCAAATAAATTTATTTACCGATTTTTTAGAAAATCAAAAGCACAACGTTCCTATGAAAATGCTTTAGAGCTATTGAGTTTGTCTATTAATTCTCCCTTTCCGGTTGCCTATATAGAGGAGTATGACACTTTTAGCTTACAGCGTTCGTATTTCATTAGTGCCTACCAAGAACACCAAGAGGTTAATACTTGTTTACAACAAGATAATAACACGGAGTTTTTAAAAGCAATGGGGGAGTTTATTTTTAAGCTTCATCAAAACAGGGTGTTTCATTATGATCTTCATGTTTCCAATATGTTAGTAACTAAAGGCTTGGATAATAAATATGTGTTTCATTTAATTGATATTAATCGCCTTAAGTTTAAAAGGCCAACTAAGAAAAGAATGGTTAAGAATTTAAATCGTATTTTCTTGCCTTTTAATCAGTACTCTATCATGATACAAGCCTATGCAGATCAACAAGGAGTAGATGCCTTTACCTTGGCTCACAAGGAAATGAATTTCAGGGTGAATCACCAATTGCATGTTCAAAGTAAAAGAGCATTTAAAAATTTCTATAAAAAATTGTGGACCCGCGTATCTACTTGTTAAAAAAACGCTTTATAAATAAAAAATAAAATAGTAGCCTATAGTAAAAATTTACTTTTATAAAAACACATCATTAGCTTTTGCTAATTAGATTATATATTAAAATTCAGCTAAATAAAGTTATAGTTAAAAATTCAACATGACTTTATTTAGCTTTTTTTTTACTCTAAACTTAAAGGGTAGTGTATTTTAAAGTAGAGACTTTCATCTAGGGGGTACACAGAACTAATTAAATAAAAATTCTGTTAATTTCACAAGATCTCTTATAGGGTGTTTGTGTGACAAATTGAACATAAACTTTAGGTGTTTGCTGTTTGTTTACAATTAACTTAGTTGGGATAGGGAGTTTTTAATAGTTTGCTTGATGTCTTTGTAATTGGGAGTTAAAAGGGATACTTTTTTTGTTAAAATTAATATTCTATTTTCATAGGTTAAAATATCCTGTAAAGTAGGCTAAGGGAATTTTACCTTTTTGTTTTGTTAATCAACTAGATAAAAAACAGACTTTTTTTATGGCTAAAGGGTGGATGTTTTTTTAGATTTAAAGTAATTATAATGGTTTTTAAAACCAGTGGGTTTAACTAGTATAATGCTATTTTTTGTCTTTGAAAAATGGTAGTAAATAAAGATAAAAAATATCGATAATGGCGTTTTTACAGCAGCTTTAGTTGAATGGTAAATAAAAAAAAAGTATGTTTTTGTTTTGTAATTCGTTGTTTTGTAACTCTTTGTAAACAGACTAGGGTTTTGTTGGTATATAAAAAAGTAGTTTTTTCTAAGCATGTGTTATTATTGTTATATTTGTAACTCATAAAAATTAATAATGTTAGTACTTAAGAATATATCGTTTAGTTATACACCGGGAAAGACTATTATAGAAGATTTAGAGTTAGTTTTAGATAAAGGCCAACATGTTGCTTTAATAGGAGAGAGTGGATGTGGTAAAAGTACCTTGCTTAAGCTAATTTATGGTCTACATGATTTGGATAAAGGAGAAATTTATTGGAATAATAAACAAATCCTTGGGCCGGCCTATAATTTAATTCCTGGGGTTGATAGTATGCATTATCTGGCGCAAGATTTCGATTTAATGCCGCATACAACGGTATGGGAAAACGTAGGAAAACATCTGTCAAATTTTTATATGGATAAAAAAGCCGAGCGTATTGCCGAGCTTTTAAAAATTGTTGATCTAGAGAATTTTGCCCAAGAGAAGGTGAAAAATTTAAGTGGTGGCCAACAACAACGTGTTGCCATTGCTAGAGTATTGGCAAGTGATCCAGAGTTATTGTTATTAGATGAGCCTTTTGCTCATATTGATTATTCCAAGCGCAGTTCTTTACGTCGTGGATTATTTGCTTATTTAAAGCAACAAGGTATAAGTTGTATTGTAGCTACTCATGATAGTTTAGATGCTTTGGGGTTTGCCGATCAAACTGTGGTTTTAAAAGACGGAGAGATTGTTGATTTTGGCCCTACCAACGAGGTGTATCAATATCCTATTAGTAAATATGTAGCTTCTTTGTTTGGAGAGGTCAATGAGCTTTATTTCTCAGACTTTGTAGAAAACCCAGAAAAGGATGAGTTAATGCTAGTTTACCCACATCAATTAATGCGTAGTAATGTAAAGGGCAAGTTGGATGTTGTTGTAAAAGAAAATTACTTTAAAGGAGACGGTTATTTAATTAAATGTGAATTAGAGCCTAATCGTTTTATTTGTTTTGATAGTCCACTTTTTATTGAACCAGAAACACCTATAAAACTGGCTTTAAAAAAATACCAATAGATTTTAAAAACCACCTTAAAAGCTTATAGATATAGGACCCTGTGTAACAAATTGTTATACGGGGTTTTTTTATGGGTATGTTTTTTGTTGGTGTTATTTTTTGTTTTTAACGCATAAAAATGTGTTAGCTAATTTTTGTGATTCAGGTTAAACCTGTAATTAATTTTCTTTGCTATCTATATTCTTAAAAGCTCTAATGTAACCAGGTCCCATAAAAAAGCGAACTCTACTAAATAAAGTAGAGTTCGCCTTTTTTTTAAAGTCTTAGAATTTAATTATTCTTTATTCTTTAAATATTTTTCTAAGAATTGATCTGTTTCCCAAAGGGTGTGCATGATATTCTCTTTAGCAACATAACCATGGCTTTCTTTAGGTAGGATTACCATTCTAACTGGCGCACCTAAACCTTTTAAAGCTTGGAAATAACGCTCAGTTTGTAGGGTAAAAGTACCTGAGTTGTTATCAGCCTCTCCGTGTATTAATAACATTGGAGTAGTCATTTGTTTGGCATTCATAAAAGGAGACATTGTGTTGTACACCTCTGGTACCTCCCAGTAATTTCTTTGCTCAGATTGGAATCCAAAAGGAGTAAGTGTTCTATTGTAAGCTCCACTACGAGCAATTCCCACTGCAAATAAATCAGAATGAGTAAGTAAGTTAGCTGTCATAAAAGCGCCATAAGAGTGACCACCTACACCAACTCTACTTCTATCAATATATCCTAAAGCATCCACTGCATCAATAGCAGCTTTTCCATTTGCTACTAATTGCTCCACAAAGGTATCATTAGGCTCTTGGGTACCCTCTCCAACAATTGGGAAAGAAGCATCATCTAACACTGCATATCCTTTATTCACCCAGTAGATAAATGATCCATAGCTAGGGAAGGTAAATGCATTGGAGTTGTTAGTTACTTGAGAAGCACTGTTTCTATCTTTAAATTCTCTTGGGTAAGCCCAGATTAAAAGAGGAAGTTTTTCTGTTTTATTTTCTTTATCGTATCCCTTAGGTAGGTATAAAGTACCTGATAAAGGAAGACCATCTTCTCTTAAATAAGTAATGATTTCTTTATGAACTCCATCTAATGCTTTAAAAGGATTTTGGAAATCTGTAATAGCCGTTAAGCTATTTTTCTTATTAATATTTAAGAAATAGTAATTCGGGTATTGGGTTGGGGATTGAAGAGAAACTAGTACAAGTCCTTTTTTAATATCTTCAATTCCTAAAATAGTTTCCTTTTTATCGGTATAAGTAGATTGGTAAAGACGTTTTGTCTTTAGTGTTTTTGTATTGAATTGATCAATAAAAGGGAATTGTCCTTGTTTTGTAAATCCATCACCTACTAAATACAGATTGTCTTTATTAATAAGTAAGCTATATTTTCCGTATTTATTACGAGTAAGCTCAAAACTACCTGGATTGCTATAAGCGTCTTGTGAGTTTCTATCTTGAATTAAAACTGTCGAATCTTCTTTTGTTGGATCAAAAAGGAAAGCTTTGATATTTCTGGTGTCATACCACTGTTCGTAGGCAACTGCTAAATGTTCATCTCCCCAGATTACTCTTGAGAAACGTTGCTTTAACTTAATAAGTGGGGTTGGCTGATTGTTAAAAGGAGCATCCCATGAAGATAGTTGATCTCTAAAAGGAACTTCATTAGCCGGATCTCCACCATCTAGAGCCTCCACAAAGTATAAAGAAGCAGGTTTGTCTGATCTCCAAGCCATGATTCTTTTACCTTCTCTTGTTGCCATGAATCCTTTAGGAGTCACTTCGTTTAACGGTAATTCGTTAACCACTTTAACTAAGTTTCCTTGTAAATCAAAAACGCTGGTTTTCATTGGGAACCTATTAAGAGGTACCAAGTAAGAGAAAGGTTTTTGCAGTGTAGTGATTAGTAAATATTGTCCATCAGGAGAGAAGTTTTGCGATACAAATAAATCTTTCTTTTTAAACAATGTACTGTTTCCTTGCATATCAACAGTATGTAACTCAGAGGATACTAATGTTTCAAAGTTAGCCTCATCGGTTTTGTTTTTCAATAGATCCTGATAGGTTCTATTTGAAGAAACCACCCCTTCACTCACCGATACAATTGGTCCGGCTGGGATGTTTCTACTTGTATCAATTAATTTTGCTCTATTGCTAGGGATAACGTTAACTAAAATTCTTTGGTTATCGCTATACCAAGAGATTGGGTTTCCAAGGTTAGCATTTAAATTAGCATCGGTTAATTTAGTTGCCACAGCAGTTTTTACATCGATTACCCATAATTCGGTTCCATTAGCCAAGGTATTGGTAAATGCAATTTTACTTTGGTCTGGGGACCAGGTAACGTTTGTAATTCGAGGGTTTGCTGGTAAGTTTTTAACTTGGATTTCTTCTGAGCCGTTTACTTTTTTAATTTTTAAATTATTAGTAAAAGTAACTGTACTTGAAATATTACCATCCACATTGATACGTAACCCAGCTAGTTTAATGTCATTTAAATTAAGGTCTTCTAGGGTTTTGTAAGTATCGCGGTAAGACAATAGCATATACTCCATCTTACTATCCATTGATACCGTTGGGGCTCTTTGAAACTCAGCTAATTCTAAGATTTCGGCGGAAGGTTTTTGATAAGTAATGTTTTCTTGTGCGTACATGGCGCTGATAAAAAATAATGATAAAATAGTACTTTTAATTATTTTCATATAAAAATTGGTTTGGTTAGTCGCACGAATATAATCGAAATTATTGAAATCTACTGTTTTAATAGATATTTTTAATTTTTCACCCTGTTTTTTTTGTTGTTTAATTGTTACTTTTGCAGAATAATTAAAAATCAGGTCAAGAATATGTACAGATCGAAAATTACAGGTTTAGGTTATTATGTTCCAGATAATATTGTAACAAATGATGACCTTTCTAAGATCATGGATACCAATGATCAGTGGATTGTAGAGCGTACCGGTATTAAGGAGCGTAGACATGTTACTTTAAAAGAGGATAGCACCTCTGGAATGGGAGTAAAGGCAGCTCGTATAGCCATGGAAAGAGCAAATGTTACTGCAAAAGATATTGATTTTGTGGTTTTTGCTACTTTAAGTCCAGATTATTATTTTCCAGGTCCTGGCGTAACTCTACAAAAAGAATTAGGATTACAAACGGTAGCGGCTTTGGATATTCGCGCTCAATGTTCTGGTTTTGTTTACGCCTTATCTGTAGCGGATCAGTATATAAAAACAGGTATGTATAAAAATGTGCTTGTGGTTGGTTCTGAGGTGCAATCAAAAGGTTTGGATATGACCACTAGAGGTCGAGGAGTGTCTGTTATTTTTGGAGATGGTGCTGGTGCGGCGATTTTAACAAGATCGGATGATGAAAGTGGAATTTTATCCACTCATATACACTCCGAGGGTGAGTATGCCCAGGAATTAGCATTAATTGCTCCAGGAATGGGTGGAAGATGGGTAACAGATATCTTAGAAGATCAAGATAAAGATGATGTGAGTTATTATCCATATATGAACGGACAGTTTGTTTTTAAAAATGCAGTAGTTCGTTTTAGTGAAGTAATTCAAGAAGGCTTAGATAAAAATGGTTTAAAGATTGATGATATCGACCTTTTAATCCCGCATCAAGCCAACTTGCGAATTTCCCAATATATTCAACAAAAGTTTGCCTTAACCGACAAGCAAGTATTTAATAATATCCAGTATTTTGGCAATACCACCGCCGCCTCTATTCCTATTGCATTAACCCAGGCATGGGAGCAAGATAGAATAAAACAAGGCGATATTGTTGTTTTAGCTGCCTTTGGTAGTGGTTTTACGTGGGGCAGTGTTGTTTTAAAATGGTAAAATTTATATATTAGCTTAAAGTTAAGTTAATATAGTTATGAAATTTGAGAAAATTAACAATAAAGGACAGGCAAGAATTTTCCAGAATCCTTATTTAGAAATGTTAACTAAAGGACATCCTGCAGTGATATGGTCCATGTATATACCTTTGTTATCTTATATTTTATACCTAGGGTATTCTAAGTATTTTTTAAGTGGATTAACCATGGTTGTGTTGTTTTTTAGTGGTGTTATTTTCTGGACATTTTTTGAGTATTTAGCTCATCGTTATTTATTTCACATGGTCAGTAAATACAAACCCTTACAGCGAGTAGCTTACATTTTTCATGGCAATCACCATCATTACCCAAGAGATAGACAACGTCTTTTTATGCCACCGGTACCAAGTATTTTACTAGCTGCTATTATTTTTGGTGTAGAGTATTTAATCTTAGGTGTTTATGTTTACGCCTTTTTTCCAGGATTTATGATTGGATACTTACTTTACGCCTCAATGCATTATGCGATGCACGCTTTTGCACCGCCGTTTAAGTTTATGAAGCCTCTTTGGAGGAATCATCACCTTCATCACTACAAAGATGAGGAACTTGGATTTGGTGTAAGTAATACTTTTTGGGATCGTGTTTTTGGTACTATGTTTGATTTAAACAAGGAAAAGGAAGATAAAGAAAAAGTAAAGGAATTAATGTTTGAAAAACGTAAATAATTTTTACTGTTTTAAATAAAAGAAAATGCTTAAAAGTACAAATGCTTTTAAGCATTTTTTTTTGATATACTTTAAATTAACTAGTTGACAGGTAAAGAAATAACAAAGGGGGGGCTTTTCGGTACTTTACCCTTATAAAAGCGTTTTTTTGATTTATACAAAAACGGAGGGAGGCCTTTATTTTTTAATTAAAACTAATCTAACTTATTAGATACTAGTGGATTGTTTTATTTGATAACCAAAGGGCTTAACTACCCATTTATTTAAAACAAACCAAGGCTAGTGAACAAAGTATAGATAAGAAAGCAGTTTTTAATAAACAGTGAATGTTTTTAGAGGATCCCGTTGAATTTATAGATAACGATTCAAATAAAGCGACAATAAGATTAAAAAAACCATTGTATCACCTCTTAAAAGGCAAGCGATTCATTTAATTAGAGCGTTTTGAGACTCGTAGGGTAAAAGTAAAAAATATTTTATGGCAAAACTTCCCCTACATAGGTGCAAATTAAACCTTTTATTGGGAGATTTAAATAAAAAAAGTTAGTTGGAAAAATCATCTTTTTAAAATTATATTTATTAGATTTGGCTAATATAATATTTAGACAAGGCTAAATGTGTGTTTAAACTATAAAAAGTAGTTTATCTTTTTTAGTTCTTGCTTGTTTTTTTTTAATTAACTATAAAGTTTAACATCATGAAAATTACCCATGAATTGGCTCCACTTCCCTATGCAAGTGATGCCTTTATTCCCATTATTACTCCAGAGTGTTTTGCTTATCATTATGGTAAACACCATAGTTTGTATGTTTCTAATTTGGCCAAATTAATTAGACAAAGTGCTTATAAGGCTATGCAGGTAGATCAAATTATTATAGAATCTTATAAGAATAAAGATTTTGCGGTGTTTAACAATGCGGCACAACATTGGAATCACAGTTTTTTTTGGCATTGTTTAACTACCGATTCAAAGGGGTTTCCTACTGGGAAAATTAAAGAATTAATCAATCGGGACTTTAAAGACTTTGCGAGCTTTAAGCAACTATTTACCCAAAAGGCAATTTCTTTTTTTGGTTCGGGTTGGCTTTGGCTTGTTGTAGATCACAGTGGATCTTTACAGATAATGGAATTAAAGGATGCGCAGAATCCTTTGATTTATAATAAAAAACCACTACTAGCTTTGGATCTTTGGGAACATGCCTATTATATTGATTACCGAAATGCTAGAGATAAGTTTATAGAAGGATTTTGGAGTATTGTTAATTGGGAATTTGCCAATGAAAATTTAAGATAGTATGAGTGATAAATGCCTATGCCATATTCATAATTACTGGCAAGAAATAACCAAAATAAGTAATGCTAGTTTTTTTAAAGAAGATTATAACCAAGCCATTGTTGGATACCAACAAGCTTTATACCGAGCTCAGGTTCTTAAAAATTACCCCACTAGGTGCAAAGAATTAAATATCCCTTTGTTACAGATATATGTGGTCTCATATAATAATTTAGCTTTTTGCTATAAGGAGTTAAACCAGGTAGAAAAGGCTCAGAATTATTTAACATATGTGGTTTGTTACTTACTGTACCTAAGGAGTAAGTGTTTGTTGGATGCAAAAAGTTTTTCTTATGAGTTACAAAAAGCTGTTTTAACCTATTTAGAATTTTTGCAAGACAATAAAAGCCGCTTATCTAATCCAATAGATATACTAGAGATTATTAATACATATTTGAAAGGTAGGTAAAAAAAAATCCCTTAACTAGACTATTGTAGGTTAAGGGATTTTTTTATTTTAAAAAAGTAGGATTACTGTATTACCTCCCATAAGGATTCTGCATTTAATTCTTTGTCGGTTTGTTCTCCCCAAATTAAATTTGCCAAATGTGGATTATCGATAAAAGGATTTCTATTTCCTTGGGCATAACGGTTATTTTTATCACCATGGTAAGAATTTCTTTTTCTTTCTATGTCTGAAACCGGATCTTCGGCATTCCATTTCATCAGAACCCTAACCATGTCTCTGTCTCCGGTTTCTGGATTAACCAATAAGGGTAGGCTAGCTACATTTACCGGTAGACATTGTTGTTGATACCTCACATACATATACATCATCATTCGGGCCACATCTCCTTTCCATTCATCGCCAGGATACCAATATCCGGCATTAAGAATTTGGGAGTTACCCTTGGCATCTGCAAACTTCTTATTGAGTCTATCTTGGTTCATTGCTCCGTTAACCGGACGAAGGTTATGTGCATCGTTTCCTGCAATATAGGCTATATCTAGTTGTTCGTTTGGAACAACGGTAAACTTTGTTTCCAATTTGGGGATAGCTAAACTCTTTGCATAAACATGTTCTCTTTCCCACTTATTATTGCGATTAGCATTTCCTCCTTGGTTATTTGTTTCACTCTTAGGCATGGAACGTACTTTTTTTGGTTCCTTAGATGCTCCATTTGGCCAACCATAGATAACCAGTACATTATCTGGATTATCTGGATCTTGATCGGTAATTTTACTGGCCTCCCAAATATCAGGTGTGTAAGACAAGGTGGTTTGGGTATCTGTTAATAAGCGGTGTAATTGGTTTTGTAACTCTTTTCCCCTTAAGGTAAAGTCAATGTCTTTATAATAAGCGATTTGATCGGCTTGTATGGGTTTGTAGTTATTTGTGTTAGGTTTTGTAGGAGGGTCAACCGGTGGTAAAGGTGGTTTTTCTACCGGTGGAGGGGTTACAATAACTGTATCATCTGATTTACTACAGCTTATTTGACTAAGAAGTAGAATACTAAATAAGATATAGAGTACTTTTTTCATGTGCTTAAAAAACTTAAATTTAAATATAAGATAAAATAATGACTCTTAAAGGGTTTGTTGGTTATTTTACACGGTATTTAATTTTAGGGTAAGTTAAATAGGGAAAAAAAAAGGCCTTTTTAAAAAAGGCCTTTATGTATTGTGATTCAAAAATTTCCGTTTTTACTGCCAA
The DNA here is from genome assembly GCF_054871605.1 of Myroides sp. LJL119. NCBI lineage: Bacteria > Pseudomonadati > Bacteroidota > Flavobacteriia > Flavobacteriales > Flavobacteriaceae > Myroides > Myroides sp. LJL119. Next base: position 267,168 of record NZ_JBTXLO010000002.1, read on the forward strand.
AGATTTTGTGCCTTTTTACCACCCCATATTTGTGTAGCTAAATCCGGGTTGTCAATAAAAGGATTTCTGTTTCCTTGTGCATATGGATTCTGGGTATCACCATGATAAGTATTTCTTTTTACTTCAATTGGTGAAACCGGATCTTCGGCATTCCAATCAAGTAATAAATCAATCATATTAGAATCTAATTCATTAATTTCTCCGATAGCAATTTTAGTGGGTAAACACTGATTGTCATATCTTAAATACATATACATCATCATTCTGGCAACATCACCTTTCCATTCATCACCTGGATACCAACCATTTTCAACTTTTCCAGAAAAGCCTTGTCCTTGAATAAAAGGTAGATTTCCTCTTTTTTGATTCCAAGTCACATCCGCTGGTCTTAAGTTATGTGCATCTGTTCCAGCACCTGGGGAATTGGTTGTCAACTTTGGGTTTGCCAAAGATTTAGCAAACACGTGTTCTCTGTTCCAGTTGTTTTGGTTACCTCCATGTTGGTTTTTTCCTCTTGTGTAGGCTTTCTCACCCTGGGTAACACCTTTGTGGCCATAAAGTAAGTATACCTCGTTACCCTCTTGGGTGATATCGGTTTCTTTAAAGTGTTCCCATTGATACTTCTGAGCATTGGTATGGGTTATCTTAATTAACGAGGCTAATTCTTGTTTAAGCTCCGAACCAGTTTTTGTAAAATCCACATCCTTGTAGTATGCAATTTGATCAGCAGGAATAGTGTACTTCCCATCTTTTGGATCCTCAGGTTCCTGGGGCTCTTCAGGTTGTTCAGGCTCCTGGGGCTCCTGGGGCTGTTCGGGTAGTTGAACCTCCGGGTTTGATTCATCCGAAGAACAAGAATAAGCTGACCAACCAATGGTTAATAGTAATAATAAAAAAGAAATTTTCTTCATTTTAAGTCTGTGTAATTATCTTAAATAAATAGAGTTACTAATTTACTTAGCTTTACGCTGTAACAAGGCCATGTAAAAACCATCAAATCCAGATTGATGAGCAAGGATTTTATGATCTTCAATTAAAGAAAATTCTTTTCCTGCTTCACTTTGTAAAAACTTGGCTATTTGTTGTTCATTCTCAGAAGGTAATATCGAGCAAGTTGCATATACTAATTTACCACCAGGTTTAAGGATTTTGGAATAATCCTGTAAAACTTGTTGTTGTACTTGTTTGATTTCCTTTATAAACTCTGGTTTAAGTTTCCATTTACTATCTGGATTTCGTTTTAAAACACCAAGTCCACTACATGGTGCGTCTATTAATACGCGATCTGCTTTATCGTGTAGTTTTTTAATTGTTTTTGTACCTTCAATAATGCGGTATTCAATATTAAATGCTTCGTTTCGTTTAGCGCGAATCTTAAGTTGCTTTTGTTTACTGTGGTAAATATCCATAGCAATAATTTGCCCTTTGTTTTGCATTAACGAGGCAATATGAAGGGTTTTTCCTCCTGCTCCGGCGCAAGTATCCACCACACGCATTCCTGGCTCTGGAGCAAGTAATGGTGCAACTAATTGAGAGGATGCATCTTGTACCTCAAATAACCCTTGTTTAAAAGCATCGGTTAAAAAAACATTTGCTCTTTGCTTTAAAATAAGTGCATCTGGGTATTGTTCAGGCAATATGGTTTCGATATCTAAATCCATCAAAATAGCATGTAGCTTCTCCCTGGTAGTCTTTAAGGTATTTACCCTTAAGATCACCTCTGCTGGTTTATTTTGTGCAGCAATTTCTTTCGACCATAACTCTTCTCCAAGTTCTTCAACTCCAAGTTGATCAATCCAATCAGGAATAGATTCTTTGAATTTTCTTATTTTCGTTAATTCGTCAAACTTACCTTTGATTCTTCTAACCGGTGTGTTTTCAAAATACTTCCAATCCGGTAGTGTAATTCCTCTTAAAACGGCCCATACGGCAAATATACGCCATAGATCATCTCTGTTATAAGGCTCTTTTACCTCTGCAATTTCAGCATAGAGTCTTTTCCATCTAACAATTTCGTAGATAGTCTCGGCAACGAATTTTCTATCGCTACTTCCCCAACGTTTATCCTTTTTCAAGGCTCTAGCAACTACTTTGTCTGCATATTCCCCTTCATTGAAGATTGCCGTTAAAGAGTCGATTACTGTAAATACAAGGTTTCTGTGTAGTCTCATTATTATAATGTATTATAAAAATAGCCTACAAAGATAGGTTTTTGTAGGCTATTTATTATTAATTTTCGCGTTATTTTATTTTTTAAAAAAGTACTTGAATTATTTCTTTTCTCTATACTTTTTTAAAAGTTTTCTATTAAAGTCATCTTCTGCCTTTTTAAGTATTAAGATCTTCTTGTTAGAAAGAATCTTTTGGGCATCTTTTATAAAGTTTTTTCGCAGTGTAAAATAAGACTCATCAAAATCTATTAATTCCTGCACCTTAACACTGGCCTGTGCCTCGCTTAGGGCTTCTAATTCAGAAAGATCAGAATGTTTAATATAACGTACAATATCATTGTGTCTTAACTCATGAATTTTTTGATCATAAGTATTGTAAATGGGCCAAAACTTCTCCGCCTCGGTAGTAGATAAGTTAAGCACAGAACTTAAATGGGCTATTTTTAAAGAGCGTATTTGATCTGATTTGTTTTGTGCAAATACAGATAAAGAGCATAAAAAAACAGCAAGAAAAATAGTAATTTTGTTCATCATTAATCGTTTAAATAGTACTCAAGTTCTATGTTGGTTAATACATAGTTGTTTAATTCATTTTGATTTATTTGAATACTTTTTTCTAACTCAATTAAATCTTCTTGATCAAAGGAGTTAATAAACTCGGTGGATAAGCTCAAAGAAGTATCATATTGAATATATTCTTGTAAATCTTCATTACTAAGAGAGCTTTGGTGATTTATACCAAAAATTAGTCCTAGTGCTAATAACAGTGTCAAACTTGCAGCCACGCCATAATAATAGTAATTTCTTTTATTTTTAAGTTTTACTATTGTGGGTGTTTCCTTGTTTTGCGGGCTATTTATTTTTACCATCAACCTTTTTTGAAAATCTTCAAAATAATCCTCGGGTGGAATATTAAATGGGTTTTTAGAGTTAAAAGGATTTTGTTGCATATTAATAACCTTATATGTGGTTAGACGATTTTTAGTTACAAAGGTTTAATTGTCTTTTAAAAATTGTTCAATTTTTTTGGCTGCATGATGATATGAAGCCTTTAAACTTCCTACGCTAATTTGTAGTATTTCTGAGATGCTTTGGTAATCCAAGTCTTCAAAATACCTCATTTTAAAAACAAGTTGTTGTTTTTGGGGAAGCTCTCCTATTGCTTTTTGAAGCAAAATCTGTGCCTGGTCATAATCAAAGTATGGCGAATCGGCGAGTTGTTGGATTAAATAGTCATTTAGCTGCTGGTCAGATAATTGTTGTTTATTCTTTTTACTTTTTAAAAAGTCTAGGGCCTGATTGGTAGCAATTCGATACATCCATGAGAATAATTGACTTTCTCCTTTAAAATTATCTATGTTTTGATAAATTTTAATAAACGTGTCTTGTAGTACATCATCTGTGTCTTGGTGATTTAATACAAGTGTTCTTATATGGATGTACAATCTTTTTTGGTAAAGATTTACTAGCTCGGTAAAAGCCTGTGCTTTGCTACTGGGGTTTTGTAGTTTGGTTAGTAAAACTTTTTCTTTTTCCAAGATTAATCGATTGTAGGTAAATTAATTATTTGCTAGTCAAAGTGTAAAAATATACAATGTGATGGATATTTACCTATAGTATGCGTACTTTTGTGAAAAAAACAACAACACATGATTAATACTGTTATTTTTGATATGGATGGGGTGATAGTAGACACCGAGCCTGTACATCACTATGCTTATCATAAACATTTTCAGGAGCTTAATATAGATATAACCCCCTTAATGTACACTTCTTTTACAGGGGGATCTACTAAAAACACCTACCAAAGCATCTGTCAACACTTCAATATAGAAATACCTGTAAATGATTTGGTTCTTCGAAAAAGAGAAATTTTCAATGATGCTTTTGATACCAAAGAAGATTTATTTTTAATAAAAGGGGTAGAGGATTTAATTAAAGAATTACATTACAATAAATTGGAATTAATCTTAGCTTCATCGGCCTCTAAGAGTACTATATCACGTGTTTTTAACCGTTTTAATCTTCATGATTATTTTACTCATATTGTAAGTGGAGAGGATTTTGTACGAAGTAAACCCGATCCGGCTATTTTTCTTCATGCGGCGAGTTTGGCAAAACAAAGTTCTCTTGGAAACTGTATTGTAATAGAGGATTCCACCAATGGAATTAAAGCTGCGAATGCTGCTGGTATTAAAGTAATAGGTTATCAGAGTGTTAACTCTAAAAATCAAGATTATTCAACGGCCGATTACCACTTAAAATGTTTTACCGATATATCGGCTAAACACATAAAGGGACTTTAAAGTAATCTAAGGTAAGGTAATGAAATTTGCCACCGCTGTTTTTTAATTTTTTAGGGATTGTTGTTTTAAAAACAAACCCAATAAGCAAAGGGCTTTATAGATTAGGGATTTCAAAGAGTTTTTATTTTTAATCTAATGGCTTTTTTTATTAACTTTGCATTTTTATAATAATAGTTAAACGTAATATACATAGATGTTTCACAGATATATTAAATTAGGTATCGCTGGGGTTTTATTTGCTTTAGCAATTTGGCAATTTGTAGAGAGTAATGTGGGTAACGGAATATTCTTGTTATTCTTAATGGCTTTAGTGATATTGCTATATTTCAAAAACGAATTTATTTTACTGGCTTTTTTGAAATTAAGAAAGCAAGACTTTGATGGAGCTCAAAGATGGTTAAGTAAAATTAAAAATCCAGAAACAGCATTGGTACAAAAACAAAATGGTTACTATAACTATTTGATGGGGATTATGACATCTCAAACTAACTTAAACGCTTCGGAGAAGTATATGAAAAAAGCAGTTGAGTTAGGTTTAAATATGAACCAAGATTTGGCTATGGCAAAATTACAATTAGCTGGTATTGCCATGACTAAACGTAGAAAAATAGAGGCTACCAAACTTTTATCAGAAGCTCAAAAGCTGGATAAACAAGGAATGCTAAAAGATCAAGTAAAGATGATGAAAGAACAAATGAAACGAATTTAGTTTCTGAGTGTCACATATCTTATAATGCGATTTGAGAGAATTTAGAATTTGTAAAAATTCTTTTGAAAAAGTAGCAAGAAGGTGCTTTAAAGAGTTAGATACTTTTTAAAGCACTTTTTTTATGTCTAAAAACAGTATTACAGCTTTTATAATGCGCCTTGCAGTAATTAGTGTCTGTTAAAAACTGGTTTGTTTTAAAAAAAACCAAAAAGTGGTATTAAATAGCTATAGTAAAATTATTTAAGGGCTAGTTTTTTGTTAACAGCTATTGTTTTAAGGCGGGAGGGAGTAAAAGGCCTTTTAAAATGTTTTGCTCTACCAATAAACCAAGGCCATAGCACAAGGATGTAAGCTAAGTCATAGAAATTAATTTAAATAAAAAAGCCCGATGTAAACCGGGCTGATTTGTTTTAGGTAGGCTTTCTATGGGTTTTAGTTACGTTTTACCAGCAAACCTTATTTTATTTCTTCCGAGGTAAAACGAAGTTTTACACTTGGGAATTTACTTTGTGTCATTTGTATAGAGAATTCACTATCGGCTAAAAACACCAATTGGCCTGATTTATCTTTTGCTAAGAATTTTTGCTTGATACGTTTGAATTCTTTAAACTCTTCATTTTTAGGATCCTGTGGACTTACCCAACAAGCCTTGTAAGCTGGAAAGTTTTCGTAAGTACATTTTGCGCCATATTCATGTTCTAAACGATATTGAATAACTTCGTATTGAAGAGCACCTACAGTACCGATAACTTTACGACCATTCATTTCTAAAACAAATAATTGTGCAACACCTTCGTCCATTAATTGATCGATTCCCTTTTCAAGCTGTTTGCTTTTCATCGGATCAGCGTTGTTAATATAGCGGAAGTGCTCAGGAGAGAAATTAGGTATACCTTTAAAGCTCATTAATTCTCCTTCTGTTAAGGTATCTCCAATTTTGAAGTTTCCTGTATCATGTAATCCTACTATATCCCCAGCATAAGAAATATCAATGATTTCTTTTTTCTCGGCAAAGAATGCATTGGGCGAGGAGAATTTTAATTTTTTTCCTTGTCTCACGTGAAGATAAGGTTTGTTTCTTTCAAAAGTTCCCGAAACAATTTTCACAAAAGCCAATCGGTCTCTGTGTTTTGGATCCATATTAGCGTGAATTTTAAACACAAATCCAGCAAAAGTATCCTCACTAGGAACTACCTCTCGGGTGTCTGATTCTTTGCTTCTTGGTGAAGGGGCAATATCAATAAAACAATCAAGTAATTCTCGAACTCCAAAGTTATTTAACGCTGAGCCAAAAAACACAGGTTGTTGTTCTCCTTTTTTGTATGCTTGTGGATCAAATTCAGGATAGATTCCCTCTACAATCTCTAAGTCCTCACGAAGGGTTGCAGCAGATTTATCACCAATGATTTTATTTAATTCCGGTGAATTAAGGTCGCTTATTTGTATAACATCATCGATGTTTTTACGACTATCCTCACTAAAAAGGTTTACGTTTTTTTCCCAAATATTATAGATACCCTTAAAATCAACTCCCATTCCAATTGGAAAACTAAGTGGAGTCACAGATAGTTGAAGTTTTTGTTCCACTTCATCCATTAAATCAAAGGCATCTCTACCTTCTCTGTCTAATTTGTTGATAAAAACAATCATTGGTATGTTACGCATACGACATACCTCTACTAATTTTTCGGTTTGTTCCTCCACCCCTTTAGCCACGTCAATAACCACAATACAACTATCTACAGCTGTTAGGGTTCTAAAGGTATCTTCAGCGAAGTCCTTGTGACCTGGGGTATCTAAAATGTTAATTTTTTTATCTTTATAATTAAACGCTAAAACCGAAGTAGCTACTGAGATTCCTCTTTGACGTTCAATTTCCATAAAGTCAGAAGTAGCGCCTTTTTTGATTTTATTGTTTTTAACCGCACCAGCCTCTTGAATAGCTCCTCCAAAAAGTAGTAACTTTTCTGTCAAAGTTGTCTTACCAGCATCCGGGTGAGCAATTACACCAAATGTTCTTCTGCGTTCAATTTCCTTTAAAAAACTCATTATTAAAAATTTTAGGCTACAAAAGTACTTATATTTTTTGTGAAACGAATGGTTTTTGTTCTGCCTTTAACTGGTTTTAGTGCCCTTTGTATACAACAAAGGGGTCTTTTTAAAGTTTAGTATCCTAGTGGATTGGTTTTAAAGGGTAGGATTATGGACTGGAAAACTAAATTTTATATTAAATTGTTAGGTTTTGATTCTGTAATCTTGTTATTTTGAAAGCTAGAGCAAAAAATAGATTAAAACAACAAGGAATTTGTTTTTGTTGTAAGTTTAGCTGCTAATTGAAAATTAATGCAAGGTTAACCAAGGGTAATGAGTTAAAATGAATACTACAAAAATTTTATGGGGTTTTACAGTTTTACTAGCAAGCTTGTTGGTATTGCAATCTTGTGATAAACAAACAACTGGTTTAGATAAACAAACGGCAATTGCTAGGGTTAATGATATTTATTTGCCCAATGGTGCCTTAGATGTTTTTGGAGAAAGTTTACAGGGCTCCAAAGATAGTGCAGCTATTGTTCATCGATTTATCGAAAAGTGGGCAACAAAGGAATTACTTACAAATGTGGCAGAGTTTAACTTATCTGCAAGTAAACAAGCCGAGATAAACACCCTTGTTAATAATTTTGCCCAGGATTTAAAAATTAAGGCCTATTTAGAGAATATGGTCCAAAGTAAGATTGATACAGTGATTGGTCTTAAGGATTTGCAGAATTATTACGATTTACATAAACAGAGTTTTTTAACCGAGGATTTGCTTTTGCAGTTAAGTTATGTGAATGTATTGAATGATAATGCAAATTTTAAAAAAATTCAAAAAAAGTTTAACTCTAGTAATCCTCAAGAAAAAGAAAGTTTAAATGAGTTAACTTTGCAAATGATCTCCTATAGTTTAAATGACTCTTTGTGGGTGGATGTAAATTATTTATATCAAAAATTACCATTTTTAGATGTTAGCAACCGAGACTCTTATTTGAAAAACAGTAATAAGTTTGAGGTAGTTGATCAAAATAGTACTTATTTTGTAGAAATTAAACAAGTCAAAAACAAAGGCGAGATTATTCCTTTTGGTTATATGAAGAACGCTTTGCGTGCTATGATTATAAATGATCGTAAGGTCAAATTAATAAAACAATTACAAGAAGATATATTAAACGATGCGAAAAACAATAAAAAGTATGAAGTTTTTTAATGCGAAGCCATGGATAGGTGCTCTAATGGCTCTGTCTTTTATAGGCCTGTCACAAGCACAGGAAGTCCCAGGGAAAAAAAGAAAAATTGACGGGGTAGTAGGAGTTGTTGGTAAATATGTGATTTTAGATTCTGAAATAGATAAAACACTAATTGAGTTAAAGGCTCAAAATGCACCGGTGGACTATTTATCTCGTTGTGAGATATTTGAGCGTTTGTTGGAGGATAAATTATTTGCTCACCAAGCAGTTCAAGATAGTTTAGATGTACCCGATAGCGAAGTGAATTCGTTTATGAGTGACCAAATCAACCGTATGGTAGAAGGGGTTGGATCAATGGATAAAATATTACAGTTTTATAATAAAAATAATGAGGAGGAATTCCGTTCTTACTTTTTTGATATTGTAAAGCAAAACAAGTTAACCGAAAATATGCAACAGCATATTGTAGAAAAGGTAACAATTACTCCCGAGGAGGTTCGCCAATTTTTCTTATCTATACCTGAGGATAAAGTACCCATGGTAGGGGATGAGGTAGAGATAGCGCAGATTGTTGTTAAACCAGAGATATCCAAAGAGCAAAAGCAAAAAGTGATTGATCGTTTAAATGATATGCGTGATGATGTGATTAACAATGGAGCTAGTTTTTTCTCTAAAGCTGTTTTATTTAGTGAAGACCCAGGTTCTTCAAGTAATGGAGGTTTTTACTCTATTACAAAAAAAGATCCTTTTGCTAAAGAATTCAAAGAAGTTGCCTTTAGTATGGCAGAGGGAGAAATTTCTCAACCATTTGAAACTGAATTTGGGTATCATATGATTTACCTAGAGAAAATCAGAGGTCAGCATTTGGATTTACGTCATATCTTATTAATGCCAGTTGCTACCGAACAAGCCTTAGAAGAGGCCAAACAAAAACTAGCAGGTATTCGCGAGAAAATAGTCAACAAAGAGATTACTTTTGAAGAGGCAGCTCTATCTTCATCGGATGATAAAGATACGCGTTTAAACGGCGGTATTATGAAAGATCCAATGACAATGGAAACTCGTTTTGAGCTAAATAATATGGAGGACCGTGAATTGTATCAATTAGTTTCTTTGTTAAACGAAAAAGAAATTTCACCTGTGGCTATGACTTTTGATCCTAGAAAGAATGAAAAATCATACCGCATAGTTATGATAAATAAAAAATTCGATGAGCATAAAGTTGACTTTTCACAGGATTATACCAAGGTTAGAACCATGGCATTGAATAAAAAGCAAGCAGAGGAAGTTCAAAAATGGGTAGCTAAGACTTTAAAGGACGCCTATATTAACATTCAAGGGGAATTTCGTGAGTGTGAATTTCGTAATAATTGGCTAAAAAAATAAGAATATAATATTCTGATAAAGGTAAAACGGCATTTTGATAATGGTTCAAAATGCCGTTTTTTTATTATTTAAAGACTAAAAATTGCAATCTGATATATTAATACTTAAAAATTAAATAATTTATAATAAATGTGATTAATATATTAAAACTATTAAATTAAAATCATCATAATAGAATGTTTATAAATAATAATTCTCTGATTTATAGGATTACTTAAAAACTTTTGAATATGAATTAGTTTGATTAAATTTGCGCGACAAATAAGCCAGGAGTAGAGATAAGTCTCAAATTTAAATTATTGCCTGTATGGACATAGCCTTGAAAAAAACTACCTAAAAATAAATTAGTGTTGGTTATTTGACAATTATTTATTCAAGTAAGTGGTTTTTAAAAAAGGTCTTTTTTTACTTAGCTTTTAAAACGTGTTTAGTCTTAAAAGCAAAGTAATAAACTAAGCAGTATTTCAAAGGACAATAATTCAATTTTAGAAGATTTATTATTCCCAACACAATAGAACGAGTTATAATTTTTACCAGCTGATTTTTATTTAATTAGAATCATTACTTTTTTTATAGGTCAGCTTTTAATATTCAAAAGGAAATTATTATGAGCCTTTATAAGGATTACATTAACGAAATCGAAGAAAGAAAAGGTCAAGGGCTTAATCCAAAGCCTATTGATGGTGCTGAATTATTAAGTGAAATAATTGCACAAATAAAAGATTTAAACCACCCAGCGCGTCAGGAGTCTTTAAACTTGTTTATCTACAATGTTTTACCTGGTACCACAAGTGCTGCATCGGTAAAAGCGGAGTTTTTAAAAGAAATCATTTTAGGACAAGTTGTAGTTAGTGAAATTACACCTGAGTATGGTTTTGAATTACTTTCTCATATGAAAGGAGGTCCGTCTATTAAAGTACTTTTGGACCTTGCTTTATCGCAAGATTTGCAAATAGCACAAGGAGCGGCCGATGTTTTAAAAACGCAAGTTTTCTTATACGATGCGGATACCCAAAGATTGCAAGATGCCTATTTACAAGGAAATCCGATTGCTAAAGAAATTTTACAAAGCTACGCCAATGCAGAGTTCTTTACTAAATTACCAGAGGTAGCTCAGGAGATTAAAGTAGTTACTTTTATTGCTGGTGAAGGAGATATCTCTACCGATTTACTTTCTCCAGGTAATCAAGCACACTCGCGCTCTGACCGTGAATTACATGGCCAGTGTATGATTAACCCTGAGGCTCAAAAGCAAATCAAAGAACTTCAAGCTCAGCACCCAGATGCAAGCGTGATGTTAATTGCGGAAAAAGGTACAATGGGAGTTGGATCCTCTAGAATGTCTGGAGTAAACAACGTAGCCCTTTGGACAGGTAAGCAAGCAAGCCCTTATGTTCCTTTTGTGAATATTGCTCCTATTGTTGGAGGAACAAACGGAATCTCTCCAATATTTTTAACTACAGTAGATGTTACTGGAGGAATTGGATTAGATCTTAAAAACTGGGTTAAAAAGACAGATCAAAACGGTGAGGTTGTTTTAAATGATAAAAATGAGCCAGTTTTAGAACAAGCCTATTCGGTAGAAACAGGAACTATTCTTACTATTAACACCAAAACAAAAAAATTATACAACGGGGATAAAGAGTTAATTGATATTTCAAAAGCTCTAACACCTCAAAAAATGGAGTTTATTAAAGCCGGAGGATCCTATGCTATTGTGTTTGGAAAAAAACTTCAAACATTTGCAGCTCAGGTATTAGGAATTACTGCTCCTACGGTTTATGCGCCATCTAAAGAAATCTCAATTGAAGGACAAGGACTTACAGCGGTTGAGAAAATTTTCAATAAAAATGCAGTAGGAGTAACTCCTGGAAAAACTCTACATGCTGGTTCTGATGTTCGTGTTCAGGTTAATATTGTGGGATCGCAAGATACAACAGGATTAATGACTGCTCAAGAGTTAGAGGCTATGGCCGCTACGGTTATCTCACCAGTTGTAGATGGGGCTTACCAATCGGGATGTCACACTGCTTCGGTTTGGGATAAAAAAGCACAGGCTAATATTCCAAAGTTAATGAAATTCATGAATGACTTTGGATTAATTACCGCTCGTGACCCTAAGGGAGTTTATCATTCAATGACCGATGTGATTCACAAGGTATTAAATGATATTACTATCGATGAGTGGGCTATTATTATAGGTGGAGACTCACACACTAGAATGTCTAAAGGAGTTGCCTTTGGAGCTGACTCGGGAACAGTTGCTTTAGCATTGGCAACAGGAGAGGCATCTATGCCAATTCCTGAATCTGTAAAAGTTACCTTTAAAGGTAATATGAAGGCTCATATGGATTTCCGTGATGTTGTTCATGCTACGCAAAGTCAAATGTTACAACAATTCTCTGGAGAGAATGTTTTCCAAGGAAGAATCATTGAAGTGCATATTGGAACTTTATTGGCCGATCAAGCCTTTACTTTTACAGACTGGACAGCCGAGATGAAAGCTAAGGCTTCTATTTGTATCTCTCAAGACGATACCCTAATAGAATCTTTAAATATTGCTAAAGGTCGTATCCAGATCATGATTGATAAAGGAATGGATAATGAAAAGCAAGTACTACAAGGTTTAATTGATAAAGCAAATAAACGTATCGCTGAGATACAATCAGGAGAAAAACCTGCGTTGACTCCAGATCAAAATGCTAAGTATTATGCAGAGGTTGTAATTGATTTAGATATTATTGATCAACCAATGATTGCCGATCCGGATGTAAATAATCAAGATGTTTCTAAACGTTACACGCACGATACAATTAGAGAGCTTTCTTATTACCAAGGAGAAAAGAAAGTTGATTTAGGTTTTGTTGGATCTTGTATGGTTCACAAAGATGACTTAAAGATTGTTTCTCAAATGCTTAAGAATTTAGAGAAACAAAACGGTACGGTTAGTTTCAATGCACCTTTAGTTGTTGCTGCGCCAACTTACAATATCATTGATGAGTTAAAAGCAGAAGGTGATTGGGAATTCTTACAAAAATACTCTGGATTTGAGTTTAACGACTTATTACCAAAAACCACTACTCGTACGGAATATGAAAATGTAATGTATTTGGAGCGTCCTGGTTGTAACCTTTGTATGGGTAACCAAGAAAAGGCAGCAAAAGGAGATACGGTTTTAGCTACATCTACTCGTTTATTCCAAGGACGTGTTGTGGAGGATTCTGAGCGTAAAAAAGGAGAGTCTTTATTGGCCTCTACACCAGTGGTTGTTTTATCGGCAATCTTAGGAAGAATGCCAACAATCCAAGAGTATAAAGATGCTGTTCAAGGAATTAACTTGACAAAATTCACTCCTATCTCGACAACTAAGTAATTTTTGAGTAAAACAAAAAACTACTTTTAAATAAATTATAAAAGGCCACCTGTAAACAAAGGTGGCCTTTTGTTTTTTTAACAAGGGTGGTCTTAGAGTGTATTTTTGAATATTAGTTATTTTTCGAGGTGCTTTTTTTATAAAAAAACAGCAAAGCTATATGGGTTTTAAATTAGTTGCAATAAGGGCTAAAAACTTTTTATTTACAGTTAATTAAACTAATTCTAAATAGGTTTATTTAGGCCATTTTTCTATGGTTCATGGGGGATGTGGGCGAAATATTTAGTAACTTGTAGTCATTCTAAAACATTAAAAATTAAGACTATGGCTTTTGATATTGAAATGATTAAAGAAGTGTATGCTAAGATGCCAGAGCGTGTGAAAAAAGCGCGTGAGCTAGTTGGTCGTCCACTGACTTTATCAGAAAAGATTTTGTATACTCACCTTTGGGAAGGAGATCCGGTTACTGCTTATAAAAGAGGAGTAGATTATGTGGATTTTGCTCCAGATCGCGTAGCTTGTCAAGATGCGACAGCCCAAATGGCATTGCTTCAGTTTATGCATGCTGGTAAGGATAAAGTAGCTGTGCCTACCACGGTGCACTGTGACCACCTTATTCAAGCTAAAGTTGGGGCGGCAACTGATTTAAAAGTAGCACAAACTCAATCCTCGGAAGTATTTAACTTCTTATCTTCGGTTTCTAATAAGTATGGAATTGGTTTTTGGAAGCCTGGAGCTGGTATTATTCACCAAATTGTTTTAGAAAACTATGCGTTCCCAGGTGGTCTTATGATCGGTACGGATTCTCATACGGTTAATGCTGGAGGTTTAGGGATGCTTGCCATTGGAGTTGGTGGAGCCGATGCGGTGGATGTAATGTCAGGTATGGCCTGGGAATTGAAATTCCCCAAATTAATTGGAGTTAAATTAACCGGTAAGTTAAACGGTTGGACTGCTCCTAAGGATGTTATTTTACGTGTAGCCGATATTTTAACAGTTAAGGGGGGAACCGGTGCAATTGTTGAATATTTCGGAGAGGGGGCTTTGTCGATGAGTTGTACAGGTAAAGGTACTATTTGTAATATGGGAGCCGAGATTGGAGCTACAACCTCTACCTTTGGTTATGATGACTCAATGAGACGCTACCTTAGCGCTACAGGACGTCAAGATGTTGTGGATGCTGCAGATCAAGTTGCAGAACACTTAACAGGAGATCCACAAGTGTATGCAGAGCCAGAGAAATATTTTGACCAATTAATAGAAATTAATTTATCCGAGTTAGAACCTTATATAAATGGACCATTTACCCCAGATAGAGGTACACCGGTTTCTAAAATGAAACAAGAGGCTGTGGCCAATGGTTGGCCATTAAAAGTTGAATGGGGATTAATTGGATCTTGTACCAACTCTTCTTATGAGGATATGAGTCGAGCTGCTTCAATTGTAGAACAAGCCGTTAAACACGGAATTACTCCTAAAGCAGAGTTTGGAATTAACCCGGGTTCCGAGCAAATTCGATATACTATTGAAAGAGATGGTATTATTGAGACTTTTGAAAAGATGGGAACCAAGGTGTTCACCAACGCTTGTGGTCCATGTATTGGTCAGTGGGATCGTGCAGGAGCGGATAAGGAGCAAAAAAACACCATTGTTCACTCATTTAACCGTAACTTCTCTAAACGTGCCGATGGTAATCCAAATACCCATGCTTTTGTAACCTCTCCAGAGATGGTAGCAGCTTTGGCAATTGCTGGTGATTTGAGCTTTAATCCAATTACAGATACTTTATTAAATGATAAAGGAGAGCAAATTAAATTACAGGCTCCTAAAGGTGATGAATTACCAACTAAAGGATTCGATGTGGAGGATCCAGGTTATCAGGCTCCGGCTATCGATGGGGCTAATGTAGTGGTGGAGGTAGCACAAGACTCTTCTCGTTTACAACTACTAGAACCGTTTGCTGCGTGGGATGGCCAAAACATTCAAGGTGCAAAATTATTAATCAAAGCCTTTGGTAAGTGTACAACGGACCATATCTCCATGGCAGGTCCATGGTTGCGTTACCGTGGGCATTTAGATAATATTTCTGATAATATGTTAATTGGAGCTGAGAATGCTTTTAACCACAAGACTAACTTTGTGAAAAACCAATTAACAGGACAATATGGTAGTGTGCCAGCAACCCAAAGAGAATATAAAGCAGCAGGTATACCTACTATTGTTGTAGGAGACCAAAACTATGGGGAGGGATCCTCTCGCGAGCATGCTGCTATGGAGCCTCGTCATTTGGGAGTAAGGGCTGTACTTGTAAAGTCATTTGCTCGTATTCACGAGACCAACCTTAAAAAGCAAGGTATGCTCGCTTTGACTTTTGCCAATGAAGCAGATTATGATAAAATTCAAGAGGACGATACAATTAACTTCTTGGATTTAACTGATTTCGCTGCTGGTAAACCATTGACTTTAGAGTTTATCCACAAGGATGGTTCAAAGGACATTATTGTTGCTAACCATTCTTATAACGAAAGTCAAATACAGTGGTTTAAAGCAGGTTCAGCATTAAACTTGATTGCCTCTAGTAACAAGAAGTAATTAAAAAAGAGAACAGATATACGTTAAATTAAGTATCGGGTGATTGAGTAAGATTTATTTTTACCATGTTTTGAAATAACGATACATCATTAATAGTATAAAATAATACCAAAAATAGTAGTAGACCTTAGTTTACTACTATTTTTTTATAACCTATAATTTTTTTGAGTTTTGTATTGGATATTTACCAAAGCGGGAAGATCTAATTACAAACATAGAAATGGTGGTTATTATAAATAGCTACTCCTTGTTTTATGTAATCAAAGTGTTTTGTTTTCAGTTTTTACTTGTTTTATGTAATCAAATATAGGTTATTGTGTTTTTGGCTTAGATTTGTGTATAAATATGAGTTTATGGATTAGAACTTAGATAAAACAGTAGATTACCACTATGGTAGTTTTCTACCAGAAAGTAGGGATTATTGTTTTTTATACAAGAGTTAGTACAAGCTATTGGTGCGTTGGTAGGTTTTTATCAAAGGCTTAAAAATTTACATAACACTGAAATTTTATTAGCTCTTTTACCAATTCAAGAAGCTGTAATATCTGCAAGAATGGAAGCTACAATAAGTACTATGGATGAAACATTTGAGTATGAAACAGACCATGAAACAAAACAGGTAACTACTGCAAAGCCTGATGTTATTTAAACTATTATGTATTGCAAAATGGACAGAGTGCTTTAGAAAGTCTTTTTTTTGTTTTTTTTTAAACAACTATCACCTTTTATTGTTAAATAGCCCCAGAACTAAGGGTTTAATCACTATATTTAGCCAGATAAGAAGTTTGAAAATGAAAAACAAGAAAAAAACCAAATCCCTAATAACTAATCTACTATTTTTAGTTGGATTTTTACTTATTGCATTCACGCCACTAGGTACATCTATTAAGGTATGGGTTAATACACTTGTTGCAATGAGTCCTTCTTTGGAGGATAAAGAAGATCAAGAGAAAGTGCAGTATAATAATTGGATTTTAATCGATGAAAATGGGCAGCAGCTTGATTTCTCAACGTTAAATTCTAAAGTTGTTATTATTAATTTTTGGGCCACTTGGTGCCCACCATGTTTGGCTGAAAAGCCTAGTTTCCAAGAACTTTATAACGATTACGCAGATAAAGTAGAATTTTTATTTGTAACGGATCAAAGTCCTGAGGAAGTTCAGAAATTTAAGCAGAAAAACAATTACTCGTTACCAATTTACTACGCGCAGAATCCTGCACCGGCCGTGTTATATTCCAAGACTATTCCAGCCTCTTATGTAATTGATAAAAAGGGTAATATTGTGGTTAAGAAATTTAGAGCTGCAGATTGGAATAGCGCAAAATTCCGTGTGATTTTAGATGATCTTTTACAAGGACCGATAAACAGCCGATAATTCTTTAGGATTTTACACCATTACAGTGTGTACTATTGGCTTTAAGTGAATTAGATATTTTGTATTTATTTACTTATTTAACAACAATATAAAACAACCAAAGCAAAGGACTCGCAAGTCAAGGTTTATAGCCTTTATTATATCTATGAGTTTTGGTAACTGGAAAACCACCTAAGTACCTATAACAAAGAAAATGTTCATTTAAAATCATAGAGCCTTACAATCTTAGTTAAGCCCATAGCCTTGTAGTATTTGGCCTTGATTAAAAGTCTACAAAAAGTAAAGTAGACTTAACGCAATACCGTAGCACGCAATATTACAACATAAAAAAAGCCTTGGAGGATATCCAAGGCTTTTCTGTTTATATATTTTTGTCTACTAATAGTAAGTAAAACGTCTAACTTGAGAGATGTATTTAGCCAGACGGATAACTTGGTGGCTATAACCATACTCATTATCATACCAAACGTATAGAACAACGCTTTTTCCATCTGCAGAAACAATAGTAGCTTTACTATCAAAAATCGATGGTGCAGAAGTACCTACGATATCCGAAGAAACAAGTTCATTGTTGATAGAGAATTTAATTTGTTCTACTAACTCTCCTTGTAATGCAGCTTTTCTCATTACCTCATTTAACTGCTCAATAGAAGTTTGTTCTTTGATATCTAAGTTTAATACCACTAAAGATCCATTTGGAACTGGTACACGAATAGCATTAGAAGTTAATTTCCCAGCTAATTCAGGTAATGCTTTAGCCACTGCGCTTCCAGCACCTGTTTCTGTGATAACCATGTTTAATGCTGCAGCTCTACCACGACGGTATTTCTTATGCATATTATCTACTAAGTTTTGGTCATTAGTATAAGCATGGATTGTTTCTAAGTGTCCTTTAACTACACCAAAATTATCTTCCATTACTTTTAAAATAGGTGTAATTGCGTTTGTAGTACATGAAGCAGCTGACCAAATATTTACATTTTCTGGATCATATTGGTTGTGGTTAACTCCGTGAACAATATTTGGAACTCCTTTACCTGGAGCTGTAAGAAGTACCTTAGCAGCACCTTTTGAACTTAGGTGACGAGCTAAATCTTCTTCTGTTTTGAAAACTCCTGTATTATCAATAACTAAAGCGTTTTCAATATCATATTGTGTATAATCGATATCCTCTGGTTGATTAGCAGAAATCATATGAACGGTATGTCCGTTGATGATTAAAGCTTTATTTTCAGGATCAGCAATAACTGAACCTTCAAAGTCACCGTGTACCGAATCGTATTTTAATAAAGAAGCGCGTTTCTCTAGTAAAGTAGCGTCACCTTTATCACGAGTTACAATTGCACGTAAGCGCATTTGCTGCCCTTTTCCGATTTTGTTCATTAACTCACGAGCCAATAAACGTCCGATACGTCCAAAACCGTATAATACTACATCTTTTGGTACAATTTCCTCAGTGTTCTTTGCATCTTTTAATTTACTTACAACAAAAGCTAAAGCACTATCGTGTTTGTTGTCCTCTAATTGATATTCGTAAGTTAATTTACCGATATCAATTCTTGAAGGTGGTAAGTCTGCTTGTTGAATAGCTTTAGCAATTTCAACTGAATCAAAGATGTTAATTGGTTTAGCTACGAATTTAGCGGCATACTCATGAAGGTTGATAATATCACTAACACTACGGTCAATTAATTGATTACGGAACATTAGTAATTCGATAGATTTATCATACCACAAATCACTAGCGATTTTGATAAATTCTACACATGCCTTTCTACGGTCTGCTTGAAAAGCTAATTCCTTTTCGTATAAACTTGAATTTTTCATGGATTAGATTGTGTTGTATAAATTATTGCAAAAGTCCATATTTTAAATGAATAAATCAAGACTAAAAAACATTTTACTTTTTTTTAAAGAACTCATTTTATTTTGTGCTTATTTATAGTAATAAGCTAATATATTGACCATTAGGGGTCATTATCTTTAATTTAATCTTTTCAAGGTCGGTTATTTGATTAAACAATTTTGTTGCTTTTTCTATCGAATCTATCTGCTTGTCGTTTATCGAGATTAAGATGCCACCTAATAAATCTTGTTTATAAGCCAAATATTTACTGTTTTGCACTTGGGTAATTATCAGTCCGTTTGGTATGTTTAGTTGTTGTTTTTGCTGGTCAGTTAAAGTTGCAAATTCAAAACCATGGAAGTTTACCCTTTGATTTAATTCTCCGATTAACTCTAAAGAAACTTGTTTTTGCGTGTCGCCACTTGTGATGGTTAACTCCACTAAATCACCCGGATTTTTTTGATTTAAAATTGTTTTTAGATCAATAAAAGTGGCGATTTTTTTTCCATTAATTTTTGTAATTATATCTCCAGGTTTTAGGCCCGCTTTGTGTGCGTTTGATTCCGGGTAAATACTAGAGATGTAAAAACCTTGGGAGATAGATAAGTTTAATTCCTTGGCCAGATGCTGGTTTAATTCACCCCCATTTACCCCAATGGCAGCTTTTTTCACATTCCCGAATTGCATTAAATCTTGTATGATTTTCTTTGTCAAATTCGAAGGAACAGCAAATCCGTATCCTACATAGGATCCTGTGTTAGAGGAAATCATGGTGTTTATCCCTATAAGCTCTCCTTTGTTGTTTACCAATGCACCTCCGCTGTTTCCAGGATTAATTACCGCATCGGTTTGTATAAAAGATTGGATTCCTGTTTTTGATAAATTACGTGCCTTAGCCGAGATAATTCCAGCTGTTACTGTAGAGGTTAAATTAAAAGGGTTACCAACGGCTAAAACCCACTGGGCAAGCTCTATTTTATCCGAGTCACCAAATATTAAATAAGGAAGGTTTTGTGTGGCATTTATTTTTAAAAGAGCTATATCACTTTGTGGATCGGTGCCTATAACCGTGGCAGAGTAAACCTGGTTGTCGTTTAAAGTAACCTCTAACTCAGAGGCTTTAGCAATCACATGATTATTAGTCACAATGTATCCATCGGGAGATATGATAACCCCTGATCCCATACCAATTTGCGCTTGTGGTTTGGAATAATTTTGTCCATAGAAAAACTCAAGTAATGCATTGGATCTATTTTGAAGGTAACTAACGTTTTTAACATGCACCACCGCATCTACGGTACTTTGTGCTATGGTTGTAAAGTCACTTGCGGTTTGTATATCACCCACACGGGCATCGATGGTCTGGAAATTGCCAGGGTCTAAGGTTTTTTCTTGTGGGGTATTTAAAATCGAATCTTCTATAAAATATTTATAACCTACAAGAGTAATTGCTCCACTTAATAAGGATACCAATAATAATGAGAAAAATCTATTCATAAAAAAAATAATTAGAATTGCCTTTTTAAGTAAAATTATCAAAGTATTTAATATAGTTATAATCTTTAACTAGCTTTAACATTGCGGATTTGTGCTGCAATATTTGTAAATTTGTTGGAAAATAAGCTAAAAATTACATGTTAGAGTTTTATAAGTATCAAGCCACAGGCAATGACTTTGTGATGATTGATAATACCAATGGTGAATTTGATAAACAAAATTCTTCTTTTATTGAGCAACTATGTGACCGCCGCTTTGGAATAGGAGCCGATGGTTTAATATGTCTTGAAAAGGATTTAGATCACAATAGTGATTTTAAGATGGTTTATTTTAACGCCGATGGAAAGCAAAGCAGTATGTGTGGAAATGGAGCAAGAGCAACTGTTGCCTTTGCTAAAGATCTAGGAATTATTAAAGATTCTTGCGTTTTTTGGGCCTATGATGGAAAGCATTCGGCTTATATTGATCAGCAAGGAATTCATTTAAAAATGGGAGATGTAGATTTTATTGATATCCAGAAAAAAAGCTGTTTTCTAGACACGGGTTCTCCTCATCATGTTGAAATGGTTAGGGACCTGTCTCATTATAATGTATATTCAAAAGGGCAAAGTATTCGAAATAACGCAATATATAAACCAAAAGGGGGAACCAATGTTAACTTTGTAGAACAAGAGGGACCAAACCTTTTTTATATCCGTACTTATGAAAGAGGAGTAGAGGACGAGACTCTTTCATGTGGAACAGGTGCCACGGCGGTAGCTCTTTGCATGTTCGCTTTAAAAAAAGCCGACACCTCTCCCATACACATAGGGGTTTTAGGGGGCGATTTAAAAGTTAGTTTTGCCTATGAAAATCAAAAGTTTACTAATATCTACCTAACAGGAGATGCTGTTTTTGTTTTCAAGGGATATTATAATAAGTAATTTATGTTTTTACAAGCACAGAGTATTTTCTTACGGGCCTTAGAGCCCGAAGATTTGGAATTTATCTACCAAATAGAAAACAATATTAACCTATGGGAATTTAGTAATACACAGAGCCCTTATAGCCGTTTTTTAATAAAGCAATATTTACAAAACGCCCATATGGATATCTATGAGGCCAAACAATTAAGACTTGTTATTTGTGATAAAACTACCAGTAAAACTATTGGATTAATAGATTTGTTTGATTTTGATCCAACCAACAATAGAGCCGGGGTTGGAATTATAATTCAGCACGATAGCCAGCGCGGATTAGGTATTGGCCGACAAGCTTTAAAATTGGTTATGGATTACGCTAAAGAACATTTATATTTGCACCAATTATATGCCAATATCACCACAGATAATCAGCCAAGTATTGGCTTGTTTACCAAAGCAGGCTTTGAGCTTGTTGGGGTAAAAAAACAATGGACTAGAGTGGGGGATACATATAAAGATGAAGCCATATATCAATTAATATTTTAAAAATTCACATGAAAATTAAAAACATTGTAGTTCTAATTTCTGTTTTAGGTGTTTTTGTCTTTTTAGGCTATTTATACCTTTGGTACCAAAAAGCATTCTCTGCAAATCTTCACCAATGGGATGAGAGTCAGTACATCTATATTAGCGAATCGGACAACTTCAATACCGTATTACAAACCATTTCTCCTTATCTGCATGATGTAGAAGGTTTTAAAGATATTGCCGAACAAAGACAGTATCCATATAATGTTTCTACGGGAAGATTTAGATTAAAGAATGGCATGAACAGTTATGATATTGTGGAGGCATTGCGTGTGAATATTCCTCTTCGTTTAACTTTTAATAACCAGGAAAGGATTGAGAACCTAGCCGCTCGAATAGCTTCTCAAGTGCAGGCTGATAGCCTAGAGATTTTGGAGGCTTTTTACAATCCAAAGTTTTTACAAGACAATGGGTTTACCAAAGAAAATGTACTAGCTGGATTCCTGCCAGATACCTACGAGGTATATTGGAATACCAATGCCATTAAATTACGTAATAAATTGCATGGAGATTATTTAAGATATTGGAATAAAGAAAGAAGAGCCAAGGCGGACTCATTGGGATTAACTCCAGTTCAGGTTGCTGTTTTAGCCTCTATTGTACAAAAAGAAACCGTAAAGGTGGATGAAAGACCAAAGGTAGCCGGAGCGTATTTAAACCGCCTGAAAATTGGGATGCCATTACAAGCGGACCCTACTTTAGTTTATAGCTATAAACTTGAGAATAACCAGTGGGATACTAAGATTTTTCGAGTATACAATAAACACAAAGAAATAGAATCACCTTATAATACCTATTTAAATCCAGGATTACCTCCGGGACCAATTGTGATGCCGGATAAAAGTTCTTTAGAGGCAGTTTTAAATCCTGAAAAACACGATTATATCTATTTCTGTGCAAGTGTTGATCGTTTAGGCTATCATGAGTTTGCTAGTACTTTGGCCCAGCATAATGCCAATAGTTTAAAATACCACCGCTATTTAAATAGCCAAGGAATACGATAAAGAATTTAAAAAAACACTTTTCTATCTGTTATAAGGGATAACTATTGTTGTATTGGTTTGTTAGTTATAGTGTGTGTTTTGTAAAACAGCCACCTTTAAGAAAATACAGTACCAAAATAAAATAATTAGAATCAATTGGGTTTTACGTATATTATAAAATAAAATAGTTCAAAAAAAGTAATATAGAAAGGGATTCACTTTGTGAATCCCTTTTTTTTTGCGCTTTTTTCTAGGTGAAACGGACCATCTTATCAAAAAATAAGAGAGTCTATTTATAGAAATAAGTAAAATATACTAGTTTTTTTGGGAGGGGTAGAATCTAATGCCTTTTTGGGGTTTTATGGTAAAATAGATAGCTAATAATTATTAAAACAAGTAACTAAGAAAATGTTTTTTGTCATTTACCATTACAATTAAAAAGTAAAAGGGGAGTGTATTATAAAGCTTACGCGGGTTTTTTTTAAAGAGTAATTAATTGGTATGAAATTTAAATTATAGATCAAAAAAATAGTGAATAATAAAAAAAAAATAGGATCTATAATAAAAAAAACAAGGCTGTCCGTAGTTTTGGACAGCCCCTTTTTCTTTGGAATTGTTTTGTTGGTGAGATTGGCTATTTTGTAATGTAATAATAAAGAATTCTATGGATAAAATCAAAAAAAAAATATCCAAAATCTTTATTAGTACTAGTCCCAACCACCACCTAGTGATTTATATAACTCTACTCTTGATAAGAGTCTTTTTTGTCTAAATTCATTTAAACGCAATTCACTATCAAGCATGTTTTTTTGTGCGTTAATAACTTCAATATAAGTTGCATACCCACTGTTGAAAAGTAAGTTAGATTGCTTAACTCCTAATCTAGATGTGGTAACTTGTTCTTGTGCAATTTCGATTTGCTGTTCAACTGTTTGTAGGTTTGTTAGAGCATCGGTTACCTCAGTAATTGCTGTATATACTTGCTTTTGAAGGGCAATCTCTGCATTATCTCTTTCTACTTTTGCTATTTGAAAAGCTGTTTTTAAACGCTTTTTAGCAAATATTGGACCTGCAAGATCTGCGGCTAAACTTCCAAAAAGAGCTCCTGGAATATTAAACCAGTTTTTGCCCAACATACTATTTACTCCACCACCAACATCAATAGATAAAGATGGATATTGGCTTGCTTGGGCAACACCTACAGCTGCATTTTTAGCCTGTAGATTTAACTCCTGACTTTGAACATCAGGTCGTCTACTTACCATATATAAAGGAACACCAGTGGTAAGGGTTTCATTTACCCTTACATTGGATAGTTTGGTATTTCTTTGAATTTCATTTGGTAATCGTCCGGTTAATAAACTCAAAGCATTTTCCTGAATTGCGATGTCTTGTTTTAATTTAGGAATAAGGGCTTTTGCAACTAACATTTGGTTTCTTGTTTGTTGAATAGCCAAAGAGGTAATTTGTCCAGCATCTCTTTGAAGCTCCACAATTCGCAGTGTGTTTTTAGTTAAATCATAGTTACTTTGAGCAACTTCCATTTGTGCATCTAAAAGCAGCAGGTTGTAATATCCTCTTGCAATATCGCTAATCAAAGCGGTTTGAACTGCTTTTCTAGCTTCATTGGTCTTTAAATATTCGGCTAAAGCTTGTGCACTTTTACTTTTAATTTTCCCCCAAATATCTAATTCCCAACTAACCGATACACCCGTTTTATGAGACGAGGAGTTTACATACATATTAGTTGGAACTTCCTTGTCTTGGTAGAACTTAGAAGAGTGTGTTTGGTAACCATCTGAGGATCTGTATTCATAACCTATGCTTCCAAGGGTAGCTCCAACACTTGGTAACCATTCTAGTTTGGCTTGACTAGCTGTAAGGTGAGCCATCTGTAAATTATTAATTGCCATTTGGTAGTCGAAGTTGTAACTAAGACCTTGTTCAATTAAGCTAATTAATTGCTCTTCCTCGAAAAATGCTTTCCAATGTACATCGGCAATCCCTACAGAGTCTAATGCCATATTTAAGCTATCTTGACCTCTGTAGTGATCAGGGATATCTAAAACAGGTTTTTTATAGTTACTTTGTGGGGCACAACTAGCCATAAACAGGGCTGTGCTGGCCAAAAAACCATATAAAACTTTTGTTGAGGTTGAATTATTTGATTTCATATAGTTTGGTTTAGTCATTGGTAAATTTTGATTTTAATTTCTCATCCCAGCTTTGGAAAATGTAGTATAACACAGGAATAAAGAAAATACCTGCCGCAACTCCAAATATCATTCCTCCTGCCGCGCTAAAACTTATCGAGTGATTACCTTGAGCCGATGGACCAACGGTAAACATTAATGGAACAAGTCCAGCTACAAAGGCAAAGGATGTCATTAAAATAGGTCTTAAACGCATTTTAGCTCCTTGAACGGCTGAGTCAAAAATAGACAAGCCATTTTTCCTTTGTTGTAAGGCAAACTCTACAATTAAAATCGCGTTTTTAGCCAACAGACCAATTAACATGATTAATCCCACTTGAACGTAGATATTGTTTTGTAGTCCAGCTAAGTTAATAAATACGGCAACTCCCAATAATCCTGTTGGTACACTTAATAAAATGGCCACTGGTAAAAGATAACTCTCATATTGGGCACATAATAAGAAATATACAAAGATGATACTAAGGGCAAATATAATTGCAGCTTGGCTTCCTGAGTCTTTTTCCTCCAAGGACATCCCTGTGAATTCATAGCCATAATTACCTGGCATTTTCGAGGTAACCTCTTCAATGGCCTTCATGGCATCCCCGGTACTATATCCCGGAGCAGGGTTTGTTTTAATAGAGATCGAATTATAAAGGTTATAACGAGTTACCGTCTCTGGACCTAAAACACGTTTTAGTTTAATAACCGTATTGGCCGGTAACATTTCTCCGTTGTTATTTCTAACAAAGATCGAATTAAATGACTCTGG
The DNA here is from genome assembly GCF_054871605.1 of Myroides sp. LJL119. Classification (NCBI taxonomy): domain Bacteria; kingdom Pseudomonadati; phylum Bacteroidota; class Flavobacteriia; order Flavobacteriales; family Flavobacteriaceae; genus Myroides; species Myroides sp. LJL119. The sequence continues at coordinate 293,088 of NZ_JBTXLO010000002.1, forward strand.
ATTCTCACGATAGTTTATATCGGCTTGCATGTAAACGCGATAAGTACGACCAAAACGAGTAAAGTCTCCTGCTTTAATACGTCCGTAGTAATTTTTAACGGTTGTCATTAAATCCTTAACACTAACCCCTAAGCTTTTAGCCTTAACATAGTCTATTTCCAAAAGATATTGCGGGAAATTAGCTTTAAATGAGGTAAAGGCATTACTTATCTCGGGTCTTTGGTTAAGCTCCTGGATTACTTCTTGTGCAACGTCGCTGAACTCATCAAATCCACCTCCCATACGATCTTGTAATACAAACTCAATACCTCCGAAATCTCCGAATCCTGATATGGTTGGTCTTGGGAACACGTTAAAGCTAGCTTCGTTGATTACCGATAAATCATCTTGAATATCTTGGATAATTCCGTCAATGTCTTTGATTTGTCCTCTTTCCTTATGTGGTTTTAGATTAATATACCCCACGGCAAAAGACGGGCTAGCATTACCATCAATTGTATTGTAACCTGAGATGGCAGTCATTCCTTGAATATCTTCTCTTTTGTTTAATATACTATCGGCTTTTGCCAATACTACCTTTGTACGAGCCAGAGAAGCTCCAGCAGGCATGGCCAAGGAATAGGTTATAAAGCTATCGTCCTCTCTTGGAATAAAAGAAGAAGGAGTTCTAACTAATAACACCCCACCTAATCCAATAATTAATGCTAATGCTGCAATGGCTACTTTTTTATTGGTAATTAACTTTTTGATACTTTTTACATAAGTATTTGTAAAGCTGTCAAAAGCGGTATTAAAAGCAAAGAAAAACTTGGCTAAAGTTCGTTTTACTGGACCTTGTTTTTTTGCATTTATTTGATCTGGTTGATTATCATGTCCTGGTGCTTGTTTTAAAAACAAAGCACAAAGAGCCGGAGATAAAGTAAGGGCGTTTACCGCCGATATTAAAATGGCAAATGCCAAGGTGTAAGCGAACTGTTTATAGAAAATACCCGCAGGTCCTTGCATGAACCCAACTGGTAAAAACACAGCGGACATTACTAAAGTAATAGAAATAATTGCTCTTGTAATCTCGTTCATTGTTACAATACTGGCCTCTTTGGCCTTCATGCCTGTTTCATGCATTTTCTCATGTATGGCCTCCACCACCACAATGGCATCATCCACCACAATACCAATGGATAAAACAAGGGCGAACATGGTTAAAACATTAATCGAGAATCCCATTAAATAAATAAAGAACAGGGTTCCAATTAATGAAATAGGAATAGCAATTACCGGAATAATGGTAGATCTAAAATCTTGTAGGAATATGTACACGATTATAAAAACCAATATAAAGGCTTCAAATAAAGTACTTTTAACTTGATTTATAGACTCGTCAATTTGGTTTTTTACCGAGTAGGAAATTTCATATTTAACCCCCACAGGGAAACTAGCGGAAAGTTTTTCCAACACCTTTCTTACCTCGATATCAATATCCCTGGCGTTACTACCAGCGGTTTGTGTAATATTCATAGTTAGTCCTGGATAACCGTTTACACTGTTATCACTTCCCACATTGGAGGCTCCAAATTCTACTCTGGCCACATCTTTTAGCATTAAAACCGATCCATCTTTATTGGTTTTAATTACAATGTCTTCGTATTCCTCTGGAAGACTAAATCTTCCTTTGTGTTTTAAAGCTGTTTCAAAAGCCTCATCCGAGGTTTCTCCAAAGTTACCAGGGGCAATCTCAAAGTTTTGATCTTTGATCGCCGCAATAATATCTTGGGGTACTAGGTTGTAAAGGGCTAATTTCTCTGGATTTAACCAAGTTCGCATCGAGTAATCTCTAGCTCCTACACGACTCACCGAAGCCACACCAGGTACCCTTAAGAGTTCCCTGTTGATGTTAATTTGGGTGAAGGCCTGTAAGAAAGTCTCATCATAGATTTGCTCGGGGTGATCCGAGTAAAAGTTGATGGTCATAATGTTACCACTTTGACGAGGGGTAACCGATACTCCATTCTCATTAACCTCACTGGGTAAATCCGCAGAGGCTTTACTAACTCGGTTAGATACATTTACAGCGGCTTGGTCTGGATCGGTACCTGCTTTAAAAAATACGGTAATATTACCTGCTCCACTATTACTTGCCTTTGAGGTAATATAAGTCATGTTATCTACTCCGTTTATAGATTCCTCAATAGGTAGTAACACACTCTTGGCTACCGTCTCGGCATTTGCTCCAGGGTAGGAGGTAGATACCAGTACACTTGGAGGCGCGATTTCAGGGAAACGCGTTATAGGCAGTAGGGTTAAGCCCACTAGTCCTAATAACACGAACATGATCGATATTACGGTGGCTAAAATGGGGCGGTTTATTATTGCTTTTAACATAAAAATCTTTTTTTGTAAGGCTAATGGTATAAAAAATCTTAACTAGAATTATTCTAAGTCTGAGATTTAATTACTTGATTTAACGTACATTCCTTCGGTAATTTTGTCAAAACCAGTTTTAATTACTTGGTCTCCAACTTGTAGACCTTGTGTAACAATGTAGTTTTTTCCAGAAACACCGTCAATTTCGATGGATTGTAGTTTTACTTTTTCTTGATCATCAATAATATACACAAAGGTCTTGTCTTGAATCGAGGTAGTAACCTCTTGTGGTATTAAGATAACTCTTGGTTTAGTTTCTTTTAATTTGATGGTTCCTGTATTACCCGAGCGCATAATGTCTTTTGAGTTTGGAAAAGAAGCACGAATGGAAATAGAACCTGTGTTACGATTCACTTGTCCGTTGATCATATCCACTTTTCCTTTTTCTCCATATTCATGGCCATCGGCAAGAATTAAAGTTACATCTCTTTGAAAAGTTCCACCAGAACCAGGAGATGTAGTATCGGTATTTGAATTTTGATTTTCTTTACTAAAGTATAGGAAATCCGATTCACTCATTCCAAAATATACATATACCTCACTTACATCTGAGAGTACTGTAAGGGGTTCTTTATCACTTTTAGAAACTAGGTTTCCGATTCGTTTGGGTATTCTACCAATGTACCCACTCACCGGTGCTTTAATAATGGTATAATCTAAGTTAATTTGTGCACTTGCCACAGCAGCTGTTGCTTTGGCCAAAGAAGCCCTTGCAATTTCGTAGTTACTCTTGGCTGTTTCTAATTGTACTTGCGCAATTACCTCATTGTCAATTAAAGGCTTAAGTCTTTCGATCTCCAAAGCCGCGTTTTTCAATTTGGCTTTTTCCACATTTTCTGTGGCAATCATGTTGTTTAAAACCTCTTGATAGGGTTGTTTGTTAATTTGAAACAAAGCTTGTCCTTCTTGAACAAAAGATCCTTCATCCACAAAGATTTGCTCTAGGATTCCTTCCACTTGGGGACGTATCTCCACGTTAACTTTACCTTCAATATTACCTATATAATCTTTAATTGTAACAGCGGTTGCTGTGTCAACTACAATAGTTGGAAGTGCTAATGCATTTTCTTTTGGATCTAGATCGTTTTTGGTTCCTATATTACAGCTATTTATAGTAAAAAGTGTACCAATCAAAATTAATGCAGATAGTCCAAATAGGACTGTTTTTTTATTTGTTATCATTGGTGTTAAATAATTTTTTAGTTTAAGGTGAACTATTTTATAATCTTCTGTGGATTAATTAAACAATAGGTATGCCACAAATTAAATACTAAAAAACAAGAATTATGTTTATATATTATTTAATGCGTTGAATTTTAGTTGCTTAACATATAAATATAAGAATATTTTTAGAATAGTTTATATGTTTTTTTACATTGTTTTAGCATAAATTAGTAACAGTCTTTAAGTTAAACTCCCCAATTTGAGATATAATGTAATCTATTGTTGTGGTTTTTTTTTACTAAAAACGGTGTTACTTAATACTTTAGCTAATTATAAAAGGTAAAAATCACGTTATAAAAGGTATATAACGTGATTTGATATAAGTGAAATTAGTTAATTATCTTGGTTGTGATCTTGGTTTTCCACTTGATCTTGGTGTTGTTGTGTTACATTGGGATCACTTATTCCAACGCCTATGGCTTGCTTATATAAGCTATAGAAAACAGAGAACAGAAAAGGCACTGTTAAAAACACACCAAGGATTAAGAAAAATGGTCCAAGTCCAGAACTAACGAGCATTAAAATTAGCATAATCAGTAAACTGTAGGTACACAACATTACCAAAATAATGGTAAGGGGTTGTTTATTAACTACCAATACACTGTTTTTAATGGCCTGAAAACTCCCCAAATCCCCAAATATAATTAAGGGAACAACAAAGACTAAAAGGATATTAATAAACCAATTAATTCCTAGTGCAACTACATTTAATCCCAATAATTGCAAAGCAAAGCTTATACTAGAGAAAACAATACTGATACAGAATTGAGCAATAAATACTTTTAAACCTTGTTTTTTGATAAAGTAGGACAGTCCAGTGAACATGGTTAATCGTTCTTGGGTGTCTACATGGTTGTTCATTTTTATAAGCCCAGCTGTAAAAATCGAGGCAATAGCCGTTAGGCAAGATCCAATTAAAAGATAAAGTCCTGTTTGGTAGGGTGTGAAATTATACGGATCAATATCTAAAAGCATTTGTTCGATGGCCTGTGGGTCATCTCCTATAAATTTTATTAATAAAAAGCTGCTTAAAAAAGAAACACAAAAACCAATTAGCATCAAGGCTGAGGCCACGCTAAGGAAGGTTTTTTTATAATATGCAAATGCACTTTGCATAATAGTGGTGAAATCAAGATCAAGTCCTTGTTGATTAATCTGGTTTAATTTATTTTGTATGTTACTCATAGTTGGGCTTTAGCTAATTTAGGTGTGGTAAGAGCAGTTGCTTTACCTTAATAATTCTTCAAAGGTATTACCTTGTTTTATATCTTTGGTTTGATAACCTTTTAAAAACCATTGTTTTCGTTGTTCACTGGTTCCATGTGTGAAGGTCTCTGGATTTATTTGGTTGGTATATCTTTTTTGAATCGTATCGTCTCCCACAGCCTTAGCAGCGCTTAATGCGATATCTATGTCTTGTGGTTCTAAGTATTTTTGAACATATGCGCTCCAAACCCCTGCATAAAAGTCGGCTTGTAGCTCTTGGGCTACCGATAGTTCATTGGCAATTTTTTTACTGGAATTCTCTTGTATTTGAGCTACTTTTTGATTGGTTCCCAATAAATTCTGTACATGGTGTCCCACCTCATGGGCGATTACATAAGCAATGGCCATATTTCCTTTTTTAGCTCCGTAGGTGGTGTGTAATTCTTCAAAGAAGGATAAATCCATATAAACGGTCTGGTCAGAAGGACAATAAAACGGGCCTATATCTTTTAAGGCCAGTCCACATTTGGTTTGTACTTGATTCTCGAAGATTTCCATATTTGGTTCTTGGTAGACTATCCCATTGTCTTTAAAGATTTGATGCCATACATCTTCGGTGTCAGCAAACATAACGGCGATCATTTTACCCATTTGAATCTCGGATTGACTTAATTCACGAGTCTGTGATCCTTGTGTGGTTATAGTGCTTTGGGTGGCTACTTGTTCAATAACCGGAGCGATTTGTTTACCGGTATCCCCGCCAAAAAGATATAATAATGTGGCTATGATTCCCAATAGCGCACCCCCTAGAGCGGTTTTACCTGCTGAGGATTTTCCACGAGAGTCTTTTACGTTTTTACTTTCTCTACGTCCTTCCCATTTCATAGTTAAAAAATTTTACACAAAAGTAATAAAAATAGCCCGGATTCCTCGCTTTACTACTTGCTTGGGAAAATAGGAATTTAACCAATACCATGTTGTTTTTTTTAAGGATTTGTTTATCAATTGTTTATTTATTTTAAAAGCGTGTTTTTACATATTACAATAGACTTTAAAAAATAGTTAAATCCTTTTTTTAGATTTTAAATCCAATTACCCTTGAGGGAGGATTAGACAGGCTTTTTTTTAGGTATTGGGTTTTAAATCTCTTACTTGTCTTCTTGTATTAACATCTAATTTAGTGTAAAGATTACTAACATGGTATTTAATGGTGTGAACACTTAGAAAAAGCTTCTCGGCAATTTCTTTATTAGAATCTCCTTGCCAGATTAATTGTAATACCTCGATTTCTCTTTGGGTGAGATCATAGTGTTTTTGCAGTTCAAGGATAATTTGGTTGTCTTGATGAGCTTTATCACCTTGTTTGAGTATTGTTTTAGGATTTTGGATTTGTTGGGCTTGTATTTGTTTGTCCAAACTAAGTAAATGAAGGTAATATCGAAGTTCGGTTTTGTATTTGATATTTTGCTCTTTTAGGGTTCTAATTTTAAATATTAATACAAAACTAATGGCAATAATCTCTAAAACACTCACCAGTCGTAAGGTATTGATATTAAAAAAGATATGTAGTGAATTTAAGTGATTTATAGCCAAGTAATATCCAATACAGAAAATGGTTAACAGACCGAAATTAATAACAAAGAATTTAGCATAAGTATTTGTTTTAAAAAGGGTTATTCCAGGTTTGAAACACCAAATGATCAGTAAAAAGCAAAGTCCTTGTATGGCAAAAATAATAGGTTTGTAATAAAGAGTGTAATACAGAATTAAAAAAATAAAAAGTAAAAAGCAGAGTACTGCAAGTACTTTTTTATAGGGATATTTTAATTTGGGTCTATCCAGAAAATAGTAGGAAAACACGCCAATTAATACACATATGATACTTAAAAGTAGATTTTGTAATTCCGGTAGTAAGTATTTTTGATTGGAAAAATAAAATAGCATTCCATCTTCATAAAGAAAAAGGCATAAGATTGCTAATTGCAATAGGATGTAGCTACTGAATCTTTTGTCTTGGAAAATGATAAAATACACTAAATTAAATACAACACACATAAGGGCTAGTCCGTAGTACATACTAAGGTATAAAACCGTCAAGGAAGCATATTGGCCAAATTGGCCGAACTCTTGGGCGAATAGGTTAAGTCCTTGGGGGTTTTCTTGGAAGATATTTAAGTAATACGTGGTGTCACTTGGGGTGAAATAATACACCGGATATCTGCTTTTTATAGGGTTTTGATAAAAATCGATATTCGGAAATATTTGTTTTAAAGTATCATTTTCCTTAGCCCATAATTCATATCTGGCAAGGTGAATATTTTTATTTTGAACTAAGATTGCTTTGTTTAATAGTTGCTTGTTTAACTCTGCCCGCACCCAGGTATTTTGCAAAGAATCCCTACTGGTTTGCATAGTGGAATCCATAAAAGTGTTTTGATAGGTTAGTTTATCGGGTGTTATTTGAATGGCTGTGGTAGGCAAAGAAAAAAACAAAAAGTATAAAACTATAAAAAGCCACTTGTTTTTAGTTTTAAGATGAAAAGACAATCTATTTATTTGGGCAGAATTAATGTCCATAGTTGTACAAAGGATCTTGGTTTAGGTTTATTTAAAAGACCAAATATACTGATTTTACTTGCTATTTATTTATAAATCAATTATTTATATTTGGATGTAAGGCAGTTTTTTATGCGATTTTCACCGCTATTTCACTAGCCATTTGGTATAGTTTGTAATTTGTAAGTTGTTGATTTTAAAATAGTTGTTTTGTACTAGACTAAAAGGATAGCTAAAAAGGGTGTGGATGGGGATAATTTTGCTTGCATTGTTTAAAAAGCAAATAAAAGCAATAGTGCAAAGTACCTTTTAAAAAAACCAGATTATGAAATCTATAAAAATCAAGAAAACTTTATTAAAAGCATTAACCACTATGGTTATATGCTTTAGTCTTATCCAGGTAGGATGTAGTAATGATGATAATCATGTTCAGCAACCACCCGAGTCTGCTATTTTATTATTAGAACAAGCCTATTTGTATGGTATACCACTGGTAACAATGGATATTACAAGACGACAATCCACCCATAGCACAGCCCCAGTACCCGGTGAAATGCAAGCACCTTTAAACGTGTTTTCTCATTTGCCAATCTTTCCAGGTTCTGATTTTACAGCCGTGGTTCGACCAAACGTGGATACCTTTTATTCCAATGCTTGGCTTGATTTATCCCAAGGTCCGGTTACTTTAAAATTACCGGCTGATAATGATAGGTATCACTTATTACCGATTCTAGATGCTTTTACTAATGTAATTACTTCCATTGGAACAAGGACCATTGGAAACATAGGAGGGGAGTTTCTTATTACGGGTCCTTTTTGGCAAGGAAGTGTTCCTAGTGGGGTGACGCAAATTAAATCTCCTACTACCTATGCATGGATTATTGGGCGAACCGAGGTGAAAAGCGAACAAGACGGAAAGGATTTTGTATATCCATTAATTCAACAATACACCTTAAGTCCACCTAGTGGATATAAGTGGCCAGCTTTGCAACCCGATGTTCCTGTAGGGGATCCAAATGATATTGTGGATCAAATGGATATTACTACTTTTTTTAATTACCTAAACCAACTTTTGGTTTTAAATCCACCCCTACAAGCGGATTTGGATTTTATAGAAAAATTAAAGCCATTGGGTGTTGGTGCAGATTTAAAGTTTGAGCTATCGGGCTTTTCTTCCTTACAACAACAAGCCATTAAAAGTATCCCAAGCACGGTCTTAACGCGTTTACAAAACAGACAAAACGAAATGCCTGTTATAAATGGTTGGGTAACCATGGAAAACACGGGTGATTATGGAACTGATTATTTACATCGCGCTTATGTAACTAGATTTGGGCTAGGAGCAAATTTACCCGAGGATGCTATTTATCCAACTGGATTCTTAGATTCCAAACAAAGGCCTTTTCATGGTGATTATAACTATGTTATCCATTTTGAAAAAGATAAACTACCACCTGCTAATGCTTTTTGGTCGTTAACCATGTATAATAGTGCTGGTTTTTTTGTAGCCAATGAATTGGATCGATTCGCTTTAGGAGATCGAAGTGATATGGTATATAATCCAGATGGGTCATTGGATATTTATATTCAAGTGGAAAAACCAGAACCAGATAAGGTAAAGAACTGGTTGCCGGCAAATACTGGAAGTTTTAATTTGACCCTACGTGTTTATCATCCCAAAAAAGAGATGTTAAACAAACAGTGGCAAGCTCCTGTGTTTACACGAGTAGAGTAAAGAATATCAAAAAAAGCCAATACTAGAGTCTATTTTTTACAATAGTGAACTCTTACAGATACTATTGTATTTTTAATGTATCGTAGTAATTTAAGGTAGGCTATATAAAAAAAACAGCTCTAAATAATATATTTAGAGCTGTTATATATACCCACCAGTGGTTAATTAAGCCATTGTAGTAAATACGTTTTGAACATCATCGTCCTCTTCGATTTTTTCTAAAAGCTTATCTACATCGGCTTGTTCTTGTTCATTAAGTTCTTTGGTAACTTGAGGAATACGATCAAAGCCTGAGGAAAGAATCTCGATTCCTCTTGATTCTAGTTCTTTTTGAATAGATCCAAAACTTTCAAAAGGGGCATAGATCATTACTCCATCTTCATCCTCGAATATCTCATCTATACCAAAATCAATTAATTCTAATTCGAACTCCTCTAAATCTCTTCCTTCTTCAGCTGGAATCCTAAAGTTACAAGTGTGGTCAAACATAAAATCAACCGATCCAGATGTTCCTAAAGCTCCATTACATTTATTAAAGTAGCTACGGATATTTGCCACTGTTCTGTTGTTATTATCTGTAGCACATTCAATCAAGACAGCAATCCCATGAGGTGCATATCCTTCAAATATCACTTCTTTATAATTGGCAGTATCTTTATCGCTAGCACGTTTAATGGCACGTTCTACGTTTTCTTTAGGCATATTTGCAGCCTTAGCATTTTGTATTACCGCGCGAAGACGTGCATTACTATCGGGGCTGGGTCCACCTTCTTTTACAGCCATTACAATGTCCTTACCGATTCTTGTAAACGTTTTTGCCATAGCAGACCAACGTTTTAGCTTACGTCCTTTTCTAAATTCAAACGCTCTTCCCATAATAATTGTTACTTAATTTTTATTTATGCAAAAATATAGTATAATTCAAACATATCATAAAAAAAATAGGAGCTTCTTTTAAGCTCCTATCTTGTTTTGTTATTATTTTTTATAAAAAGGCGTTTTAACTACTTTGGCTTCCACGTCATTTTTACGAATACGAATAAAAATTGGTGTATCTACCTGGGCAAAGTCTACCGGTACATAACCCATTCCAATTGCTTTTCCAGTAGAAGGAGACATGGTTCCTGATGTTACTACACCTAGTTCATTTCCTTGTGCATCTACAATTTGGTAACCACTTCTTGGAATTCCTTTTCCTACTAGTTCAAATCCAACTAATTTATTTTTTAATCCAGCTTCTTTTTCAGCTTTTAAAATATCACTAGCGATAAAGTCTTTTGTGAATTTAGTAACCCATCCAAGACCTGCCTCTAATGGTGAAATCTCATCGTTTAGTTCATTACCATATAAACAGTACCCCATTTCTAAACGTAAGGTATCACGAGCCGCTAATCCAATTGGTTTGATTCCATAGGATTCACCAGCTTGAAATACTTTGTTCCAGATTTGTAAAATATCTTGGTTTTTTACATAGATTTCAAAACCTCCTGAACCTGTGTAACCAGTTGCAGATATAACTACATCTTGAACCCCAGCAAAAGTACCGATAACAAAGTTGTAGAACTTAATATCCGATAGATTCACATTAGTTAAACTCTGCATTGCTTCAATAGCTTTAGGCCCTTGAATGGCTAAAATAGAATATCCATCGGAAAGATTCTCTAGAGTTGCTTGACACTGGTTGTGTTTGTTTATCCACTCCCAATCCTTATCGATATTAGAAGCATTTACAACCATTAAGTATTCTTCTTGGTTTACTCTATAGGTAATAATATCATCAATTACTCCACCTTGTTGGTTAGGGAAGTAGCAGTATTGTGCTTTTCCATCTACTAATGTAGAGGCGTCATTTGAAGTAACTTTTTGAATTAATTCTAATGCGTTTGGCCCAGAAATTTTAAAGATTCCCATGTGAGATACATCAAATACCCCAACACCGTTTCTTACTGTTTCATGTTCTGCATTTACGCCTTCATATTGAACAGGCATATTAAAACCTGCAAATGGAACCATTTTTGCTCCTAAACCTACGTGGATGTCGTTTAAAGTTACTTGTTTCATTGTGTTGCTATATGTTAATTACAATTTCAAGGGCTAAAGTAAGTTATTTTTTACTTATTTAAAAACACAAAAATACTCCCTTGTTATTTGTAAGCAAAGCCGTAATTAGAATCTAAGTTACTCTTATTTGAAAAGATTATTTTTTTTGCAATTAAAGATCCAATAAAGTCATTATAATATTTACGATATAATGAAAAACCCGGGTTAGAATAAGTATCATATATAAGAAATAAAGTAAGGTTATAAATAAAAAGGTAAATATATTGAATTATAGGCTTTTAATGAAATTTTTTTAGTTTTAATTTAATTTTATTAAACAAATTATTAACAAGCGGTAAAATTGGGCCAAAAAGATGAGGTAATATTATTTTTTTAATAGTTGTTTCTTTAGGTAATAGCTTGATTTATAGTAAGGAAGATGTTGCGTGTCTGTTTTTTTTAATTGGAAAAATAGCTTTGTGTAGAACTTAAGTATTATTAAGGTTTACCTCACACAGGATAAATTATTTTTTATTTACATCAATAGCATGTATTTTTACCTATTGATTTACAAGAAAGTTAGATAAAATGGAGAGTCTTTTAAAGAAAAGTAATAAGAAAAATCTACAATTGGCTAAGGAATTAACCGTAAGGGAATTAGAGCAAATAAAAAAAGGTCATTTTATTGCCTTTGTAGATGATAAGCAAGATTGCTTTGATTTAAAAGTCGTTGTTAAACAGGAGATCTTACAAGAAATAAGCTGTGATTGCCAAAGTGAACTCAGCCCTTGTATTCATGTTTTGGCTGTGGTTTTGGCTATCAAAGACCAGTTTATCAAATCTAAAAAAGGTGCTGGAAAAACACCCTTAAAGAAAACCACAACAAAAACCAAAAAACTATCAGAGGTTCAACTTGTTTTACAGGAGTTGGATAAAACCACATTGGACAGTTGGGTTTTAGAGGTTTTTAAAAAAAATAAACCTTTAGAACAGCAGTTTCTCTTGAGTTTTTCTAAAAAAGAACAAACCTATAACGCCCAACAGGTCATTGAACTAACAAATAAGATTATCGATAGTGTAGCGGGTAAGCGTAAGACTTTAGAGGCAATGAAAATTAAAAAGATAATCGATCTTTTAAAAATTGCAATTGCCCCGATTGATACCTTTGTAGCCATGCATATTGATTCTTTAGTGGCTTTTGAGATTTTTACTGCTTTTTTAAATACAATCTATCAGTTTGATAAACGCATTGTTCATCATAGTAAACGATTAGGTATATTTGTGGATGATTATATTGAGAAATACGCCTTAACGGTCAATCACATAAAAATGGTTGAAACCTGGCAGAATCAAATAAAGATGTATATAGAAACTTTGTTTCAAAGTAGTAGGTCTAAGGTAGAGTTTCACTATATATTAATTCAGCAATTATACTTTCAGGCCTCAGGGGATCAGCAATTGTATTTTGCTAAATACCTAGGTCAAAAACTCCAAGAACAAGCCAATGTACAAAAAAGTAAACGCATTTACTTTACCTATACCTTTACCACGTTTTTAAAACAAGTATGTAAAGAGCACGACCAGCAAAAGGTGGCACAGGAGTTTTTTGATCAACAATACCGTTTTTAATTTGCCAATACTTTTGTCCGTTTTAGATATAAAATCTAAAAAAAAAGAGTTTATCTAAGGGACAGTGGGGTAAATCTGTTTTGTAGTATTGTGTTTAAATAGTAGTTTAATTTGTTAGAAGTTCTTAACTTTCGCTTCATAAAAACACATTATTATGTTTAGTACTCAAACTTATATAAACAGAAGAGAGGTTTTAACTGAAAATCTTTCAAGTGAGAAGGGGATATTACTTTTTTTAGGTAATATAGAAAACCCGATTAATTTTAAAGATAATACATATCGTTTTAGACAAGATAGTTCATTTATCTACTATTTTGGAATTCAAGAACCTAACTTGGCTGCTATTATCGATTTAGATAAAAATCAAACCATTATTTTTGGAGACGAAATGTCTATGGATTTAATTGTTTGGATGGGTCGTCAAGAGACTTTAAAACAAAAAAGTCTTCAAGTAGGGGTTACAAAAACCTTGGCTTTTAATGAGCTTGGAAACTATATTTCACTAGCCTTATCTGAAAACAGAAAAGTGCATTACTTGCCTGCTTACCAAAGTTTTAATAAAATTCTTTTAAGTGATTTATTACACCAACCAATCTCTAAGCTAACCCCAAGCCAAAGCTTTATAACTAGTGTGGTTAAGCAACGTGAGGTAAAGGAGCCACAAGAAATTCTGGAGATAGAAAAAGCTTTACAGGTTTCTGTGGATATGCATTTATTGGCTATGCGAATGGCCAAGCCAGGGGTTAAGGAATACGAAATTGTAAGTGCGATTCAGCATTTAGCGGCAAGTCGTAACTGCGAACAAGCCTACCCGAGTATTGTAACGGTACATGGTGAGATTTTACATAATCACTATAAGTTAAACACTTTGGAATCGGGACAGTTATTATTAAATGATTCAGGGGCGGAGGTTGCCTCGGGATATGCCTCTGATTTAACTAGAACCATACCGGTGGATCCACGATTTACCCCAGAACAAGCCGATGTGTATAATATTGTTTTAAACGCCTTTGAAACTGCTAAATCCATGCTTAAACCATCTGTGGAATTTAAAACAGTACACCTAAAGGCCGCAGAGGTTCTATCTCAAGGACTTATTGATATGGGTATTATGAAAGGAAATGCACAAGATGCGGTAGCCAATCATGCCCATACTATGTTTTTTCAATGTGGTTTAGGACATATGATGGGATTAGATGTTCATGATATGGAGGATTTAGGAGAGCAGTACGTTGGTTATACACCAACAATGCAAAAACAAACCGATCAATTTGGTTTAAAGTCACTTCGTTTGGGTAAAGCCCTTAAACAAGGGCATGTAATTACAGTTGAACCTGGTATTTATTTTATCCCCGAGTTAATTACCCGCTGGTCTGAACAGCAAAAATATAAGGAGTTTATTAATTATGACAAATTAGAGAGTTTCCGAAATTTCGGAGGTATTCGCATCGAGGATAACTTTTTAATTACCCAGGATTCATATCGTTTATTGGGACCAGAATTAATAAAAACCGTAAAAGAGATAGAGGATTATAAGGCGAGCTTTGCGTAAAAGATTCCTCTTAAAAAAATAGTCTTTTCTATTAAAAATCATAAAGTCAGTATTTTATACTGGCTTTTTTTTGTCTTTTTTTTAAAAAAACTAACCTAGTTTTTAATTGCCTATAAGTGGCCTGTAAATAGAGGAAATTGGTGTGTTTTGAGCTAAGAATTAGCCTTTTTAGGGTGAAATTTTAAATTACTATTAAGAAATTTTAAATAAATTATTATGTTAAAATTTACAATAAATGATTAACGTTTGAAAATATTTATTATGTTTACAAAGTAATAATGTTTGTATTGTTTTGTATTATTCTTATATTTATATAAATAAAAGAGTAAATATTATGAAAAGAAGTTTTTTAGGTGTTCTTGCTTTAACATTTTGTTTAGCTACACTATCATTTAGTTGTAAAGGTGAAGACAAAAAGCAAGACAAAGTGGAGCAATCCATTAAGGATTTACCAACTAACGCCATTTATGTGTTAGTTCATGATAAACACGGACAGGACCATCCGGATAATTACGTTCAAGTCGAGGTGGTTTTAAGTGGGCAAGACAAACAAACGGCCAATATTGTGGTGAGTTCGCCGGCTGATAATTTTCAGACGAATTGCTCTTTACAAACCCAGGCAAAAAAGATTAGTCCTACGCACTATCAGGCTACCATAAATGATATAAAAGTGAACTTCTTTTTCGAAAAAGATATGCTTACCATCGATACGGTAAATGAGGGTGATCGCGGTGTTCTAAGTGAGTTTTGTGCCCCTGGTGCAACTCTTTATGGAAACTATAAGCTTTACGCAGAGAATTAAAAATTTAGTACCTGAATTATTTTACAATTCACAGGGAATAAAAATATTATAATAAATACTTTATAAACACAGTCATCCCGTAATTGGGTTTATAAAGCTAAAAGGTATTGACCAATTTATTATAATCTCAAATGTTAAATTTGAAGTTAGTTATTGTACAGGTAGCTCTATTAATCTACAGGTGTTAGCAGCCTAAGGATTATTTAGAGCTACTTTTTTTTAATATAAGTTTTGTTGATCTTTCAAACAATAAGATTTTGTGCTTTACGTTGTTATGCTATACAGTTTGTAGTTGTGTAGCTACAAAAATAATTACCATTACCACTATGCATTATTACCAATTACATGAAAAATTAAAAAACCTATATAATCAAACAGGTAATTTACTACAAGATTCTGAATTAGGAATTGAAATTTTACGAAATAACTTTACTTCCGATAAGGCACACGGAATATTACATGGCTCTTTGGAGTTAAAGTGTTGCGAGCACGAGCACATTTTTGAAAAAAGTTTTGTTAAGTACACCAGTATAAGCGATGATTTACTAGATATCCCAGATTATAGTGTAAAAGAAAATTTAAATTTTCCAATCTCCATTATGCGTAATCTTAATAGCCAAGTGAGTGATAAAGTGATTGTTATGTTCCATGGTTTAAACGAAAAAAAATGGGATAAGTACTTGCCTTGGGCCTATGAGTTGGTTAAAAGAACAAATAGTGCAGTTGTCTTGTTTCCAATTAGCTTTCACATGGAAAGAACCCCTAAGCCTTGGTCAGATAGAAAACTAATGTTTGAGGTGGCCAATAAACGTGCACAGGACCCTAGTTTAAATTCAGATTGGAGTTATGTCAATGCTGCTATTAGCACTCGAATGGAGGCAGATCCTTTGCGTATGTTTTGGTCCGGATTACAGACTTTTTACGATTTTATTCAATGGGTAGAGAATCTACGACAAGGCCAATATCCTAGTTTAAAAAACGATGCTAAGATTGATTTATTTGGTTATTCGATAGGCTCATTTTTATCCATTATCTTAAAGATGGCTAATCCAAAACAAATTCTGGGTGATTCTAAGTTAGTTTGTTTTTGTGGTGGAATGACCATAGATAGAATGTTTCCTGTTTCTAAGTATATAATGGATGGAAAGGCAACCATTATGATGCAAAAGATATTCGCACAACTCTTAACCACCAATTTTGTTGGGGAACCTCGTTTGGCTCACTACCAATGTGGAGATGCTCACCCAGAGGAGAGTTGGTTTAAAGCTATGCTTAGATATAATCATTTTCAAAAAGAAAGAGAACAAAGGTTAACTGAACTACAAGACCAAATTTACTCAATTAACTTATTGCAAGATGAGGTTGCTCCAGCGGTTGAGGCTTTAAATATGTTAAAGGGACCATTTAGGGATATTCAAATTCCAGTAGATATCTTGGATTATCCTTTTAACCATACCCATATGGTACCGTTTCCTTTAACGGTGAAAAATGCGCAAATAGTGGATGATCATTTTTATTTAACCATGCAGAAAATGGCCGATTTTTATAATTCATAACTTCTTGTTTTTCAATTAAATATGTGTATTTAAACCATTTTAATTAACTTTTGATTTTTTAGGAAAATCAACTATTTAGAGAAATAAAAATAAAATTAATTTTGATACCACATTTTTTTATCTACATTTGTCCTATCAAAATATCCCAAAAAATGTACGCAAATCAACTACATCATTTACATCATCATTTTACTTGCACTCAAGCGAGCAGATAATGTTGTGATGTTTTGAAAACAATATAAAATAACTAATTATCCCGTTTGAGTAATCAAACGGGATTTTTTATTTTTATTACCTACTACTTATTTTCCTATTTGTTTACTCAAGCGCTTATAAAAAAAAACAGCTATGAGTAAATTAAGAATAGCGATCCAAAAAAGTGGACGTTTAAGTCAAAATTCAATGGAGTTATTGCAAGAATGTGCAATAAAAATTCCCAATACAGGTGGCAAGCTAATAGCCCAGAGTTCCAACTTTCCCTTAGAAGTACTTTTTTTAAGAGATGATGATATTTTAAAATATGTTCAAAAAGGAGTGGCCGATATTGGTATTATTGGTCAGAATGTTTTCTATGAACAAAACTCACAACTTGAAATAGTGGAATCATTAGGATTTTCTTGTTGCCGTGTTTGTCTTGCTGTGGATAAAGCGAGTAATTACTCTGGTTTAGAATATTTCCAAGGAAGAACCATTGCTACTAGCTATCCGGTTATTTTAAAATCTTTTTTGGATAAACATAACATTACCGCTTGTATAGAAACAATTTCTGGTAGTGTGGAAATAGCCCCTGGTATTGGCCTGGCCGATGGAATCTGCGATATTGTTAGTAGTGGTTCGACTTTAATTAGCAATGGATTAAAGCCTGTGGAAACTATTTTACAGAGTCAAGCTATTTTGGTGGCTAATGAGAAGTTAAGTGATTCAAAGAAAGTTTTATTAGACAAGCTTTTGTTTCGAATCCAAGGTGTATTAAAATCTAAGGAGAATAAATATATTCTTTTAAATGCCCCTGATCAAAGTCTAGAGAAAATCATTGAAATATTACCTGGGATAAAGAGTCCAAGTGTTTTGCCTTTAGCCCAAAAGGGAGGGAGTTCGGTTCATTCGGTTATTAAAGAGGATACTTTTTGGGAGATAATTGACCAATTAAAACAAGTTGGTGCCCAAGGAATTTTAGTACTACCTATACAAAAGATGATTTATTAATAGATATAAAATTCGAGCATGATAAAATTATATAACAATCCCTGCAAACACACCTGGGCAGAGCTAGTAAAACGAGAAGGTTTAAACCAAAGTGATGTAAGTAACAAGGTACAACAAATTATAAATCAGGTAAAAAAAGATAAAGATCAGGGATTAAGAGAGTTATGCCTTAGGTTTGATGGGGTAGATTTAAAAGAGTTTAAAGTAAGTAACAAAGAGATAGAGCAAAGCCTTGACCAGGTAGATATTGAGCTGAAAAAAGCCATTGAGCTGGCCTATGATAATATTTGGCGTTTTCACCAAAGCCAAGTCGTACAGCAAAAAATGGTGCAAACCACTTCGGGGGTGGTGTGTTTTAGAAAAAGTGTTGCTATACAAAACGTTGGGCTTTACATTCCTGGGGGGAGTGCCGTTTTATTTAGCACTTTATTAATGTTGGGTATCCCCGCAAGAATTGCTGGTTGTACCAATATTAGCATTACTACCCCTTGTGATAGTCAAGGTAAGGTTAATCCTATTTTATTGTATGTGGCCAATTTATTGGGCATAGATCAAATCTACAAGGTGGGTGGAGCCCAAGGTATTGCGGCTTTGGCCTATGGTACACAAAGCATTAAAAAGGTGGATAAGATTTTTGGGCCAGGCAATAGATATGTTACCACGGCAAAACAATTAGTGCAACTAGACTCTGTGGCTATTGATTTACCAGCGGGTCCCAGTGAGGTATTGGTCATTGCCGATAGGTATAGTAATCCTGAGTTTGTTGCGGCGGATTTACTCTCCCAATGCGAGCATGGGGTGGATTCTCAGTGCGTTTTATTGAGCAATTCTGTAAAGAAGATAAACCAGATTATAGCACAAATAGAAATTCAATTACAAGATCTACCTCGCAAAGATATTATAAAAAAAGCCCTTCAGGGGAGTTTTTGCGTATGCTTTAAAACCTTAGAGCAATGTTTTGACTTTAGTAATACCTATGCACCAGAGCATTTGATTTTAAATATAAAACATTACCGTAAATACATGGATTTGGTTGTAAATGCAGGCTCGGTGTTCTTAGGGGCCTATGCATGTGAGAGTGCTGGAGATTACGCCTCTGGAACCAATCATACCTTACCCACAAGTGGTTTGGCTAAGAGTTACAGTGGGGTGAGTGTGGATAGTTTTGTAAAAAAGATAAGTTTTCAACATATAAGCAAACAAGGTATTGTAAATCTGGGCCCCAGTATTGAGATTATGGCTATGCAAGAGGGCTTACAAGGGCATAAAAATGCTGTTAGTGTTCGTTTAAAAACAATTGAAAATGAAAAATAAGATATCTATAAGTCATTTGGTGCGTCCCCATATTTTGGACTTGGTACCTTATCAAAGTGCTAAAGATCAAGCAAAGCAAACAGACCTGGTTGCTAGTGTGTTTTTAGATGCCAATGAGAATCCTTATGGTAGATTTAATCGTTATCCCGATCCGTATCAAAATAAACTAAAAAACCGTCTTAGTCAGATAAAGAGAGTACCTAAAGAAAATATTTTTTTATCTAATGGTAGTGATGAGCTCATTGATCTTACCTACCGTATATTTTGTGAACCTAAAAAGGATAAGGCAGTTGTATTTACCCCAAGTTATGGTATGTATAAAGTCTATGGTGATATACATCAGACAAAGGTGATTCCCATTGCATTGGATAAAGATTTTAACCTTCCCAATAATGCTTTAAATACCATAAAAGACATCGGCCAGGTTAAAGTGGTGTTTATTTGCTCGCCTAACAATCCTACCGGGAATCTAATAGGTAATAAGCAAATTCAAGCCATTGTTACCGGGTTTGATGGAATTGTAATTTTAGACCAGGCCTACATAGACTTTGTAGAACAAGATAGCTGGTTAGAGAATCTTAAAAGCTATCCTAATTTGATTGTTATCCAAACCCTTTCAAAGGCTTGGGGAGCTGCTGATCTTCGAATCGGAATGGCCTTTGCAAGTAGTGAGATTTTAGGTTTTTTCAACAAAGTGAAGTCTCCTTATAATATAAGTGGTATTGCCCAAGATAAGGCTTTGGAAATTTTACAAGACTACCAAGGTTATCAAAAAAACAGACAAAAGTTAATAAGCCAAAGAGATTTTCTTAGCAAGCAATTAAAAAATCTTTGGTGTGTGGATAGGGTTTTTGATTCAAATGCCAATTTTCTTTTAGTTGTTTTTAAGCAAGGCAAACAGGTTTATGATTACTTGTTTGAAAAGGGAATTGTGATCCGTGACAGGCAAAATGATCTTTATAATGCGCTACGGATAAGCGTGGGAACTTCTAAGGAAAACAAAGAGTTAATAAATGAATTAAAAAAATTTCAAGATGAAACAAAAAGTATTATTTATCGATAGAGATGGTACGATTTTAAAAGAGCCAGAGGATTTTCAAATTGATAGTTTTTCCAAGATGTCTTTTTTAAAAGGGTGTATCGTGTATTTAAGTAAGATTGCCACCGAACTTGATTATAAGTTGGTTTTAGTAACCAATCAAGATGGGTTAGGGACAAGTAGTTTTGCTAGTGAGGATTTTTGGCCTGTACAGAATTTAATGATAGATATTTTAAAGGGTCAAGGGATTGTTTTTCAGGATATCTATATCGATAGCTCTTTACCTGAGGATAAGTCCAATAATCGAAAGCCTAATTTAGGGATGTTATCCAAGTATGTGTATGGTAATTATGATTTACAAAATTCCTATGTAATTGGGGATCGATTAACCGATGTACTATTGGCAAATAACTTGAATAGTAAAGCCATTTTGATTCAAGATCCAACCCTTTCAAACATAGATTGTGAGTTAACTACCTTACAGTGGCAAGAAATCTATAATTATTTAAAAGCCCTACCTCGGGTGGGTAGTTGTTTTCGGCAAACCAAAGAGACCACCGTTTTGGTTAAGGTTAATCTAGATTCCAGTAGTATGTGTGAGATTCAAACAGGTTTAGGGTTTTTCAATCACATGCTAGAACAAATAAACAAGCATGGACAAATAGGATTAGATATTCAAGTTAAAGGTGATCTTCATGTTGATCAACACCACAGCATTGAGGATACCGCCTTGGCCTTAGGTAGCGCTTTTGCCATGGCTTTATCTACAAAAAAAGGTATTGAACGCTATGGTTTTGTTCTGCCCATGGATGATGCTTTAGCTCAGGTGGCTATTGATTTCTCAGGGCGTTGCGCTTTGGTTTGGGATGTGGAGTTTAAACGAGAAATAATAGGAGATATGCCTTGTGAGATGTTTGAACATTTTTTCAAAAGTTTTTGCGACACTGCCAAGTGTAATTTAAATATTCAAGCCACAGGTAGTAATGAGCATCATAAGATAGAGTCGATATTTAAGTGTTTTGCAAAGGCCTTAAACATGGCAATAAAAAAGGGGTCAAATTATCAGATTCCCAGTACCAAAGGGGTATTGTGATAAATAGTACCAATTAAAAACAAACAAAAAATAATAGATAATAACCTACATAACATACGCCTTGATTTTTTAAAACAACAGCATTTTTTTTACCTCTGTTTACTTTTTATAAACACGTGGTATTAAAAAAAGAGATGATGCGTTTTTAAATACGTTTTTTAAGGTGATTTAGGTACAAAATAAAGATGAAAAAATGAGAATTATTCCAGCTATAGATATTATTGACGCAAAATGCGTTTGCCTTGTCCAAGGGGATTATCAAAAGATGACTGTCTATCAAAACGATCCGGTAGATTTGGCAAAAAGTTTTGTGGACGCGGGTATTAAATACCTACATCTAGTAGACTTACAAGGTGCTAAGTCCAGGGGAGTAGTAAATTGGAAAACCTTAGAGAGAATTGCTACCCAAACTAATTTAAAAATTGATTTCTCGGGAGGGATAAATACGCAAAAAGACATAGAAATAGCCTTAGAGTGTGGAGCTAGTCAAGTATCGGTTGGTAGTGTTGCACAACAAAAACCTACGCTTTTTTTACATTGGTTAGCTCTTTATGGCGCCCATTGTATTGTTCTTAGCGCAGATGCAAAAAATAAGTTAATCCAAACCTGTGGTTGGCTACATACTACACAGACCGATGTACTTGATTTTATTAAGGGCTATACAGAAAATGGACTCCAAACAGCCATTGTAACCGATATAAGTAAAGATGGAATGTTACAAGGACCTTGTTTAGAGTTATATCAAGAGATTTTACAGGAAATGGATATAAACCTGATTGCCTCGGCAGGGGTTCGTAGTATAGAAGATTTAACAGATTTGAAAAACATAGGGTGTTTTGGAGCCATTATTGGAACGGCTATTTACAAGGGGGAAATCACTTTAAAACAATTAGAGAAATTATGGTAGATAAAAAAATTATAGCCTGTTTGGATATTAAGGATAATTGTGTGGTTAAAGGAATTAATTTTGAAAATATCCAAAGGGTAGGTGACCCTTTGCAATTAGCACTTTGGTATGAAAGTCAAGGGGTGGATGAACTGGTGTTTTTAGATATCTCGGCTAGTTTAAAAAAAGAAGAGATTAATTTCAAGCTGGTAAAGCAAATTAGTGATCAACTTAGTATACCCCTTACCGTAGGTGGAGCAATAAATCATGTGGATCAGGCCAATAGACTCTTGGATCATGGAGCTAGTAAAGTAAGTATCAATTCCGGGGCGCTGGAAAATGGAAAATTAATTTCTCAATTAGCAAACGCTCTTGGAAAACAAAGAGTGGTTGTGGCCATCGATGTTAAAAAACACCAAGATAATTGGTGGGTATACTCCCATGGTGGTCAAAAAAGAACACCTTATTTGGCTGTTCAGTGGGCTAAAGAGGTAGAGCAATTAGGAGGGGGTGAAATTCTTTTAACTTCGATGGATCAAGATGGATGTCAAAAAGGATTTTCAATTGATATAACCCAAAGAATTTCTCAAATAGTAGACATCCCGGTTATTGCCTCAGGAGGAGCCGGTAGAGTAGAGGATTTTGTGGAACTATTTACAAAAACTAATGCCCAAAAAGCATTAGCAGCTAGTATCTTCCATTACAATACAGTGGCCATACCGGAGTTAAAAAAAGCAATTATAAGTAAATAAGACCGTACAATACAATGATAATAGATATTGATTTTAGTAAGTCCAATGGATTACTACCGGCTATAATTCAAGATGCACAAACCAAAGAAGTTCTAATGTTGGGGTATATGAATCAACAGGCATATGAAATCACCCTGCAAACAAAAAAAGTTACTTTTTTCAGCCGTTCTCGGCAAAAGCTTTGGACAAAAGGGGAGAGCTCTAAGAATTATCTATTGGTGGAAAAAGTATATTTGGATTGTGATAAAGATACCCTAATTGTTTTAGTGGAGCCCACCGGGGTTACCTGTCACCTTGGACATACCTCTTGTTTTAATGCACAAACAGATAGCTTTTTACATACTCTAGAAAGGATTATAAATCAAAGGATTCAAAAAAACACCAAAGGGTCTTACACCAGGGATCTTTACCAAAAGGGAATTAATAAGGTAGCACAAAAACTTGGCGAGGAAGCCATTGAATTAGTTATCGAGGCAAAAGACAACAATAAAGAACTTTTTTTAAATGAAGCCGCTGATCTGATGTATCACTACTTGGTGTTATTAAAAGCAAAAGGATTTGCTTTGCAGCAAGTGGAAGATGTGCTAAGAAAAAGAAATCACCACGGGTGAAAATGTATTAAAAAAAGCGATTTTTTATTTTTCTAAAAAAAGGCGTTTTTTAGTTATATCTAACCAGATTTTTTTGTTTTTATTATAAAAGACTTTGTAAAAAAGGACAATTAATAGATAGATCAATTGGATAAATAGGGCCCATATGGCCACAATTACCATTGCAAAATGATATAGTAAGCCCAGTATGATATGTTTTATGTTTTTCATTTAAAACTTGTTATTTATAGGTGTTTTAAAAAAACAACCATTAACTAATCTGCGTTTGTAAAAGTGTTTTTTTGATAATAAAAATACCTAAGGGCAAGATACAAAAATATATGGTTTGTAAAGATTTAGATACTTACCTAAGAGATAAATTTTATTTTAAAAACAAGGGAGTATACTTTTTTAGTGTAATAAGATAAAAGGTTAGATCAATTTAGGGTATTTATATGCAAGTTTTCTTCGGGTTTTAAATGGGTTAATTGGTTGTTTTACCTAAAGAATAAGCATCAAGTTTAAGGTTTACTAAAGAAAATAAAATTCAAACTCCTACTTGTTTACAATATGGGATTTAGGTATTAATTCCATGTGTGAAAATGGTATAAAAAAAAGCGGCTATTTTAATTATTATAAAATAGCCACTTTTTTAATATTATTTTTTACCTACTATTTGTTTGAATTTTGTTCAATCCATTCTCTAGCATTCACAAAGGCTTGCATCCAAGGAGAAACTTGATCGTTTCTATCTTCTGGATAATTAGCCCAGTGCCACTGGAATAAAGAACGCTCAATATGAGGCATCATCACTAGGTGACGACCTGTTGTATCACACATCATAGCTGTATTGTAATCCGATCCATTAGGATTGGCTGGGTATTGATCATAGGCGTATTTAGCAACAATGTTGTAAGCGCTTTCAGATTCAGGTAAGTTAAATTTACCTTCTCCATGTGAAATCCACACCCCTAGAGTTGAACCAGCTAGGTTGGAAAGCATCACCGAGTTGTTTGGATTAATAGTAACAGAGGTAAAGTTACTCTCGTGTTTACCCGAGTCATTATGTAACATTTTACCATGTTGTTTATGCTCTGGGTTGATTAATTCCAACTCCATAAATAATTGACAACCATTACAAATACCCACCGAAAGAGTATCTTTTCGTGCAAAGAAATTCTTAAGTGCCGTATTGGCTTTTTCGTTGTATAAAAACGCACCTGCCCATCCTTTGGCAGAACCTAGAACATCGGAATTAGAGAATCCTCCTACAGCTCCAATGAATTGGATATCTTCTAAGGTTTCTCTACCGCTGATAAGGTCAGTCATATGAACATCTTTTACATCAAATCCTGCTTTATACATCGCATTGGCAACCTCTCTTTCTGAGTTACTACCTTTCTCGCGAATAATAGCAGCTTTTGGACGTGGTTTACTTGGATCAATAACAGGAAGCTTACCTTGGAAATTCTCTGGGAATACAAAGTTTAAAGGCTGATTTTTATAATTGTTATAACGATCAGTTGCTTTGTTGTTCTTGGTTTGTTTTTGATCTAATAAATAAGATGTTTTAAACCAAGAGTCTCTTGTTTTTTCAACGTCAAAGGTAAAAGAGTCATCAAAGTTTTCAATGCTTACCTGAGGCTTTTGCGTTACTTGACCTATTTTTACAGCCTTGATTCCTAACCCTTGTAATTCCGATTCAAATTCTTTATCATCGCTTGGTTGGATAACTAGGGCAATATTTTCGTTAAATAAGGCCTTTACGGTATCTTTTTGATTTAAACCAGATAGGTTGAAATCTGCCCCTAGGTTTGTATCGGCAAATGTCATTTCTAATAAGGTTGTAATAAGACCACCACTACCGATATCATGACCGGCTTTAATTAATCCTTTATTAATTAAACTTTGTATGGCGTTAAAAGCTTTTTTAAAGTAAGCAGCATCTTTAATATCAGGTGCTTGATTACCTATTTTGTTTAGAATCTGTGCAAATGAGCTTCCCCCTAGTTGTAACTCATCTTGCGATAGATTTATATAATAGATAGAACCACCAGTTTTACTTAACACAGGTTCTACAATTTTTGTTATATCTGTTGTATTACCAGCTGCTGAGATAATAACAGTTCCTGGTGCAATTACATCTTTATCTGCATATTTCTGCTTCATAGATAAAGAATCCTTTCCAGTAGGGATGTTTATTCCAAGTTGGATTGCAAAATCAGAACAAGCCTCTACCGCTTTATACAAACGAGCATCCTCTCCTGGGTTATTACAAGCCCACATCCAGTTTGCAGACAAAGAAACACTTTGTAGACCATCTTTAAGTGGGGCCCAAATAATGTTAGTTAAAGCCTCTGCAATAGCATTTCTACTTCCTTTTGCAGAATCAATTAAACTTACAATAGGAGCATGCCCTATACTGGTAGCAATACCTTGTTTACCATTAAAATCCAAGGCCATTGCACCTAGGTTATTTAATGGAAGTTGTAATGGTCCAACACATTGTTGTTTGGCAACGCGACCTCCAACACAACGGTCCACTTTATTGGTTAACCAATCCTTACAAGCCACAGCCTCTAATGAAACTAGTTGCTGTAAATAACTAGGTACAAGCTTTACATCGTAGTTTAAGTCTTGGTATTGTTTATCTATGGTGGTATCCTGCATAACGGTCTTTGGTGAACTACCAAACATATCGGCTAAAGCAAAATCCATTGGTTTATCTGATTTGGTTTTGGATTGGATTGTAAAACGATCATCGTTTGTTACCTCACCCACTGTGTACATAGGGGCTCTTTCTCTTTGAGCAACTCTAGCTAAGGTATCAATATCTTTTTTTCCAATTACAAGACCCATACGCTCTTGGGATTCATTTCCGATTGTTTCTTTAGCAGATAAAGTCGGATCTCCCACTGGTAATTTATCCAAATCAATGTTTCCTCCGGTTTGCTCTACTAATTCAGATAAACAGTTTAAGTGACCACCAGCTCCATGATCGTGAATCGACACAATTGGATTGTGATCCGATTCTACCATAGCGCGAATGGCATTGGCAGCTCTTTTTTGCATCTCCGGATTAGAACGCTGAATAGCGTTTAATTCAATTCCTGAGCCAAAGGCTCCTGTATTGGCCGAAGATACTGCAGCTCCTCCCATACCAATTCGGTAGTTTTCTCCACCTAGGATAACAATTTGATCTCCTTGATTAGGTTTGTGTTTAATGGCCTGGTCTAATTTACCATACCCAATACCTCCAGCTTGCATAATTACCTTATCATAACCTAAGATTTGGTCTTGATCTTGATGCTCGAAAGTTAGGATGGAACCTGTAATTAATGGTTGACCAAATTTGTTTCCAAAATCAGAAGCTCCATTGGATGCTTTTATTAAAATATCAATTGGGTTTTGGTATAACCATTGTCTTTGTTCCACGGCTTGTTCCCAAGGGCGATCTTCTAGTAAACGAGAATACGCAGTCATATAAACAGCCGTTCCTGCTAAAGGTAAAGAACCTTGTCCACCAGCTAAACGATCGCGAATCTCTCCACCAGATCCAGTAGCTGCACCATTAAAAGGCTCTACTGTGGTAGGGAAGTTGTGAGTTTCGGCTTTTAAAGAAATAACCGAATCGAATTCTGTTTCTTGATAAAAGTCTGGTTTATCTGCAGTTTTAGGTGCAAACTGTGTTACTTTAGGTCCTTTTACAAATGCCACGTTATCTTTATAAGCAGATACAATGTCATTTGGATTTAGTTTAGAAGTCTTTTTAATTAAATTGAATAAAGAACTTGGCTTTTCTTGTCCATCAATTATAAAAGTACCTCCAAATATTTTGTGACGACAATGTTCAGAGTTAACTTGGGAGAAACCAAATACCTCTGAGTCGGTTAATTTACGTTGTAATTTTGTAGATAAATCATTTAAATAATCCACTTCCTCAGGACTTAGTGCTAATCCTTCTTGCTTGTTATAAGCTTGTATATCATCTATGTAAATGATTGGTTCTGGAGCAATGTCTACAAAAAATAAATTTTGGTTTAATTCTGCGAATTTTTGAGATAACATTGGATCAAAATCCTCTATGTCTTGTTGTAAGTGAAACTCTTCAATACGCACGATTCCTTGAATCCCCATGTTTTGGGTGATCTCTACTGCATTGGTACTCCAAGGGGTAACCATACTAGCGCGAGGCCCCACAAATGAGTTTTTAATTGTTAACTGATCAATGTGTTGTGCTTGTCCAAATAACCAGTTTAACTTTTGGATATCTTCATTAGATAAATCGTTCTGTGACTCTACAGCATAGAACTTTCTCGAAGGGTTTTCGAAGAAATGAATCATTATGTTATGAATATTAAGTTGTTGTTGTAAGGTGCAAAAGTAGTTTAAAAAACTCAAAATAAAAAACTAAACTTAAGGGCTTGTTTCACTTAAATAAAGAGCCAATTTTTCTGAGAGAAAATCAAAGAGAAGGTTTTGATTATTAACAAAAAATAAAGCCGAACAACTCTAAAAAACGATTTTTATTCAAAGCAGGTCAAAAAGGGAGATTAACACCTTTAAATTCGCAAGTAGGTATTGCCAAATAGGGGTAGTGAATTGTAAAAACACACCGGATGTAATAGTTAAAAGAGAATCTAAAGGATTTTGTAATTCTGCGAGAAAGTATTCATGGCAAAAAAAGGGTAGTTTTTTAAAAACAACAACAAAAACTAACACTTAGATTAAATATTTATTTTTTTTGGGGTAAAGGTATTTTATTTAGGAATATTGTTTCGCAGCATCCAAAGTTTTGCATAGCGAGTAAAAGTGGCGTAACTTCCTAAAAAGGCCAGTATTATCCCAGGGGTTCCATCTCTAAATCCTTGCCTTATTACATAGTGTTTAAAAAAACGAAATCCCGGTTTTAAGATAAGGTGATAAATTCCAATTTCTTGGGTTGTTTTAGTGTTAAAATCTTGCGCTTGTAATTCGGCGTATCGATTTAATTTTGAGATATGTCTATCAAAAGAGGTATAGGTATTGTGGTATAATTTGTTTTTTAAAACATGTGTTGTTCCATTTACAAGCATGTTTTCATGGACCATATTAACATAATGACAATCCTTGGGTTTAAAAAGACGAATCACACTATCGTTTTGATAGCCACCAAAGCGTATAGGTTTATTAAAAAAATGATTATCTCTAAAGAACCAATATGCATTGTAGTTATCCAATTTGCCTTGTTGGATAATTTGTTGAATTTCTTGTGTTAACTCGGGGGTTAGTTTTTCGTCGGCATCTAAAAGTAAGACCCACTTTGTTTTAACTTGCGATAAGGCCCAGTTTTTTTGTCTGGAGAAATCATCAAACTTTCTAAATAACACTTGGGCTCCCATTTGTTTGGCAATCTCTGGGGTGTTATCACTACTGTAGGAATCAACTACGATAATCTGTTTTACGATATCTTTGGCAGAATTAATGCAAGCTGCGATGTTATGTGCCTCGTTTTTTGTACAAACAAGTAGTGTTATAGCGTCCATGTAGCTTTTTAATAGTGTTGTTTTAAGTATTAAAAACACAAAGTTACAATATCAAAAAACAAATCTACTTCTATTAAGAATTATTTACAATTTATTTAGTGTCAAAAAATTACATTTTTATTATATGTTTAACTCTACTTGTTTTATTCTAAAGATATTAACGTTTTTGTTTTTTTGATTATTAAAAATAATTTATAATAATTATACATAGCGCATTTATGAGAAATTAGCAAAAAAAAGTCCCAAAGTGTCCTATCACTTTGAGACTCTGCGCTACGATAAATAGCGTATATAAATTAAATTATTGATTTTAATTGAGTTATGGTAGTAATTCATTGTTTTTCACCCTATGGTTGAAGGTTTGAATATAGGCCTTTAAAAATCCCTCCATTTCTTTTAAAATTTCTGTTTCTTGATTTTGTAAATCATTGGATAAAGTAGGGTCTTGTTTAAAGTTATATAATCCTATAGTTTTTTGACCGTCAAAGGCTAGGTAATAATCGTTATGGATATAATTATATACGTTGTTAAGGTAATTTACAACAAAATCTTGTGGGGATAAATAACTTTTTCCAAAACTAACAATCTTGGTATTGATTTGTAAATAGTCCATTAAACTAGGGAAAATATCAATTTGTTGAAAGTTTTTAGTTTCCGTTTTTACCGGTATTCTCGAATCATAAGGAGCGTAGAATAGGATAGGGATTCTAAATTTCCCTACATTGGTTTTAAATTCGGGATCTTGTGGTTCGGATGAGGTGTGGTCTGCCATGATAATAAACAAAGTATCTTTAAACCATGATTTTGTTTTTGCATTTTCAAAGAACTGTTGTAAAGCATAATCCGCATAGGCTATAGATTCATGTATCTTAGCGGTTCCTTTTGGGAATTTACCTTGATATTTTTGTGGTATTGTATAAGGATTATGTGAAGAGATGGAGAAAAAAGTAGCAAAAAAAGGTTGTTTAAACTCATCTAGTTTATCGCTGAAAAATCCTAAGAACTCTTCATCAAAAATTCCCCAAGTACCATCAAAGGCCTCTGGACCTTGGTATTGATCTTTACCGTAATATTCTTTGAACTGTGCCACTTGAGAATACTGATCAAAGTTTTGACTACCGTTAAACGCGCCGTGGAAAAAAGCGGTATGGTAACCGTTTTGATTTAAAATCTCAGGTATGGTATTTACCTGATTCACCGCATAGCTAGACGAGATATAGGTGCGATTCATTAAACTAGGTATACTTGAGATACTCGAAGGAACCGCGTCTATGGAAACTTTTCCATTTGCAAATCCATTTTCAAAGTAATAGCTGTTTTTTGTAAGCTCATCCATAAAAGGAGTTAGCCCCTTAAACATGGTTTCTCTACCTAGGCTTTCTATGATTAGTAAAACCACGTTTTTCTTGTTTATCGAGTCGTATTGGAACTCAAGAATTGGCCAATAGATTTGTTGTAATTCTTGTTGATCATAGAAATTCATTTCTTTTAAATCCTCACTCTTACCCATTGTTTTTAATACCGAAAAGGGAGTATTTAAAACCAGAGCTGTGTTTTTAATAGATCCATAGGTTACTGCATCCACCAGACGAAGAGGTTTTTTTTGAAAACCACCTCTTCCTAAAAGCACCATTAATCCAGTTACTAGTAAACAGCTGAAAATTCCCAATACACTTAAATAACTTCGTGTTACTCGGTAATTAATTCGGCTATATAATCCAAAGGATATTAAAATAGTTAGTAGTATAAAAAGTGGTATATACCAAAACTCCACGATAAAACTTTTTAAAAGACCAGGAAGTTCTTGCTCCATACCATTGGCTGTGATAAAGGCATAGGAGCTTCTTCTACCGATGAATTTAAAGTACTCATAGTCGACAAAGTTTAAACAAACAAACAATATATTTACCAGGTAAAAACTATAGAATAGAAATTTCTGATATCCTTTTCTAGTTTGGAAATACCCTGGAAATAAACTAAGTAGAGCAAAAATAATATTGATATACCCAAGGGTGGCCAAATCAAAGCGCATACCTCCCAAGATGGTCTTAAACTCAATAGGGTCTAATAGACTCTTGTTGTAAAAGTAGAAACCGAATCTAACTATTTGATAGAAAATGAAAAATAAAAAAAACCTTTTGATAAATACAATTAAGGCTTTAGAGGTAAATTGATGCATTGGAATAATAAGATAAAATAATAAAAATAAAAATAGCCCATAGAAAAAATCTGTGTAAGGCTATTTTAGTTTAGTGTATCTAATTTAAAATTAAACCGATAAGTCGTAATGTCTAAGGGTTTGATTTAAAGATGTTTTTAAATCGGTTGATGGCTTTCTTTTACCAATAATTAAAGCACATGGAACTTGAAAATTCCCTCCTGGAAACTCCTTGGTGTAACTACCGGGAATAACCACCGAATCCTTTGGTACGTATGCTTTGTGATAAACGGGTTGTTCTTGACTTACATCGATAATTTTAGTGGAACTGGTAATAACTACATTGGCCCCTAGAACTGCTCTTTTTCCAATTCTAACTCCTTCGACAATAACACATCTAGATCCAATAAAAGCATCGTCTTCTATGATAACCGGACCGCTTTGTAAAGGCTCTAGTACCCCACCGATACCAACACCTCCGGAAAGGTGAACATTTTTGCCAATTTGAGCGCAAGAACCTACCGTTGCCCAAGTATCTACCATAGTTCCTGAGTCAATATAAGCGCCAATATTTACGTAACTAGGCATTAATGCTACCCCAGGGGCGATATAGGAACCATAACGAGCTACGGCATTGGGAACTACTCGAATGTTTTTATCTTGGTAGTTTCTTTTAAGAGGTATTTTATCATTGTATTCAAAAATACCAACTTGGAAGCTTTGCATATCTTGACTAGGGAAATAAAGCAAGATTGCTTTTTTTACCCATTGATTTACAACCCAGGTATCTTGTTGTTGGTAAGCCACGCGAATTTCTCCTTTATCCAAAAGTTCTATCGCTTTTTCAATAGCACGCAGTGTTTTTGATGTTTTTACTAATTCTTGGTTTTCCCAAGCATTTTCAATTAGGGACTGTATTTCAGCTAGTTTCATAGGCATGTTATGTTGATTGAATCGCTTTAATAACGGCCATTAAGTCCTTGTCCCCTAGGCCTGATTCTTCGGCCCTTTGGTAGGATTGTTTAATGGTTTGTAAAAGGGCGGTGTTCCAACCTAAATCCTGGGCGAGATTTAAGTCCTTTAGCATAAACTTTAAAGGAAAAGCACTTGGGTATTGATCCTGTAAAACACTTGGTGTTTTTATTTTAGTCATACCCGATCCACAGGCTCCTTGATTAACTATTTGACTCATAATTAAAGGGTCTATGCCTTGGCTTTTGGCAAATAGCATTGTTTCTGCAAATCCTTGTACCACCACGGACATATAATAATTAATAGCCAATTTAGCTTTACTTGCACCTTGGTTTTGTCCTAGATAAAAACTACAAGAGCCCAATATTTCAAAATAAGGTAGATTATCTAGGTAGTCTTTTTCTTGACCTGATACTAAAAACATTAATGTACCATCGGTAGCTGGCTTTACACTTCCTGATACGGGAGCCTCCAGGTAAATGCCTTTTTTATCACTTACTAATTGACTTAATTCCTTGGAACACTCGGGTGAAATAGTACTGCAATTAATAAAGGTTTTTGACACAAGGTCTAAATCACGCATTTTTTCAAAGGTCTCCAAGCAAATTTGATCATTTGGAAGGGTGATAAACACAACCTGGGTTTTTTCAATAAATGCAGCAAAATCTGAAATGGGACTGCCTCCCATATCTATAGCCAAACTTGTCTTGTTTGGATCTCTAACAAAAAGATTTACTTTTTTTTTGGCTTTTAATAAATTTACAGCCATTGGAGTGCCCATGTGGCCCAAGCCAATCCATCCGAGTGTTTGCATGAAAGATGTGTTTTTTTAGATTAGTAGATTAAAACAAGAAATTTATATCTGTTTTAAAAAGCTAAGTCATTTTTTTTTATAAAGTATTTTTACTTGAAAAAAAGCTACAACAAATATACTAAAAATCACTTTGGAGTCAAACAAATATATTTGGACAAAAAAACAACGACCAAGCAATTAGTTAGCCTATTAATGGGTTAAATATGGGATATTGTTTTTTGAAAAATTTTATTAAAATCCATTTATATTGTCCTTTTTAATAAATCAATAGGTTTTTTAAGGGGGTAAATTGTTTAAAAACACGAATTGTTGTGTAAGAAGTTGAAAAAACAAGGGGTGGGTGAAATATATCTATGTTTTTAAAAAAACAGTTGCTATATTTGCTAAAGAGTTAATCACTGTTTTTAAACACTGGTTGTTTTTACCAGATATTGTTATTACTAAATAGAATTTGATGTGTCTTAGCACTGAGTTTGTTTTGGATGTGAAAAAGCATGAAAAATAAGCAAAAAAGCATATCAAATAAAGTACCAACAAACAGTGGTCCTTTAAAATGCATATGCTTTTTTGTTTACCAAAAGGCTTTGTGAAAAAAGGATGGTCTTCCTTGGTTTAAAAAAGACCATTATTATATTTATTTTTTTTAAAATTAGAGATCCGATTGATGGATTTGTTTGTCATCTATCTTGTTTTCTAATTTAACTTATTACACAGCTAGACTTTAAACTTTGGATAAAGAGTACCTTGTAAGTGGTGATTTTTCACTTTTTATTCATTGTTTAAGCTAGTGTAAATCAATTTCTAAAAAAATCCAATAGATCAATCAATTAAATGTACCGCGATATTGTGTTTGTTTTTAATCTCACGCATAACAAAAGAACTATGGGTACTTCCAATACTATCTAAAGAGGATAATTTATTGAATACAAAATCTTGGTAATGTCTCATGTCATTGGCGTATACTTTAAGTAAAAAATCATACTCTCCAGATACGTTATAACACTCAACTACTTCATCAATTAAAAGTATATCCTCTACAAACTTATTATTAAAGAGTCTTTTGTGTTGCTTTAGTTTGATATGGCAAAACACAATAAATCCTCGATTTAATTTCTCGGGGTTGATAAGGGCAATGTACTTTTTAATAAAACCTTCGTTTTTAAGTCTTTTTATACGCTCAAACACTGGTGTGGGGGAAAGGTTTACCATTTGAGCGATTTCTTTTGTGGTTAAATCACAGTTGTCTCCTAGTATCTCAAGGAGTTTTAGATCAATTGTGTCTAGATTGTGCATAGGGGTCTTTAATTAGGTTAGCGTGAGTAAAAGTAAATAAAATACTTGTAATACTAACCTTGTTTTTTACTTGTGGGTTAATTTATTATTTGTGAGAGATTTAACCTATAGAGTTAGTTTGGTGTAAATTAGCTGATATAGTTTTTAAAAAGGTTAAAGAATCTCTTGTAGTTAAGCCTTTTGGTAACTCTATTGGGTGGTGTTTTTTAAGTGGGGTAAAGATGGGGTGAAAAACAAGGAAGATTAGCTAAAAATAAGCTTTTAGTTAGGTAAAAAGGATGTGGTTTTATTTATTATTTAAAACACATCCATGGGCAGTTTAGTAGTAAAAACTAGTGTTTTTCTACTTATTATTTTGTTTTAAGACTGGCTTTTTTAATGGGCGGTTCACTAAAAACTAGCTCCAAAGGTAACAAGAGCTGGTTTGCTGGGTTAAAATGATAGGTTGATAATACGGTTTAATTTTTCTTTATCCACCTGGGTTGGCGCCTGAGCGTAGAGTTCACTTTTTAAAAGACTTACTATATGAAAAAAGTCAACCGAGATGTTGTCATAATAGGCCTCTAAATCACTTTGTGTTCTTTGTGGTACTTGTTTTAACTT
Organism: Myroides sp. LJL119; assembly: GCF_054871605.1. Taxonomy (NCBI): domain Bacteria; kingdom Pseudomonadati; phylum Bacteroidota; class Flavobacteriia; order Flavobacteriales; family Flavobacteriaceae; genus Myroides; species Myroides sp. LJL119. The sequence continues at coordinate 328,054 of NZ_JBTXLO010000002.1, forward strand.
TTTGCTTTCCGAGAGTAAATTACCAACCAGGTCCAATATCTGGTTGTAGGTAGCATCGGAGGTATGCATTTGTAAAAAACCTATTTCAAATAAAAGGTCTTGTAGGTTTATAACCTCCCTATCCATGGATTTATCTTGACTTAGATGTAATGGAAGGTTTTCTTTTTGTAAAAGAATATTTAATTGGGTTAAAAACTGAAAAAATACTTTTTGCTTTTTTATAAAGACTCTTAGATTTCGCTCTCTCTCTAATTCACTTTTAGTTTGCCCTTGTAGTAGCAATACGGTAATAATTGCTGTAATTACCACACCAAGTAATGTTCCGAAGAACTGCGCTGGGAGGGAGCCTAATTCGAAGATTTCAAAAGTTACTGCTGTAATTAAAAAAACAATTGTACACACTACAATTCCAACTCTGGCCCAGTTAATGTTCTTTAGCATAGGGTAAAAAGGTATTAAAGTAAATCTATGGTTTGCGCTTTTTTATTGTTTAATAAAGTATAGGCTTTTAATGTAAAAGATATACAGTAACAAATTACGAATTATTTTATATATCCTGTTGTAAAAAAATTAATTCTTTATCAATAAATAATAGGGTGGTAGTAATTACAGATGATAATGTTAATATTTTATTAACGCAGTAAGGGTGTTGCGTTAGTGTTTTAGTTAAAAAGTGGTGAAAAACGAATATTTATGATTAAATTTTACTATTTACGTAATATTTTTAAGGGAAATGTTTTATTAATGTTAAGTCAAGGTTATTGAATTTTAAAAGAGTCTTGTAATGCTAAAAAACTATTAAATTACTTTAAAAACACCCAGAATGTATTTTTTAATTACTATGTTTACCTAAGTGAAATATAAAAAACAATGCTATGCGAACACGTTTTATGTTTGATTTTGCAAAGACAGTTTTAGTGAATGTCAGCTTTGATCCAAAATTATTCTACAAAGAATTAGACAAGGCTTTAAAGAATTTATTACCCTATGATGTAGAACAATTAGGACATTGGGTTAGTGGTTATGTTAAAGGTAAACCTGAATTAAAACAATCATTAGATTTAATTGAATTATATTAGAACTTTTAAGTAAGTCTTTGAGCTGTAACATTTTTGTTGCAGCTTTTTTTTTGACTTATTTAAAATCTTTCCCAACAATTTTTTTATAAGCTACATTCTTTAGTTAGCTACTCGATGTGTGTTTTTTTCTTTTTTTGGTATTAAAGCCACTAGAGGTTCTCTCAAAGTAAAGATACCCCGGTGTGTTTTATTGTAAAAAACACAAAAAATAAACAATATATGCTTATATAATATAAATTTTAAGAAATAAAAATACAATATGTAAAAATATGTAATTTTGATTAATAAAAAGTTAATGTTTTTTTGTAGAACTATTTTTTTTGTTATGTTTGTTTATAGGTTAAATATAATCTTTAAGAATTATGAATACACGTGCTATGTTTGATTATGTGAAAACGGTATTGGAAAATGTAAGCTTTGATCCAATACTATTTCAAAAAGAATTAAAAAAGGCAATACGTAACCTTTTACCCTATGAACTAGAAAAGTTGATTAATTGGGCTAAAGCATATATAAAGCAAAAGCCCGAGTTGCATGAATCTTTATATTTAATAGAGTCTACCTAAATAAGACTTATTAAATTTATTAAGCACAATTGTTATTTTAAAGATTTGTTCTTTAAAGCAATTGACTAAGAAAATTACCTAAAGGGGACAAGTATTCTTGTTAAATAGAGCAAAAAATGCTCTACAAAAAAAAGCAGAAAGACAATAGAAAATCGTGTACAAGTTCGTATTTACGCTTTTTAAAACACTTAACATGGAATAACAAGCTTGTTTGTAGGTAAATTATTAAACATACCCTTTTACAAACTTTTAAAAACAGTTGTTTAGCCCTTGCTTTACAACTGTTTTTTTTTGCTTGAATTCCAAAGGGTTAAAAGGTAAATGTAAAAATTACTTCAGCATGAGTAAAAAGGTAACAACTAGTTGTTTTTGGTATGTATAAACCTTAGGGGTAAAAAAAGACTAGTAAGAGTAAATCCTTTGTTTTTAGAGCTTGATTTTGTTATTTAAAATCAAACGATGTATTACCAAGGTGTCTAATTAAAAGGCGTATTTTTAGATCAGAGGCTTTTTTTGTATTGCGGCCTTAAAGATCCTGGTTTAGGAGTCTCCCCTTAAGTAAGGGTTAAAAAAAAAACAAGTTTGATTTAAAAAAAGCAAAGGCTTTAGATATGATTTTAGCAAAGATTAATTAAAAAACTACTAAGTACTTGATGGTTTTATTAGTCTTATATAGTTTTGCGTTTTGTTTGTATAACAATCTGACAAACCTACTTTATAAACTCTATTAGATTAGATAACAAGCTAATTTAATTAGATAACAAGGTAATTTACTTTTAGGTGAATTTAAGTTATAATAATAAACGACTGTAATAAAATATAATTACAGTCGTTTATTGTATTTTTAGTTTGCTAGGTGTTTTAAAAAACACACTTAAAGAGAAATCATTTAAAAATGATAGCTTACATTAACGGTAATGTTTCTTGGTGATCCTGCAAAAACTCGGGTATAGTCAAAGCCTCCTAAAAAGTAATATTTATCAAAGATGTTATTTAAGTTTACACTTAATTTTAATTGATCTTTTTGGTAATACATCGCCGCGTTAAAAGTTGTGTAACTAGGTAGATATCCCCATATGGTATTGCCTTGGGAATCTTTCTCAAAACTATCATTAAGCCTTCTTTGGTCTACGTAGTAGCCTCCTAAGCCTACCCCCAAACCTTTAAATTTGGTATTTAACAAGGTGTATTTAATCCATAGGTTAGCCGAGTTTTTAGGTGCTCCAGCCAGTGGCTGACCATCTTCACTTGAATTAGAGGAGTTTTTAACCTGGGTGTTGTTATAGGTGTAATTGGCCATGATTTGCAAAGCCTTAGAGAACTGACCTCGTACATCTAATTCTACCCCTTGGGAGATTACCTTACCAGCTTGACGATAGTGGGGAAGACCTGAGTCTCCAACGATACCGGTTTGCATTAACATATTCTCTCTAGCGATATGAAATACAGCTAAATCCATTTGTAGCTGTTCTTTGAAAAACGTTGACTTTACACCTGTCTCTACTTGGAAACTTGACTCGGACTTAAAGGGCTTGTCGCTTCCATAGGATTTATAATCTACCACAAAGTTAGCTGCAATTGGTACATATCCTTTGGAATAGCTTGCAAAAACATTGATATTTGGATCCACCGTATAGGTAAGACCTAGCTTTGGTAGCCATACGTTTTGGTGAGCTTTGTAAATAATTGGCGTATCGGTGGATTCACTTTGGTGGTTCTCATAGCGTAAGCCCAAAAGAACCTTCAAGCGGTGTTTGTAATTAAATTGATTTTGCATATAAATCCCTGTACTTTGATAAGGACTCATAAACGGGTATTTTGAATTGTCTCTCCAGATGTAGTTGCTTAAATCCGCTCCTTGATAAATTGGATCTTCTAGATTAAAAGTAAGAGGTACTATTTGCCCGTCAATTCGCTGACTTCTGGCCTCTCTTTGATAACTATTCTTATCGGGTTTGTAACTAGCATAATCAACGGCAACAATGGCGTGATTTTGTATGTTGTCCGAATAAAGATCCCATTTTAAATACGAAACTAAATTATTGGTGTACTCTTTACCATGTCGGTCAAAAAAACGCAGGTTTACAATCGTATTAGCAGGTGGATTAGCAAAGGAATTTAATGTTCTGTGTTCGTTTAAATCCTCCTGGTAGCTTGATTGCATATAATTTACATGGAAATTTAAATCTGGGGTAATTCTTTGACTCAAACCAGCGCTTAAAGTGATGGTTTTTGTTCTAAAATAATCCGAAGGTTGACTTAGTGTGAAACTACGTGGTAAGGCGTATAGTTGGTCTGATAAAATACTCATTCCTCGGTCTAAATATCCGTTGAACTTATCAAAAACCATGTCTATTTCTAGCTTTGTAGTCTCAAAGGGTTTAAATACAAAGGAGGGTGCAAATAGAAAGTTTTCTCGGTTGTTTATATCGCGAAATGTTTTGGAGGTTTCATAACCTGTATTAAGGCGGTATAGTGCCTTTTTATCTTTACTTAACGCACCTGTAATATCTAAACTAGTTCGTATGGTTTGAAAACTTCCCCCAGCCACTTGTATGTTACCGCCAAATTCTTCCTGTGGTTTTTTTGTGATCATATTAATGGTTCCCCCTGGGGCGATATCACCAAAAAGCGATGCCCCTGGACCTTTTAACACCTCTATACTCTCTAGGTTAAGAATCAAAGGAGATCGGTAGTAACTCTCCCCAAAACCATAAGCAGAGCGCATACCATTAATCAAGCGGTACCCTGTATCATAGCCACTTTTAAACCCTCTGATTACAAACTCATCATAAGAAGAGGCTTGGGTTACCCCGGCAAGGTCTTGGGTAATATCGCTTAATTGGAAGGCCTGTTTGTCTTGCATTAACTCACTAGAAACTAAAGAAACCGATTGAGGTAGGTCTTTTAAAGTACCGGAATACTTTCCAGATAATACTGCCGAATTACTCAAATACGAGTTATCCCTTTCTATGGTTACCAGCACTTCTTGTAATTCTTGTATTTGGTTTTGTAATATAATGTTGGAATTATTAATCCTATTTAAGTTATCCTTTGTAATTTGTAAATATTTATTTTCATAACTAGGTAGGCTAATTTGTATAACAAAGGGTAATTCTATGGCTTTTTCAATAAAAAACTCTCCTTTGTTATTGGTTTGTAAAACCAGTTGATTGGCCACAATTACATCGGCCAAGGCCAAGGAATTGTTATCTTGATCTACCACTTTGGCTTGAAAAAAAGCCTTGCTTTGCCCATAGGTGAAAAAGCTAAATAAGCAGCAAATAACTACTATTAGATAATTTGATAGAACTTTGTTCATAGGTTAAAAATGTATGGTGAAAAATATATAAAAGCCTTTGATGTTTAAAAAACAGAGCTCTTTTTCAAGCAAGGCTTTTTAAGTGTTGAAATTCCTTTGTATATGATTATTGTTTGTAACCGGGGTAGAATAATTCAAGAGCTTGTTGTAATTCGGCTTGAAACTGCTTTTCAGGATAAATCTCTGGGTAACACCAAGCTTGGAGTTGCTTGCTAAAAAGTACAATCTTAATGGTATGTGGGTTATAATAAAACGCCGGAGAGAGCTGATATACTTGCCTGTTTTTAACTAACGGTAGATTAGCCAGTTCACTTAAAGAATACACATCCGAAATTGGTGTGTTCCACAAAACCATCATATCTGGATTCCACTTGTATAAGGTCTCTGGGTTTATATTTGGTGCATCCACGTTAAATGGACAAGCATTTATGGCTCCAGCGCTAGTAATCACATAGTCCATTAAAGAGCCTTTACCCGATGTGGATAGTACTCTTCCTTTACTCCAACTATAATAAATACTCTTTTTTTGATCCTCTGGTATTTTTTGGGCTCTTTGTAAAAGAGCTTGTTTTTCTGTGTTGTAGTAATCAATTAGTGTTTCAGCCCTTTGTTGCTTGCCAAGTAAACTAGCTACTCCAAGAAACTCATCAACTAAGGATTCCTGATTGGATCCATCTACGGTAAATACTTTATAACCTAAAGACTCTAAGTGATCCACCGTGTTTTGTTCCTGTTGCATTAAAACAATTAAATCGGGATTTAAAGCTACAACCGATTCCACATTAATTGCTCTCCCGTTTATAGTTGGAGTGGGTATTTGTTTGTTTTTAATTCGAGGATCAAGATTGGATAAAAAATTATAAATATCTGTTTGTGTATAAGTTTCTAAGGGAATTCCAATTAATTTATCTTGAGCCTGTAGCATGTAAATCTGCTCAACAAAAGGAGTAAAGAGAACCGCTAGGCGTTTACTTGGATGATCCATGGTTATTTCTTTACCGCGGCTATCGGTAACAGTGATTTTTGAATCCAAGGGCAAAACTTGTTGGTTCTTTTGCTTACAGGCGCTTAATAAAACACTCATAATGCAAGTACTCACCAATAAAAACAAGAAATTTTTAAAAGCAGTTCTCATAAATTTTAAATAAAAATGTTAATACAAAAATAGTCTAAAAAAGTCATAATTAGACACTTAAATGTCACTTTTCTCTACTAAAATACACCTTTAGGGAAATTGGTGTGCTAATTTGGTGTTTTTGGTTGTTATTAGATGTAAAAACACTTGTTTTTAGCGAGTTAAGTTTTTTAAAGCAATGCAAATTTAACGCTACATTGGGTTTTGTAGTAGCACTAATCTTGAATATTATAGCCTAAAATCTTTATTTTTGTGCTAGTCTTAGATAATGTAAATTATTTTACAAAGTAGTTACCTATAAAAATAGGCAAACAAGTAAGTGTTTTAAGGATAAAGGGACTGTATTACACCCTGTAATACAGTCCCTTTTGAAGGCTTAATTGGTGATTCTACAAAGCATATAATGCTTATATCTTTGTATTATTAAAAAATGAAAGAAAAAATGATTTGTTTGTTTAATTAGCCTAACTTTTAATGTGTTTGATTAGTTACTATTAAATAAAACCTTTAAGGAGATTTACCCCATACTATTTATTTTTTATTTAGATCTTAAAAACAATTTAAAAGTTGTTTTTATTGAAATATAAATGATTTAAAAATGTTATTTTATGTTAAAAGAAATGTATTAATTATTTTTTATTGATTTTATATTGATTATTTGTTAAATACAATTTACTTAAAAAATGCCTTGTCAGGTGGTGTTAATTAGCCGGGTTTTCTCTGGGAATTAAAAAGTTGATTTTTCCTAGGGAATTAAAGCCTTATCATGGGTTGGATATGGCGTAAATACATAGAAAATAGATATATTTTAAACTAGTGCATTACTCTAAATAAGTTTTAAATAAGTAGAAAATTAGTGTTGTTTATTAAAATGTGGTGTTTTTAATTCGGTTAATTAGTTAAATTTTGTATATTGTAGTAAGATAAATAAGGATTTTTATGAAGCTATTATATTCGTTTCCTGATTTAAACAATCAAATGTTAGATCAGCAAATACAGGTTCTAGACCAAATGTTTGGATTTAAAGATTTGCCACAAGACTACAAAGATTTTTTGCTTAAAGCCAACGGTGGTTTTGTTAGTCCCGGGATTATTGATCTTAGTGATTCACAGCTTGATTATAAACAAGTTTGTTTTGATACTATATTAGAAAAAGCTGCGGATAGCTCGGATGTGATTTCTCCTAGTTTATATAGTTTTTCCGCCGTGTGGCTAAATGAATTAATGGATAAAGACAAGGTGGAGAATTGGGATTTGTTTGAACTAACTTCAAGTAATAACTATTTGCATGCTTATTTGAATATTATGCCTGATAATATGCTTAGTATAGCCAGTTGCAATGGTAGAAATCACGATGATATGATATGCTTGAGTCTAGATCCACAAGAATTTGGAAGTGTTTACTATTATTATAATAATGTAAATGGACCGCAAAAATTTTCCGGTGATTACCATCAAAAGGCATTGCAAGAGCTTTACGATACTTACCATATAACCAAAGATACTTTTTTGTCTAGTAATACCCCGGAGCATGAGGCTATTTTTAATGCGTTGAAAAAGACTTATTTTGTAAAGGTAGCCCCGAGTTTCACGGAGTTTTTAAAACAATGTTATACCAAAGAAACAACGGTATAATTAATAATTTCATATTTAGGTTGGGTGCCCTTTTTTAAAGGGAAAAAAAAACAAGGCTATAAGGGCCTTGTTTTGTTTTTAGGAAGTTCCTTAGACTAGGAACCTCCAAGAATTATAGATTTACTTTCTAACTACAGAATCCATTGACTTGTTGGGCTTATAAACCCCTAGCTGTATTTGATCTGTGTTTTTATATTTTATTAATAATTTCTATCAATTGGATTTCCCCAGGTTTTTCTTTTAACTTTATTGCTAGGTGGATGTTGATCGGCGTATTCTGCATTTTTTGGGTGTAATTCCACAAGAGAATCAAAAAAAGATTTATTATAATAGATTTTTTGTAATTTTTTGAATTCCTCATAATTGACCTCCGTGTACTTCTTTGGAGTTAATTCTTCAAAATCCACTAGGTTTGTTTCACTATATAGTAGTTCAAATTCGTAGTGATTCTCACTATCATATGCCTTAACTACCAAACCAGGTAGATTGTTAAATAAATACGGACCACTATTGGCAGGAATTTGTGCTGTAAATAAAGCATACCAAACTCGTCCACCATAATTTGTAGTAGCCTTTTGAACTGTATATCCATGCCAATCTAACAAAGTTGGGTCAATTTCCCAGATCAGTTCTTGTTTTGGTTGTGTAAGACAATAATTTTTAAAGTCTAATGTTACATATAATTGATTGATGTCTTGCGTATTTACAACATGCCAAGAAAATACAGGGTGAGTAGCACCTATTAATCCCATAAGATTTTCCCTATGATTTTCTTGACTAAAATTCTTTTTGCTAACGGCTTTGATTCCTTGTTTTCTTTTTATGTGATCCTTGTCCGCAAACACGCTACCTTTTTCACTAATATCTAGTACAGCTACCCCATGAGAGAACTTATCTGGTTGTGTTTTATCAGTAAGTACTTTACTTTGGTAAATGTATCTAGTTACATTAGTAAGTGAATCTTGTTTGTCTTGAGCCCATATGCTAAAGGTAGAGAGCAAAAAACACAGGGAAATAATCTTTTTCATAAGTTTTTCAAGTTATATTACTACCTAATATAGTTAAATAATTTCAAAAGAGCTTTGTAAATGGTCAAAGGTTATTTCATTTGTCATTACATCGTTTTTAATTTGTCCTTTCTCTAGTGTAATAATACGGTGTGAAACCTCATAGGTGTGTTGTAAGTCATGGCTAGAGATAATGATGGTAATTTGCTTGTTTTGCATTTTGTTTTTAACCAATTCTTTTAATCGATGTTGGGTAGTTGGATCTAGATTAGCAAAAGGCTCGTCTAATATCACTACTTTGGGATCTCCCATAAAGGCGGCAACAATGCCTACCTTTTTTTGATTCCCCTTAGAAAAATCACGTAAGTATTTTTTTTGATTTAAGATTTCATGGTTAAAAAAACTTTCAAACTCTTGTAAGTATTGTTCTACCTGTTGTTTTGTCATGTTTCTTAATTCACCAACAAAATTAAAATACTCCTCCGGAGTAAGGTATCCAATTAAAAATGAATCATCAAAGAACGATCCTGTGTAGGGTTTCCACTGTTCACTTTTGTTTACCACATAGCCCAAATTTGTAATACTTCCTTGGCTTGGAGAAATAAGGTCTAATAAAAGACTGAAAAAAGTAGTTTTTCCTGCCCCGTTATTACCCACTAACCCCAGGCTTTGCCCTTGAGGAATTTCTAAATAGGGAATGTTTAATACCGTTTGGTTATTATATACTTTCTGTAAATTATCTACTGTTATCATGATTATTTCTTACTTAGATTTAAAAGCTTGTATTGTACTGTATTTCTCTTTTTTATATAGTTTTTCAATTCGTTTAAAGGCTGCGTTTTGAAAGAATATACCTATTAAACCTGTTAGGGTTAAAAGACCTAGGCCTGCCCAAAATCCCATAATAATATCTCCGATATAGTAAATAATAAAGGGTAGAATTAACTTGGGTAAAGAAATAAGCATAACCTTTAGATTAAAGGCATTTTTATCGCCAAATACATTTTTATTAGCCGTTAAATCCACAGGAGATTTTAAAAAAGCGCCGCCCCATAGAACAATATAAGCGTTGATACCAATATTGAAAACACCTGTTGCTAGGATTAAATAAACCAGCTCCATACTTGTATTTATATACAAAAGACAACCTAGCATGGAGATACAGGTTCCCATGCAAATGATAAGCCATTTGGACTTTAAATAATTTTTATAGGTAATGTTTTGGGTCATCATAAAGCTATAATACGAAGAATCCCAACTTGGAACATACTGACCAAACATCATTAAAAAGCCTCCTGAGACAAAAAAGGCCACAAAAATCAACATAAAAGCCGGATATTCTCCACTGGCATTAGGCCTTAGAATTAAAAAACCATAGAACATAAACAATAAGCTCATAAATACCGTTGTGCGAGCTCTTTTATTTCTGATTATCAGTAGAATGTCATTTTTTAAAAAGCTAGAATAGGTACCAAAATGATCCAAGAAATCCATCTTTAAATTTGAAGCTTTTTCAATCTTTACCTGTAAAAGCTCATCTAAATTCATACGATTAAGATAATACGTCTTAGTTAGTTTTATTAAACCTATTAAGATTGCAATATAAATTACCACAAGCCATGGGATTTGATAGATTCCATATAAAAGATATTGGGTATAGGTAGTGATATCTAGGATTTGGAAATACTGAATGGCACCTAAAATACCAAAACAGGCCACCACAATAAAGAAAATCGACTTATAGGATTCGATTAAAATATGGATAAAATGTAGGCTACAAATAATTAAGTAAACCCCTATGGCCCAGGAAATGGTAGAAAAAGGATCTAGTCCTTTGTAAAGGCAAAATCCAACAAAGGGTATTAGAAATAGTAATTGTACAAAGTTAAAGGCGCTTATAAAAGAAGAACCAATATAGAAATTCACAATTTTTGTTTTTGCAATAGGTAAAACAAGTAAAGGCTGAATATTGGCCGTTGGTAGCTTTTGTAAGGTAATTCGCATTACAAGTTCCAAAACTACGTAATAGATAAAAAATCTACTTACCACCTGTAGGGGAGACCCCATGTTTAAGTCCAGTTTCTCTATAATTGCATAGCCTGCTAATCCAAGGGATAAAAAGCACAATCCAAAATAAATAATAGATATCCATTTAAAAATAACAAGGGCAGTGCTCAGGGTTTTATCAGCACTGCGATTTCTTCTTTTGTTTTCAAGAGAAACAAGTAGTTTTTGTATCATGTATAACTAGGTGTTTTAGTTATTAGTACACTTTTTAGTGGATCTGTTACATAAATAAGCGTTTTTTTTTTCATTTAAGTATCTAAGTGGTGCTTTATTATTAATTCTAATAAATTAGTTTAAGCTTTTTTGAAAAAAAAAACCAAAACTAATCTTAATGATGTCCATATGTTATCTAGACCTAGAGAAAATAAAGCATAAATGCAGATAGATGGTAGGTGTTAAAAAAAGCTTTATTAGCGAATTTTTATTTTTGTTTTAAACTATATCTGGGTAAATTAATTTCACTAGCTTTTGGGTAAGGTGCCCGGTTAGTATTGGATAAATCCGTCTTAAAGTTGTTTAAAGCTTTTTGGTTTTCTTGGTCTTTATCATGGAACCTAGGATCTGTAATAAAAGGCATTTTAGCCATTTTTATAACTCGTAGGGTAGGGTGGTGATATTCAATTTGTACCTGAGCCAGTAAAAGATAGCACCCTGGTGTGTTAAAGGGATACTGCTTTAAAGAGTCTGGAAAGTGAACGGTATCAAAATAATTACCCTGGGCGTCAATCCAAGTACCAAAATACATGGTCCCAGCGCTGGTTGGAACATGTTTTTTAGCGATTAAATAACCTAACATACGCACAGTTTTTAAATGATAATCATTTAATTTATCGGCCATAACATCTCCTTTGTAAGAGGTTTTTAATAGGTCAAAAACGCTACAACTTACACAGAAACCAAGTAGTTCTAACTCATCAAAGGCGTCCTCTAATAGACTTCTTTGAAGTTTAGGGAAATTGTAAGTGGCTATGGGCTGTTGTAATAAAGTGGGTTGGCTGGGATAAGTAGATTTACTTAAAAGTAAACGCGCTGTGATAAGTAACTCACTTTTTTGTTTACCAAAACACTTAAAAGACCCTACAAATATTAGGTTTTGTAAAGACTCCATACCAATGTTGATCCGATACACAAAATCCTCTAGACTTTTATAAGGCCCATTTAATTCTCGTTGGGTTATGATTCTTTGAGCGAGCTCTTGATTTAATCCCTGTATAAACATAAACCCTAGGTAGAGATCTTTTTGTTTTAAAGTGGTTGTAATTAGACTATTGTTAATACATGGAGTGTGTATGGTTGCTTTGGCCATCTTGGCCTCGTGAATATAAACCTCGGTGCGATAAAATCCTCCTTGGTTGTTTATAACCGCGGTTATAAACTCCAAGGGGTAATGTACCTTTAAATATAGGCTTTGATAGCTCTCCACGGCGTAAGAAGCCGAGTGGGCTTTGCAAAACGAATAGCCAGCAAAGGACTCTATTTGTCTGTAAATTTCTTGACTAACTTGTTTTGGATGTCCTTTTTGTTTACATAAATCAAAGAAGCGTTCTTTGATTTGGTTAATGGCATTTTTGCATCTTGTTTTCCCACTCATTGCTCTGCGAAGTAAATCCCCATCACTTGGTGGGAGCCCAGCGTATCCCATGGCAATTTTAATAACATCTTCTTGATATACCATTATACCATAGGTTTGGTGTAACTCTTTTTCAAAAACTGGATGAAAATAATCAAACTTATCGGGGTTGTTATGTCGGAAGATGTATTCTTGCATCATACCACTTTGAGCCACCCCTGGTCGAATAATGGAAGAGGCAGCCACAAGGGTTTGATAATTATCGCATTTGAGTCTTTTTAATAAACCTCGCATGGCTGGGCTCTCAATGTAAAAACAACCAATTGTGTTACCCGATTCAAGAGCTAGGTTGCTTTTGGGGTGATCTTTAGATAAACTGATATCTTGTATGTTTATCTGAATGTTTTTATTCTCTAAGATAAGCTGAGTAGCTTCTTTAATATGACCTATACCTCTTTGAGATAGAATGTCAAATTTTTCAAAACCAATATCCACCGCGGTGTGCATATCAAACTGAGCTACAGCAAAGCCCTTGGGAGGATAATCCAAAGCGGTGTAATTGTAAATCGGCTCTTGACTTATTATTACTCCACAAGGATGCATGGTTCTTCGGTTTGGAAACCCCTCGAGCATTTGACCATATAGATGAACTTTTTTTGTTATGGCATTTTTAGGATGATTTTGAACTGGATTATGAGTTAATTCATCTAATTCCGTTTTACAAAGTCCGTATACTTTGCCAATCTCTCGGATAACAGATCGGTATTTAAATCTAGAGATAGCCCCGCAGAAAGCTACGTGGTTTGAACCATATTTATTGAAAATATAATGTAGAATCTCATCTCTTTGATCCCAAGACCAATCGATATCGAAATCAGGAGGAGATTTGCGATTTTCATTTAAAAAACGTTCAAAGTATAGGTTTAACTCCAAAGGACAAACATTGGTTATCCCCAAACAATATCCTACAATACTATTGGCGCCACTTCCTCTTCCAATATGCATAAATCCCCTGGATGTACTATAATTTACTATATCCCATGTTATTAAAAAATAACCACAGAAATTTAATTGGTCAATTACTTGTAGTTCTTTTTGTAAACGCTCTATGGCCTTTGGATTGTTTTTTCCATAAATTCTATGCATTCCCTGGTAAGACAATTTAGAGAGTAATTGCATATCGGATTGTTTACTATGGGTAAAATTGGCTTTATTTCTGGGTTGATTGAATTCAAATTCTAAATTACAATTATCTATAATCTCTTGGGTGTTTTGCACAATAATAGGGTAATTCTCAAAGGATTTTTCCAATTCCCTGGGATCAATAAAACAATGTTGTATTTGGGCTATGGTGTTTTTATTAATTCTCGAAAGTAAGGTATTGTTATCTATGGCCCTTAAAATACTGTGAAGCTCTAAGTGATTTTTATCCTGTATACTAACCGGATGTAGTATAACCATTTTGTGTATAAGGTTTTTGTATTTTTCTTGGTACAAGAAATTTAATTGATCTTTTGTAATCCCTATATAATGATGGTCTTGTAACTGGCATGGAATATTGTTTAAAGGAAAAATAGTATAGCAGTTATTTAAACTAGCCAAAGCGTTATCTAAACAGACCTTATCTTGGTTCAATAAAGAAATAACTTGATTTAATTGACCTATTGCTTGCCAATCTTTTGCCAAACAGATATACCTTTGAGATTCTTGATCCCTAAAGTCAACCCCTATAATTGCTTTGATAGATTGTTTGTTACACTCTTGTATAAATTCATACATGGCCGAGGTATTGTTTATATCGGTTAAAGCCAGACTTGAGATACCTAGTTCCTTGGCTTTTTTAACCAGCTCGGTTGGACTTATAGTTCCATATCGAAGACTATGGGTTGAATGTGAGTTGATAAACATAATACTAACAATAAAAACAAATTACTTTAAATATTTATTTTTGCTTTTTAATACCGCTCCAGAGCAGCGTGCTATAATTTGGTTTCCGAAGCGTTTTTTCATGGTATCCATCGTTTTGTATAAAGCCATGATTTGTTGGGTATCTTCAAATAAATTCATTTGATCGTTCCCCCTTACCAAGGCGCTGAATTGTATACCGATTAATCGCAATCGCATACGTCGATTATAGAGCTTGTCAAATAATTCATACACCACCCTTGTCAGGGTATGATCGGCACTTGTGTAGGGTATTTTACATTGCTTGGTTTGGGTATCAAAATTGGAATATCGAATCTTTACCGTAACTATACTAGTTAGCCAATTTGAATCTCTAAGTTCAAAGGCTAGTTTTTCGACCATCCCTAAAAAAAGAGCTTTAATACCTTGAATATCTATGGTGTCTGTATCAAAGGTATGCTCCTTTGAAATACTTTTTTGCTCTTTATACGGCTCAACTAAAGAGGTGTCAATTCCATTGGCTTTTCTCCATATATCAACTCCATTTTTCCCTAATATTTGTCGCAAAATCTCTACAGGCATCTCAGATAGTGTTTGTATGTTTTTTATTCCAATTCGCGTTAGGGTATTAAAGGTAACTTGACCAATCATGGGAATTTTCCCAATAGATAGGGGGTTTAAAAAAGGTTGAACCTGGGCTTGTTGTAAAAAAATAGAACCTTTGGGTTTAGACTGGGTAGTGGCTATTTTAGAAACCGTTTTGTTAACCGATAACGAATAACTAAAGGGAAGTCCGGTTTGCTTTTGTAGGTTTTTAGCTAATTCTTGCGTCCATTTATAGGTACCAAAAAATTTATCCATCCCACTAAGGTCCATGTAAAACTCATCAATACTGGCTTTTTCTAAAATGGGGACTTTTTCCATTAAAATCTCGGTAACCATCCCAGATATATTGGAATAAAGTTGCATATCACCTTGAATTACTTTGGCCTGAGGACAAAGTATATTGGCCATTTTCATAGGCATACCCGAGCGAACCCCAAAATACCTAGCCTCGTAAGAACAACTAGAGACCACACCTCTTTGTTTTCCCCCAATAATTATAGGAATTCCTTGTAAACAAGAGTTGTTTAACCGTTCACAAGACACAAAAAAACTATCTAAATCTAAATGTACAATTGCTCTTTCCATATTACAAAAAAATATTAGGACAAACTTACTACAAATCATATCTAAAAAGCGTATATTTGATGCTATAAATATTAGCAAAATGTCATTACTATCTGATAACATCCGTTATTTAAGATCCCAAAGGGATATTTCTCAACGTATTGTAGCCGAAGGATTGGCCATTACTCGAGCTCGTTATGCCAAATATGAGGAAGGAGCCTCTGAGCCTCCACTTGCTTTATTATTGCGTATTAGTCGCTATTTTCACATTAGTGTAGATTTGATGATTTCGGTAGATCTTCGAAAGGTTCCTATGCAAGAATTACTTCAATTAGAGGATAATCGAATTTTGCTACCTATTATGGTGGATCCCAACGGAGATAACTTTATTGAAATTATTCCGCATAAGGCTCAAGCTGGTTATCTAACAGGTTATTCCGACCCAGAGTATATAGAGAGTTTACAGCAAATCTCCATACCGTTTTTAAAGCATGGAAAGTACAGAGCTTTTCCCATTGAAGGAGACTCGATGCCTCCGCATGGCGAGGGATCTTTTATCATAGGTAGTTATCTAGAGAGTATACGAGATATAAAACAAGGTAGAACCTATGTAATTGTAACGGCTAATCACGGAATTGTTTACAAACGAGTTTATAAAGAAACAGTAGATAGTTATAAACTGGTTTCTGATAATAGTTTTTATAAACCCTTTACTATCCAAGCTTGGGAGATTTTAGAGATATGGGAATATGCCAGTAGTATAGCCACTAAGGAATTTGACCCACAAGATAATACTCAAAATGATACCAAAGCGATGTTTTTGGAGTTGAAAACTATGTTAAATCAGGCCATAGAAAACAAAAAGTAAGTACTTTAAAAAAACAGCTAGAAATGCCCTAGCTATCCAAAGAGGTTATTTATAAGGATTTCAATAGCAGGGCAATAAAAAAAAAGATTTTTTTAAGATCAACTTACCCATAGTTTTGGATAATAAACTTGCAGATTATTTTAATATAATAAGGGTCTTTATAAAATAAATGACCTTGCTTTTTAAAAAAAGTAACAGAATCGGGCTGCATTTTATCAAACCAGTTTTTATCTGGTTTATTTTGATCAAGATCTGCGTAAAAACAATCTATAACTTGACAAGTTGGTTTTTTTTGTTCTTTACGAATCCTAGTGGATGATACCAAACAAAGTTTTTGAATTTCTAATCCTTGTAGGGCAGCTTTCCAAGCGATGGTTCCTCCGATACTAAAACCAACAATAAGATCTATGGGGTTTTTAACTTGATTTAATAATTGCGTAACAGCAACTTGAAGTGAACTTGTCACAAACTGGTGGTGAATATCTTCTTGTGTGAGGTTTTCTTGAAAAATACCTCCTAGCTTTAGACTGTCATAAAGCTCGATGTGAAACACAGTTTGTAATTCTTTAATATAATAATTAAGCCAAGTAGCATTTGTGGTTCCAAAGATATCTGATAAAATAAGCAATGTTTTTTTTTCTTGCATAGGCATGAGAAATTTTCTTCAAAAGTAATCTATTTTATATTTTAGAATTTTTTAAAAATCACCTATTACTTAACTTTTACAGGTAATGAGATTATCAACAGGTTTAACTCTGGTTAAATCCGGTAATAAGTGAAGGTTTTTAATTACTTTGCTTTTGGGAGCTAGAATACAAAATAATAGTCCCTAAAAACTGGGACTATTACTTACTTATAATTTTTGATATCGCTGGCTTAATAAGCTGCTGTAAATCTGGTTTTGTGGTGTTTGGGTGTTTCAATTTCATCTGCAATAACAACTGCTAGATCTTCTACCGATAAAATACTTCTGTTATTTTCATCAAAAACAGGCATGTGGTTTCCTAAACGATATTTTCCTGTTCTTCCTGTAGTAATGCCTTGATGCATTTCAAATGCAGGACTGAAAAATACCCAATCTATATCGTTTTCTGCTTTCAAAAAGTTGTAATAATCCCTTGCTGCTAAGGCCCCTGCATAAATTTCTTTTGGAAAGTCAGGCGTGTCAACCGCTTGAATATCCGGAGCCACATACAAACTACCAGCCCCGCCAATGACAATGTAGCGTTTAACACCTGTAAGTTTAACAGCTTCTTGAATTGCCTTAGACCCTGCAAGAAAGTCATTATAAAGATTTGGATTAGTCCAACCGGCATTAAAAGCGCTGACAACAATCTCATTACCCTTTAATATTTCTGCAAGTTTATTAACCTGTGTAATATCTGCTGAAACATAACTTAAGTTAGACTTATCTGTTTTAGTTATATTTCTTGAAATTCCTGTAACACTGTGGTTACGGCTCGCTAGCTCGTCGGAGATACTTTTTCCGACAAATCCTGTTGTTCCGATTACTGCTATTTTCATGATTGTGATTGTTTAAAAAATTTATATTACAAAGATATCTAGTCTAGTTACAAAAAATACACCTGTTACCTTTTGGTAAGTGGTTTCTATTTGGTAAGTAGTTGATTAATTAGTAATTAGTTTTGTAACTTTGCACTTATGAAAAAACAAAAATCAGAACTCACACAGGTTTGTAGGTTACAAGTTCAGGGTGTTAAAGACACACAGGACTTGTTAAGCGGGAAATGGAAATTTGTCATTATAGCGGCACTTTACAATAACGGAAAATTTCGATTTATGGATTTAGTACGACACATTCAAGACATTTCCCCAAAGGTGTTGTCAAAAGAACTAAAAGATTTGGAAATGAACCAACTTGTCAAACGAACTGTTTTGGACACCATGCCTATTACGGTCCAATACGAACTTACAGTGCATGGTAAAAGCCTTAATAAAGTTGTCCAGGCAATGGGGGAATGGGGCATAGAATACCGAAAGAATATTATCGGGAAATAATTGTTTTTTATTTATCTTATCTTTAGTTTGGGTAAAGGATAAAAACAGCGTGTATCCCAATAAGGTCTTGTAACCCATGGCCATGGGAATCCTTTTTTTTTGCGTTAGTTGTGGTGTGTTAACAAAGATGCAAAGAGATAAAACATCCAGCCTAAGTTTAACCTGGGTAAAAAAAGGCACTAGTGTACATAATAAGTGTAATAGGAACTGTGTCATCTCCCAAGGTTGTAGATATTAAATTAGATTAAAAAAATAACAGCTTTTGATATTGGTTTGTATCCAATATTAGCACCATGTGTTTACTTTTTAAAAAATAAAATATTAAGAGAATCTTGTTTACTGGATTGGTTATCTCTTATTTAGTAGCTTTTAATCCTATAGCGGGATAATATATGGCTATTGATAGTAACAGAAATACATATATAATTACCATAAAAAAAAATTAATATGAAAAATACCCTGCTGCTTTTAATTGTTGTATTTGCGTGTTTTAGTGGTTTGGCTAATAATCAAAAAAAAGCAATGAGATATGTATATGATACTTGTTTTAAAGCTTTCATAGACAAGGATTCTTTAATGCATGAGTCTGTGTATTTAGACGTTTTTGAAAAGGGCTCTTATTTTTATTCAAAAGGCTTTGCCAAGCGAGTAGCTAATTTAAACACCCCTGAATATGCCTCTTATGTAGGATTGCCTATTGCAACCAAACAGGATCATACCAATTTTAAAGAAGTGGTTATTAAAGACAACCAGGATTTGTATTCTTTGGAGACAATCTCTGAGTTGTATATATATAAAGAACCAGTTGATTTAATTCAATGGGATATTAACCCCAATGTGGAACAATTAAATGGTTTTCTTGTTCAAAGTGCAACCGGTGAGTTAAATGGACGTATCTGGCAGGTATGGTTTACAAATGATATAACCTTAAAAGAAGGATCCTATAAGTTTAAAAACTTACCTGGTTTTGTAATCAAGGCTCAGGATACAGAAAAAGAGTTTGTCTTTGAATTGGTAGAAAGTTTTGAGATTGAACTTGAGGAAAAATTTCATGAATATGAAAACGCCAAATTAATTACTACCTCTAATTTATTAAAAGCCAGAAAGGTTAAAGCAAATCAAAGCTTTGATCAAGTTTTAGCTGCTATGGGAATAGTGGTTAATTTTGAATCAGATCTTAATACAGATCAAGCTCGAAAACAAAAGATGGGAGATTCTAGAAACTATATACAGAAATTTTAAACTCTTGGTAAGATACTATTGTTATGTGCTAATTAAAATATAAAACCAGGGTTGTATCTTTTTGCAATACTTAGTAATTTTACACAAAAACACCAAGGTATGCTTATTATTAATTCACCATCTACAAACCCGTACTTTAATATCGCTTTAGAGGAATACTTATTGTATAAATATCCAACTCAAACCATATTCCTACTATATATAAATGCGCCTTCAATTATTGTGGGTAAATTCCAAAATACCCTAGCGGAGATCAACTTGGATTATGTTCAAGAGAACAATATCAAGGTAGTTCGTCGTATGTCCGGTGGTGGTACGGTATATCATGATTTAGGAAATTTAAACTTTTCCTTTCACACGGTTTTAGGCCAGGATGATTTTATGGATTTCTCTAAGTTTACCCAACCGGTTTTAAATGTTTTACATCAGTTAAATATTCCAGCTGAATTACAAGGTAGAAATGATTTACTGGTGGATGGAAAGAAATTTAGTGGAAATGCAAAATTGGCCAGAAATGGTAAGATGATTCAACACGGAACAATTCTGTTTGATTCCAATATGGATATTTTAAGTGATGCCTTGAAGATAAACCCTTTAAAATATAAAGATAAAGCTGTTAAATCTAATCGCTCTAGGGTGATTAACTTAAAGCAATATTGTGATAATAATTTAAGTATTGAGGATTTAAAAGAGGGATTAATTCAAGAGATGATTCAGCAAAATAAAGATGCCCAGCTCTATGTTTTAAACGCCGAGGATATCCAACAAGTAGATAAATTAGTACAAGAGAAATACAACACCTGGGACTGGAACTTTGGTTTTTCACCAAAATATAATTTTACAAATGCTATAAAAGTACCTGCTGGTTATATTGAAATACACCTAGATGTAGCCAGAGGTGGAAGTATCGAAAAAGCTAAGATATTTGGGGACTTCTTTGCCAGTAAACCTATAGAGGAATTTCAAGAGAAGCTTATTGGATTAAACCATAATGAAAAAGATATTCTTTTATTACTTAATGAAACTGACTTAACTCCCTATTTTGGAAATGTGACTCCATTGGAGATCATCGATCTCTTTAGATAAAAAGGCTAAAAAAAATAGTGTCTTTAGGAATGATTAGATGCATAAATTAAAAGCATAGGAATTTGAAAAAGTGGAAAGCTACTAACTAACCAGCTCGCTATTTAAAATTAAAATAAGGATTAATTATAACCAATAAAGCATTTATCAGGTGATATTAAGAAAAGCAAAACAAGCCGATATACCAATTATTTGGGAGATTCTAGCCCAGGCTATCCAACAAAGAAAACAAGATGGTAGTACCCAGTGGCAAAACGGCTATCCTAACTTACAGACCCTTAGCTGTGATATTGACAATGGGTATGGGTATGTTGTTGAACAACAACAAGAGATAATGGCCTATGGGGCTATAATTTTTGATGTTGAGCCTACTTATTTGGATATTAAAGGCAGTTGGTTAACTAATAACCCTTATCTGGTTATTCACCGAGTGGCTACCTCTAAGAAGAATAAATCAAAGGGAGTGGCAACTCAATTTTTTAAAATGATTGAGGATTTAGCCTTACAAAATAATACTTATAGCATCCGAGTGGATACCAATTTTGACAATATTCCCATGTTGAAAATATTTGATAAACTTGGTTATAGTTACTGTGGTGAAATATTTGTAAACCAAGACAGTAGAATGGCTTATGAGAAAGTGCTAACTAAAAAGGATTAGAACTAAGGGTTGATTGGGTAACTAAAGTGGATAGATTTTAATAAAGTCGGCGTATAATTCAAAGTGTGTCAATGCTTGAAGTTATCGTTGGCCAGTTAGGATTTATGTTGTGTTTTGCCCTTTATAAATTATTTTTTTTAAACCTAGGTAGCGGTGGTCTATATTTTTTAATCTGGTGTTTATTGCATTAAGAAAGTTTTTTAAAACTCCCTGTTTTTAGGTAATTAAATAACTTTTAGAAATTTGTATATTTACCACTGATTAAAAATCAAATACTACGATTTCATTTATTTTACATATAGCTTGTTTACAATATCGTACTTATAATATTTTTATTTAGATAAATAAAAAATTAGTTTGCTTTTAGAGTTACTCTCCCTTATATAGCATACTTTAAAAAACAGACAATCTTAAAAATAAATCATGTTAAAAAAAATAGGATCACTATTGGGGGCGTGTCTAGTTTTACTTCTTTTTAGTTGTACAGAAAAACTAGATATAAAGGCTCCAAGTTTATCTTTTTATTATTGGAGAACTATCTTTGAGTTGGACTCGGTGGAAACGGACTATGTAAAAAGTTTAAATATCAATAAACTCTATGTTCGCTACTTTGATGTTGGATTAAAAAACGGTAAAGCTATTCCAATTAGCCCCATAATTTTTAAAGATACCATAAGCCAGCAAGTTGTTCCCGTTGTGTTTATTAAAAACGAAGTGGTTTTTCAGCCTAATGTCAATCTAGATGCATTAAGTGATAATATTGTTCAGATGATTGATCAAATCAATCACAAAAACAACATAGAGATACAAGAGATTCAGTTAGATTGCGATTGGAGTGGTCAAAGTAAAGAGGCTTTTTTTACTTTGGTAGAAAAAGTTAAGCATAAGAGTCAAAAAAAGGTTTCTTCCACCATTCGATTGCATCAGGTTAAATACGCAAATAAAACAGGTATTGCTCCAGTGGATTATGGTACTTTGATGTATTACAATATGGGAAGTATTTCGGCAGATACTTTAAATTCTATTTACGATCGCCAAATAGCCTTAAAGTATATTAATTCTTTAAAGACCTATAGTTTACCCCTTAAATATGCCCTTCCGATTTATAGTTGGACGATTCATATAAACCAAGAAAAAGTTCTTGGTTTATTACAAGGCTTAAGTACAAAAGAACTGCAAGAAAATCCTGACTTAACACAAATAGGAACCAATCGATTCTTGGTTACTAAACAAACTAGGTTAAAAGGCAAAGTACTTTTTGTTGGTCAAGAGTTAAAACTTGAGATTCTAGAGCCTAAAGAGCTAAGCCAGATGATTCTAGATCTACAAAAAGCAAGTGGACGAAGCACACCAGAGATTATTTTATATGACCTTAATTCCAATAATTTAAAATTATATGAAAAAGAATTTTTACAAACCTTGGTTGATTATAACTAGTGTAGTTGGTTTTTTATCGGCTGGTTACTATGGGTATAGTTGTGCTGATGGGTGGTGGGATTATTCGAGTTATTCCAATTTTGCTCCCGAGGCAATAGCTGATGAGTCTTATAAACCGCTTTTCTACGCTCCGTATGATAAGTTTTACGATTCTAGTTATATGGACAATGCCACGATGTTCAACCAAGATATTGTTGGGCAATGGGACGATTATCTAAATGGAGTTATGCCCAAAAAGGACATTGAGGATTTGTTGTTGTTTAGCCCAAATTCGCAGCAGACTTTTGCCGATTTCTTTAACCAAATGGTTAAAGAAAATAGTGAGGTGTGGGATTTTGGAAATAAGAAACTAGATAACTTTGCTACTTTTTTGGCTATTGCTAAAAAGGTGGATACTTACTCTAGTGATAGATATGATTATTGGGATTACGATCAGTATGCAACTGCTCCGATGCAAAGTGATTTAGCCCAGGACATTGAATTGTATTATAACAATACGATAAAAGACAGTGATTTGGATGCTTTTATGAAAAATCGCATGTGGTTTCAAGTGGTAAAGGCTCTGTTTTATAGTCAAGATCGTTTTGCCGTGGTGGACTTCTTTAATCAAACAAGTACACAACAAGCAAAAAATCAATTGTATTATAGAGCTTTGGCCTATGTAGGTGGAGCATATTATCAAAAAGGGGATTATCAAAATAGTAATTTATTATATGCTAAGGTTTTTGATTCTTGTCCAAGTTTAAGACAAATGGCTGTTTATAATTATAGACCATTAACAAGCCAAGAGCTAGAAAAGACTTTATCGTTAGCCCATGAAAATTCAACTAAAGCTGCTATTTTGGCCATCGATAGTTATTACCACCCCCATTTGACTAGTTCTACTTTGCAAAGAATCTATGAGCTAGATTCTAAAAGTGAACATTTAGATTTTGTTTTAAGTAGATGGGTGAATATCCAAGAGCATGAGATTTTATCAAAGCAAATAAGCAACTTTACAGACCAAAAAGCCTATCAAGATCATATTTTTGAATCCTTAGATAACAAGACCTTGTCGTGGATTAATCAAAAGGCAGAACAGCCCTTAAAGCTTCACAATCCCGCACTTTGGTATTTAGTATCGGGTTATTTTGATATTTTTCAAGGTAATTACAATAAGGCTGCGAATAACTTTAATTTAGCCAAAGATAATGTCAAGGACAATGAGCTGATTTTAGATCAAATACGAATCTTTAGTTTAATTAATCAAGTAAGTCAAATAGATCAGTTACCAAATCAAGGGAAACAGGAATTGATCCCAGAGATAGATTGGCTATTAAATCAGCTGAGTTATTATGGTAGTTTACAAAGTGGAGCCCTTAGGTTTTCAAATGCCCAAACCTATATTAGAGATGTAATCTCTAGGGTTTATAATAAGCAAGGAAATGCCGTTTTAAGTGAGATTGTAAAGCCGCAGGTAGCTTTTTATAGTGATTTATCTAATACCCAGAAAATGCAAGAGTTTTTAGAGAAACCAGACTTAAATGATTGGGAAAAAGTGTTTTTAAAGAGTTACTATGTCACTTTAAGTGATATTTACCAAAACCAGGCACTTTTACTTTTTTATCAAGATAAACTATCTGAATCTCTACAGGTAATGCAAAAAGCAGTTACCCTAACTAAATTAGATTACAACAATAAGCCTTATAGTATTGTTTACAAGGATTTTGAGCTTTTGGGTAACCCGTTTAATGGAAAGATTAAAGATTGTAACGATTGTGATCATGTAGCCTTGCAAAGTGTAAAGTACACGAAAGAGACTTTTTTAAAGAAGCTAATAGAAATGCAAGAAAACATAAAACAAGATATAGATGTTTACAACAATGCACTATTGGTTGGAAATGCATTTTATAATACCACCTATTACGGTAATGCCAGAATGTTTTATAGTAGTGTGTTACTAGGGGATAATAGTAATTTTATTCACGATTCTGCCAGGAAATATTTGCTTAACATGGACAATGCCCTGAAGTATTATAATATCGCTTTTAACGCGGCTACAAACGATGAGCAAAGAGCAAAAGTAACTTATTTAATGGCCAAGATTCAGCGAAACGAGTTTTACAAGCAATCTTACCACAACAAAGAGTACCTCTCTAGTATTTGGGCAGATCAAGTAGCCTTTAAAGCCTTTAAGGGATTTAAAGAACTCTATGAAAATTACCAAAACACCAAGTATTACCAACAGGTAATAAACGAGTGTGGGTATTTTAAGACTTATGTAAATAACAAACAGATCTAAGGTGTAGACTAATTACTAGGTTGATTAAAAAAGACTTTTTTTAACCAACATCGGGTACAGCTTAGATTAATCTAAAAATAAAGAGCGTGTTTATTTTTTTTGCATTAGTTTTATTTAACTAGTTGGTAGAATTGAAAATAATTGTAAAAATCTTTAAAAAATCAAATACCCTGTGTTTATACTAATTGTAATTAATATAAATCCAGGGTATTATTATAAATAAGAAATCCGTTTATATGTTTTAAGCCGCTCCGTTTTCAATTGAATCCTCCACGAATTTCTGCAGCTCTTTAGGTGTGATAAAACCATCTAGGAATTCCTCTAAAGTTCCAATTACTTCCACTTTTTGAAAAAACTCACTGTGATCGGTGGCAAATACCGTTGGGTTATCTGGGTTTGGATCAGCCTCTAAGATATAGTAATGATCAGGGTGGGTGAAACCAAAGCAGAGTTGAATAAAGTTAGGGTTTGTAACTTTAGCTACTTTTTCAAAGACCTGTAAATCTAGTTTATCTCGATCCTGGAATACCTCTTGCCATTCTTTGTAATCCAAAGTGGAAGGGTCTAGTGGAGTGAAGTAAGTCGTGGTCCATATCTTTTGGCCATGATTATCCACCACATCAAAATAAAAATATTGTAGGAGTCTTTCGAAAAATACTGGTTTGTTGTTGTAAAATAAATCTAAATGCAATTTGATGTAGTCCGATAGCCCTTTTATAGGCTCTGTCTTTGGATCTAAATCCCATTTTAAAGTAGCTGGTTTAGGGTAAAGTAATGCTTGAAAATCAATGGATATTAGCTCCTGTTGTAGCGTACCTTGTTTTACTTTATCTATATTTCCGCCAAGGGCTTTGATTTGTTGCAATATTTTTTGTTTCATATCAATTATGTTTAACTATTTCCTTTTGGTATTTGAAATTCAACTATTAATTAGATTGTGTAATATTTTAAGGAAACTATTTATTAGTTGTTAAATAAAGTTACATAATTAAAATGATTTATCAAATGCATTTTTTTAGGATTACTTTTTATTGGGATACTAGATAACATTACTTTTTATTGGGATACTAGATAACGAAGTACTTTAAAAATGTGGGGTATTTTTAAAGCGGGACAAACAAAAGCAGGTATTTAAATAAAAACAATATAAAAAAATGTAAAAACCTGGGTAAGAAAATCTTTTTTGAAGAATTAAACTATACAGGTTTACCTTAAACAAAGAGTCTTTTTGTACTTGTTTTACCAGTTATAAGATCGTTGTTTAAATTTAAAAATGCTTTTTAAGTGGTGAAACTCTTGGTTTAGATATATTGTGAGTACTTTTATAAAGTAAATAGCTCTGTTTTTTAAAAAGCAGATTAATAAAACGTATTTTACCTATTGGTAGCTGCGTTTTTTTCTTGGATTGAGGGGAGTTACAAATTAAAAACTAGTTTTATTGTGAAAGAAAAAGTTTCTATCTTTTGGTTTAGACGAGATTTACGTCTTGAGGATAATTTTGGCTTATGCCAGGCCCTTGCTTGTGGGGTTGCAGTTTTACCTATTTTTATTTTCGATCCTCATATCTTACAACAATTAGAAGACAAATCGGATCGCCGAGTAGATTATATTCACCAGAGTTTACAGTTTTTAAACAAGGAGCTAGAGAAATACGGATCTACTTTAATTACTCTTTATGGGGACCCAGTTGCAGAGTTTGACAAACTAATTAAAGACTATGCTATTGCAGGGGTGTACTGTAATGAGGATTATGAGCCTTATGCCATAAAAAGAGACCATAAGGTGTCGCAGTTTTTAAACCAAACAGGTATTAGTTTTAATTCCTATAAGGATCAGGTAATCTTTGAAAAACAGCAAGTAGTAAAATCAGATGGTTCGCCTTACACGGTTTACACTCCTTATAGTCGTAAATGGAGAGAGTTATTAACCCCAAAGAACTATCAAGGTTATCAGGGCGATTTCTCTGGTTTTTTTAAGACTAAAAATAAGCCTATTATGGATTTAAAGCAGTTGGGATTTGAAAAAACAGATATGGTTTTTACCCAACCTACTTTGGATTTACAGATTATTCAAGACTATGAAAAATATAGGGACTATCCATATGTTAGTGGCACCACCCACCTAGGTACGGCTTTGCGATTTGGAACCATCAGTATTCGTAAGTGTGTGGAGTTTGGTTTAAAACACAATCAAACTTGGTTAAGTGAACTGATTTGGCGAGAGTTTTTTATGCAAATTTTATATCATTTTCCAAAGGTTGTAACCCAGAGTTTCAAACCTAAATACGATCTGATAGCTTATCGAAATAACTATGAGGACTTTGTGTTATGGACCCAGGGTAAAACTGGTTATCCTATTGTGGATGCAGGAATGCGAGAACTTAATCAAACCGGGTATATGCACAATCGGGTTCGAATGATTGTGGCTAGTTTTCTATGCAAGCACCTTTTAATTGATTGGCGTTGGGGTGAGGCCTATTTTGCACAAAAGTTAAATGACTATGATCTCTCTGCCAATAATGGTAATTGGCAATGGGCAGCGGGGTGTGGTTGTGATGCAGCACCTTATTTTAGGGTTTTTAATCCTACACTTCAAAATCAGAAATTCGACAAAGATAATTTATATGTAAAAAAATGGGTTCCTGAATTAGGCACTGCTAGTTACCCTGAGCCAATGGTGGAACATAGTTTTGCTAGACAACGAGCCTTGGATACTTACGGGAAGGTGCTAAAAGACAATTCGCTTAACAAATAACTACTTTAGTAGTCTAAACCATCTTAAGACTCCAAATAAAACAAAACCATTGTAAAGCGTGAAAAAAGTGACTTTGATTGCGTAGAGTTAAAAACGGTGTTGAGGTTATTTTTTTTTAAAAGATTTTTTTTTAGGGCATAGAAAGTTGCCTTAGTGATAAAAAAGGTAAGTATAGAGTCTAAAAAAAGTGCTTTTATTAAAGCTAAGCAAAGTAAAAAGTCAGGTTTTTTACCAAAAGCAACTACTTAAAGAATAAAAACTAAGGGTAATAAAAACCCGGACTTTGGGGTATCTTATCGTAGATTTAGTTGATAGAGTAATAGATTCTCATGGTGGATTTTTGTAAAGCCTTTTACTTTAAATTCTAAAGAATTTAACAAAGTAAGGCTTTTGTAATTAGTAGGGGTTGTTACCGCGTAAACAGCCAGATGATTAGTGTATTGTTGTAAATGGTCTATCAAGGCTTTACTGGCCCAAAAGGCGAGTCTTTTGCCTATATGTTGTGGCAATAAAGCAAAGCCCAAATCAAAGTACTCTAGGTTTTCTCTTTTAATAAGGCTAATTAAACCAACTAAATGATTGTCCTGGTCTTGTATTGCCCAGTAATGAAAATCTGGTGTATTGTTTATTTTTTCAATATAAGCTTTTGCTTGATCTAAGGTATTCACATGGCGCTGTCCGATAAATTCTAGCCACAAAGGTGTATTGACTAACTCCAAAAGGAATTCAGCCATATTTTCTTGTAAAGGAATTAGACTCACATGAGAATTACTTATTTTTTCTAAGTAGGTCATACGATTAATTTTTAGGTAAATCCCAATAGCATTTTAATTCTAAGAACTTCATGTTTTGGGAGTTATATCACTACAAAGCTAAGATAGCTAGATAGATTATACTAATAGTTTTTTTTTAGAGCACTAAAAACCTCAAATTCTCTTAGTGGTAATTTTTAGAAAAAACAAAGCATAAATCGCTAATTGAACTAATATTGTTGGTCTATTTTATTTTTAAAGTGTATTTTTGAGAACTTTAAAATAAAATTAACAAATATGAAAACAGTAAAATTTTTTTTATTTGTGGCCTGTACCACATTATTTTTAACAGCTTGTTCGGATAATCTATCTAATTCTAAGGCTGAAAAGATTATAAACGAGTGTTTTAAACAAATGCCACAATTGGGGTTGGTTAATATTGAGTATGGAAAA
Organism: Myroides sp. LJL119; assembly: GCF_054871605.1. NCBI lineage: Bacteria > Pseudomonadati > Bacteroidota > Flavobacteriia > Flavobacteriales > Flavobacteriaceae > Myroides > Myroides sp. LJL119. Next base: position 357,060 of record NZ_JBTXLO010000002.1, read on the forward strand.
GATATTTCCATTGACTCTTTAGAATTGGAAAATTATAAAAAGCTAGAACAGCAAGGATATATAACGCTTGAAAAACAAGCGAAATCCTCCATTTATTCTACAAGGAGTTATTACACGGTGGGATTAAACGATAAGATGAAACCTTTTATTGAAGAGACTAAAAAGGGCATTTTTGGATCCACCTTAGCTCAGGTAAGAATGTATGAATATAAGTTAGATAAAGTGGAGTCTGTTCATGAGATGCCAAGTACAAATACAGCTGAGGTAAAAATGCAATTAATTAAAGCCGATAAAACACCTTTTATTATTTTTGATAAAGATAAATCGGAGTTTGTTATTAAAAAAGTAGGATTTACAAAAACTACAAAAGGATGGGAGTTTTGTGATTAACCCACTTTGGTATAACTAACATAGCCCTTTGTGGTATATAACTAGGATAACAACATAGAAAAAAACAACAAAACAGCAGGATTTGCTTTGTATAATAAGACAAGAAGCTACTTTTTTTAAACTAAAAAAGTAGCTTTTTTTTATCTGTTTTTTCAAGTCAATGGTCTTTATTTAAAACTGGTATTGACTGTTATTTTTTAAGATTAGGTATTTATAAACTAAAATAAATCATCTTGCTATAGACAAAAGGATATTTCTTTGTTTAGATAGTTGTAAATTTGAAGCTATAAGCATAGAAAAATTACCTTGTTATGCTTTTAATACAAATAATATGGCAATTTCTTTTCCTTTACATAAAAAGTTATTCATCATTGCGTTTTGGAGTACACTCTCGATTTCTATATGGGCACAAAGCATGAATTTGCAAAGCCCTTTTTTGTGGCTTATTCCCACTGCAATCATTGTGGTTTCATCTATTTTTATTGCCCATTACTTAAGTGATCGGTTATTACCTGATGCTTTGTTGCACAATGCAATGCGTCATTTTTTTGTTATAGCCACACTAATGAGTTTGTTTTTGGCCTTTATAATCGCAATTACTTTTACGGTATTTCCTATGGTTATTGGCGATGTGGATATACTTGGGCGTGATAACTTAAGTACTTGGGAGGGATTGTTTTTGTTAAGGCTTTGTGGGGCTGTACCATCGGCTATGGCAATCACCACTACTATGTGTGGTATTCGTTTTTATCAAGAGCACAATACAATTGAGAAGGACCACAGGAAATTAAAACAAGAGCATTTAGAGACACAGCTAAAGCACCTACAAGACCAAATTAATCCACATTTGATGTTTAATGTTTTGAATCATATTTATAGTCTGATGCAAAACAATTTAGAGCTAGCCTCTACTGTATTACTTAAATTTTCTGATATATTACGCTATCAGCTTTATGAATGTAACCACAAAAAGGTTCTGCTTGTACGCGAGGTTAAATATTTACAAGATTTTGTGGCAATTGAGCAAATTCGCTGGGATGATGAGTTACAAGTGAATGCTTATTGGGAAATTAATAACAAGCAACTAGTTATAGCTCCTTTACTTTTGATACCTTTGATTGAGAATGCATTTAAACATGTTTCCAGGGTGCCACATACAATAGGGGTAATAGAAATAAATTGTGTGGAAACAAATGGTGAATTAGTTTTGTTTGTTGCCAATACCTATAACGATAAATACAAAATAAATAAAACACAAGGAGGAATAGGTATTGCTAATTTAAAAGAAAGATTATCTATGCAATACGCCAATAGATATAAGTTAATTCAACAGCAAAATAATACAAAATACAGTATTTGTTTAACCATAGAATTATAAAGCGATGTCACAAGTAGTATTGAAGTGTTTAGTGGTAGATGATGAGCCTTTGGCCCGTAGAGCCATTATAAATTTTATTGGTAAAATAGACTTTTTACAAGCAACAAAGTCTTGTTCTTCGGCTCTTGAAGCGCAGGAAATTCTACAAGCTAACGAGTTTGATCTGATTTTTTTGGATATTAATATGCCTTATCTATCAGGTATTGATTTTCTGGAATCTATCTCTAGTGCTCCTATGGTTATTTTTACAACAGCCCACTGTGAGTATGCTTTACAGGGTTATAGATTGCAAGTTGTTGATTATTTACTAAAACCTATTGACTTTAAACGCTTTTTTCAAGCTGCATCTAAGGCCAAAGAGCTGTTTTTATTAAAACAAAGTAAGCTACAAGCTCCTTTATCTAATGAAAATAGCATGATGTATGTCAAACAAGAAGATGGTTATTTAAAGGTAGACTGGCAAACGCTTTTGTATATACAGGCAATGCAGAATTATTTAAAATTAATCTTTGCCAATAAAGTACTTGTAATTCATCAAACCATGATAGCTATTGAGGATATTTTACCGAAAGCACATTTTTTTCGTATTCACAAGTCTTACCTGGTAAATATCAATCATATCGATGCTTTGCAAGGTAGTCAAGTTGTTGTTAATGCAACTAAACTACCAATTTCAAGAACGCGAAAAGAGGCTTTATTGAAACAGGTAGTTCACAAAAAGTTGCTTAGTAAATAAAGTTTATAGTTTCCATTTTATTACAACAGCCGCATATAATGTGGTTGCGAATCGAGGATCTGCTATTTTTTTCTCTTTAAAGATGCTTTTAATTTTTCTTTCTTGAACAGAAATAGATCTCACAAGTGTTGAACCTGCTGTTAAAGAAATAAGAAAATCTTCCGATACTTTCAACTCAGGTCTTAATCCTGCTATAATTTGCTGATGACCTAGTAACATGGATTTACCTTGGTGTCTTACCATGGCAGTCATACCTTGTAGATCTATGGCTGCTTTGAGATTAAAGTGATTGTTTATTTTATAACCAGCTTCTATGTTCTCAGGAAAGGCAATTTTTACAAAAAAGTCGCCGAAGGTTTCCCAATTCAAATAAAGGCCTGGTAAAACCATAGGCACTCCAAAGCTATTGGTTAATACAGGACCAATTCCCATAGAAAATTGAGGATTGAAATGCTTAATGAAAAACACTCCTCCTTGGCCCAAAATAGCTTGTTTATCAATAATTTGTAAGTCTGTATATATGCCAAGGGATCCAATAATAAGCATGGACCAAGTGGGACTAATGGAGCGTAAGTGTTTTAAGCCAAATTGTGCATTAAGTAACTGGGTTGGAAATAAAGGTTCTTCGTACTTTTTATGTGCCATCTTAGCATATGCTCCCTGTGCAAATAAAGACCATACTCTGGGTTTAGCTCTGTGGTCTAATTTAAATGATAGTGGAATGTCAATGGCTATCTCTAATTTTTTAAAATCACTTTTCGAAGCAGTTTTAACACTATCAATAGGTCGTATATAATTGGAAAAAGGAACGTAATCGGCCTTAAAATGTCCTTGTAATTTATGTTGAGCTTGTATTTGCATAGGTAGCAATACAAATAAGACCATAGCGACAATAAATACTGTAATTTTCATAAATATAAATTTTGCTACAAAAAAAGAACAGTTTAAACTCCCAAGTAAATTCTTTTGACCACCATACAATTTGTATTGACCAATCTACATAATACGGTGTTTAACCAAAGCTAGTACCTATGGTAAAGTAAGTTTTATAGGTGAATTTAAGTAACGTATCTCGGTAATCCGGACAAGCAATGGAACAGGGGAGCCTTTTAAAAATGAAGCATGTTTTACAATAAAACTTGTTTTAAATGTGCTAATTAATCTATGATAATTCTGCTTTTAAGTAATTACTTGAAAAGTATTTTTAAGAAATAGTCAAACCTTTGGGTTGATGTAATACGGTAAGGTAAAACCTTTTGAAATTCATTTTAATGTAATTTTAAAAAGGTATGTTGTTTTTTATAAAGGCAAGGCCATAATTAAATAAGGCTATTATTGTTTTTATTTATAGTTTTTTAAAAATAGTTGGTTTTACCGTCTTTCTTTTCTATTTTAGTGTTTTTAAAGTAATTGAATTTTAGAGAGTTAATGTAAATATTTATAGGTGTTTGTTTTGTTTTTTATCAGCGAGGGTTACTGTGATTTTCTTTTTTTGTATTCACACAAGTAGTAGAGTTAGTAGATACTAAAAAAAGTAAACCGCCGGGCTCTTCTTTGATATAAACATAAAGTAGCTAAGAATATGGATGTAATAAAGGGTAGTTTATGTATTGTAATGGGGCTTTTTATATGTTTTTTACATATGGTCAAGATCAGCAAATGTTACAAATTAAAGGTAATATAACCGATTTGGATCCCCAAGATAAACTTAGCTTAAAGTTTGATGGTAATACAGCGATAGATTTAGATTTAGAGAACCAAAGTTTCCAGGCGAATTTTGTTTTACCTGCTACCGGATCTTGGGTGTTCTTATATATTAATGGACCCAGGGGACTACGTTATACTAGCTATTATTTGGGTAATGAGAAAGTAGAAATAAATGCGTCCGGGTTAAATTTATCAAGGGATAACAGAGCAATAGGCTCAAAGATGGACTCTATACGCTACATCCATTATCAAACCCAAAAATTAATGGAGATCCAAGGTGATTCTTTATTAAATCAATTTAAACAGTTATCTAAAAGTGACATAAATATAGATAGTTTGCAGGCTAGTTTTGAGTCAAAATTGCAAGTGATGGAAGCTAGTTTTGAGTTTGGGTTTTTAAAGCAGTATATCAATACACCTTACGCTATACAAGCATTGAGTTACGCCGTAGCAAATGGTCTTAGTAAAGACGATAGTAAAGAATTACTATCCCTTATAGAGCCTAGATATGAAAATCAGCTACCAGTTAAGTTTATACAAGACTATGTGAATTATCCTTTTTTAAAGAAAGGAGATTTATATTACGATTTTGTTGGTTTAAATAAAGACGATATGCCAGTTTACTTTAGAGATCAATTTGATCAAAGATATGTCTTACTGCGTATTTGTAATGCGTATTGTAGCTTTTGTATTGCTGAAAATGATGATATACAAACTCTTAGTGACACTTTAAAAGATGATTTAAATGTGGTGAGTTTATCTTATGGGGATAAACAAGAATTTCAGGAGCTATTAAAAATAACAGATCCAAAAGCTCAGGTACTTTATTTTCCTAAGGGAATTGTAGATCCAGTTTTTGCCAAGTACGCCTTACAAATAACACCTACTTATTTTTTGTTCTCCAATAAAGGTGAATTACTTCTTACCAAACAAGGTAGTGGTGAGGGCTTAAAGGAATTTATAGAACAAGATATAAAGGATAATAGGAATTAAATTAATTACATTACTATGAAAAAGATAAAAAGACCCTTAGAACCAATTTTTGCTTTGGCATATGCCGCCACCTGGGTTGTAAGATTAATAATGGGTAGAAGCACGTCGTTTTTAGTAACCCTACAGTATGTGTTTTTAATAGCAGTGTTTGTTGTCTATTTTTATTACAACTATAAGCAAAAAAAGCAAAATCAACAGGATCACCTGTAAAATATTCCACTTTTTAGTGCATTAAAATAAGTGTGATTCCTTGGTATACAATAACCCAAAGCTCTAAGTAGGAATTTTTCTAGCTAAGTGACTTACCTATGGGGGTAAATCAACAAGGGTATTTATAAAAATAGTGATGGGATTTAATTAAATAATTATGTATTATCACTTATCTATATACCTAATAGGATAGGGGAGATCTATCCATTAGCATAGCGACCTATTTGGTTATAAGATTACGGCTTAGTTATCTATAGGAATTAAGAAAGGCATTATTTCCGGACCACTTAGGGATGGTATGATGGAAATAATGCCTAACTAAAATAAAAGGAAGTGCTATGAAATAATTATTCTTGTTGCTCTTGTAGCCAATCTGGCATACTTTCAATTTGAATCTTTTTATTGAAATTTATCTTATAGGCCAAGGCCTCACCTTCGTTTTTAATAAATATAGTACTCTCTTGACTTTGATAAGAGTGATGGTATACTTGTTTAAACTCTTCAAAAGCCGATAAGTTTAATAAGGTTTCTCCCGCATTGGCTCCAGAGAGTCTACAGGCGTAAACCACTGGTATTCCAACAACAGTTAATTCTTTTCGTTTGTTTACCAGATGTACCTCTCCAAAATCTAATCCAATTCCCAGACCGATATCTTTAATATACACGTTAAAGAAATTTTTATATTTCCAATAATGCTCTGAGAATGCTTGATGACATTCCGAGGCAGCCTTTAAGGCTCGTACGATGGCTTGTTCTCCTGAGAAAAACTTAGGGAAAAAGGCTAAAATACCATCTCCAGTAAATTTATCAAACACCCCATAGTTATCAAGGATAATCTCTGAGAGCTGATCGGTTAGAACTGTTATAAACTCAGCAAATTGTTTTGGACTTTTTGCCTTTAACATTAAATCGGTACTGCGTCTAATATCAATTGAAATAACAACAGTCTCGTGTAGGGTACCATCTTTAAAATTATCTTTAAAACCATCGTGAGAAAAAAGATAATCGGCCGCTTCTGATGTGATACGGTGAGAGATATGATTAATCGCTTCTTTACTTTGTAGTTCTTTTAAAAGTAAAAGCAATCTTTCTTTATGCTGCTTGACATTGTTGTTGTCGGCAATTAAGTTACTTATCTCTCCTTTTAATTCACTTATTTCTTTCTCTTGTTTGGCTGTGGCTTTAAAGTTTAAAATAGAGCCTATACTATTATCATATGGATCTTCTATTAAAGAGATATCCATTTTCTTATTTCTTTTTCTTTGTTTACTATTTAAATCTGGTAATAACTCTAGAGAATCGAATCCTAAATCAGCTCCTGCATTGGTCTTAACCATATCTAGTTGATTAGTTTTGGTATTCTCTTGGCTTATTTTTTCTTTTTTTATTGTCATATTTTGTATTTGTATAAAGATAGTGAAAATGATTTTTTTTTCACATAATTTAGAATTAAAGTCTTGTTAATTTGTGTAGTTGTTACTTACTTATTGTGTTTTTTGGGAATATTTTTAAGATATATGGATGTTTTTTGTGGTTCTTTAGATCGGTTTTTCTACTTTTAAGGTAGATTGATTTTTTTGTATATCTAGTATTTTAAAGCCTACAAGACCACTTTTTTTGTTTCAAAGATAAGCTGTGTTATAGCTTATATGATTTAGATAGAATACCTGCAATAATTAAGATTTATAAAGAGATCCTGTTTTTTAGTTTTTAGTTATTGTTTTGAAAATCACTAAAGTAAAAACAGTTTTTAATAAGAAAAAAACAGTTGTTATTTATTGTATTATTTACTTTTTTAATTGGAGGAAAATAATTAGAAAATAAAAAACCAGTAGTTTAGGTATAACTACTGGTTAGGGTAAATTTCTTTAATAAATAATACATACATAACAAAGATATTAAGACCGGAAACAACAATAGCCCAATGCCTTAGTAGTAAAATTATTTATTAGTAAATATATGCTAATAATTTGATAATAGCTATACTTGTTTGAATTTTAACATGTTAAAATTAAGAAATATGCAATAAAACCTAGGTTTTACAGGGGTTTAAAGAAGGTTCTTCTTTTTTTTGCCTAGGAATTTGATACATAAAAAGCAAGGATTATACCTGTTATAGGACAAAATAGATCTGTAAGTTAGCTTTATAAATTACATGATTTAACGGTTTACTTTTTTACTTTTATGACAAGGTTGTTTTTACTTGTTAGCCGCACTTTTACAACTAATTTTAATTTGTCGTATAATTCCAGTAGTGGTAGCTATGGATTAAATGAAGGTGTTTTAAAAAAACTAAAGGTAGCTGCTAATCTTTAAAAAGGTTGTTTTAAATCGAAAAGATTGGCTTTTTTTACGTTTTTCTGTGTTTTTCTATAGGTTTATGGTATGTGTTACTAATTGCATGTAAGTGGCGATGTATTACTTTTTTTAATAAAAACAATCTTTTTATTCTATGTAAAAGACTATTGTTTTTACGTGTTTGTTTTAAAAATAGAAAAAGGTATCTTTTAAAAAAAGTGACTTTTTAATTTTTGTAACAAGATTTAACATTTAAAAAAAGTTATTTTTTAAAGGCTTTTTTAGTCCAATTAATTAAATAGTTTTTTATCGTGTTTTAAATAGGTTTTTTGGGTGTTGTGTTACCTTTTTTTTTGTGTTTTAAAGATTGTTTTTTAGAGCTATTTTTTTCGTTTTTTTAGCATGTTTAAATAGGTTGTTTTACTAATGTTTTTAAAGTGAAAAAAAAAGGAAAACCACTTTTTGAAAACCGTCTTTTTTCTTTTCTAAAATGGTTTTACCCTTTATTATCTTATTGTTTTAACCCGGGAATTGGATTGTTTTTCAGGTATATTACAAATGATTTTCAATTTTTAATCTCTCTGTTATTAGCTGTGCTTACTGGGTTATTTATGTTTTTTGTAGTAGGGGTTTAAGTAAGGGCTTCTATTAAAAAAGTTTTTTAATGAACAATGTAAAAAAGCTTTATTATCTTGGATACTTACAGGGGTAAATTACGGGATGTTTTTACTTTGTTTTTATGATAAAGAGTTCACTAAAACTCTGTAAGGTAAAAAGAAAAAAACGCTGTTTTTTTCTACGGGGTATAACAATTTTCTATTTTATTGTTCCTATGGTATTTAATGAACTTAAATTGGGTGCTTTTTTTGCTTGGTATGACTTATAAAAGCTAGTTGTTTTGAGAAACTAAAAGAATATGACCTCTGATTTAACACTGCTTTACATTGGTTTATAGATTTAATATAATTACATTTACTCGCAATAGATTGTTATTTAAGTAATTGTGATTTTCTTTATTTGAAAAGGTATAGCTTTATAAACGATCTTTGATAAGGTTAGATAAAAGGTTTATTGTCCAATAAAACAGAAAATAAAACCTATTATAGAAATAAAACTTTGTATAAAGGACTTGTAGGCTGCAAAGAAAAAGGCTTTTAAGGTCTTTTTATCTTTTTTATAAAAAACCATAGAGATAAAAAGTGGAGCGTGTTTGTCTACAAAGCAATTGGGCTACGTCTTTTTGGGTAGTATTACCTAAGTGTGATGGGGCGAGGCGGTGTACAAGGTTAAAAAACGGTTTAAATAGTGATAGAGGAAAAAATGAGGTTATAAGTAGAGAGCAGTCCTACTTATAAAAAGACTAAAGGACTGCGATGTACCTTACCAGTGGCAAGTGATAGGTGTGTGGGGTTATGCAGTAAGGTGTTTGGTTTATTTCTTCCTTGTTTGTGTGTTGTAGTTAAGATTTAGAGTTTTCTAGTTTTATTAAACCGGCTATATGATTATTAATAGTTAGTAGACAAAGAAGAAACGTTGCGCTTTAGTCTATTAATCATTAATTGTTCACTATCATGAGAGTTGCCATATTAGAAGAGTCTTACATGCTGCGTGAGGCTTTAAAAAAGTACATTGAATTACAACCCAATTTTTCCTTGGCCTTTACAGCAGGTAGCCAAAGAGAGTTTGTTACTATTTTAACTAGTAGTACAAAGGTCGTGGATACCGTTATATTAGATATCCATACCCACAATATAATCAGTTACGAGCTTATACAAAAACTTAAAGATCACCCAGTTTTCGGAAAGATTAATTTTTTAATCTATTCGAATTTTAATAATCAAATGATATTTGATCGTTTAAGGTGTTTTCCTATTAAGGGTTATGTTTTTAAAAGCTCGCCTAATGAAGTATTATTACAAGCATTGGAAGCCATTTCAAATGGCACAACATATTTTGACCATGGCATTACCCATGAGTTATGTCCAGATCTATGGTGTAGCACAAAGTGTTATAGGGAGTTAGTAGAGGGGGAGATTGACTTGATTAATACACTACACCGGTGTGATACTCGCCGTGATATGGCTAAATTATTACAAGTAGATCCAAGGACAGTAAACAATAGAAGAACCGCCATTATACGAAAGCTAAAAGCTTGTAGTTTTCACCAGGCCGTTATTATGGCCTATTTTTATGGTCTTATACAATTACCAAAGTAGAATGGGCTATTATTTAAGGATTAACTTTTATAGTTCCCACTTTCACAACCAAGATGTTCTATCAGGCTTAAGACTTCTTTGTTGCCTTATAAAAGTTATTGGAATACTTTGGATTCTATACCTAGAAGTCCCCATAGCTTTTTAGCGAGATACTAGGTAATTATGGGCTGTCTTTTTTTAAAGGCAGCTCTTTTTTTATAATTAAATACAAGATGCTTATTATTAATATTTTACCAGATTGTTTTTAAAAATAAAGGAGAGTAAAAAAGACAAAAAGCAGCTTTTAAGCAGAGTTATAAAAAATCCTGTTGTTTTGTAATGGCCTCTAAGGCCTTATATTGCGTTAGTTTTTCCCAAAAGGGAAAACTTTTCTTTCCCATTCGAGAAACCTTTTGTACTGTTTTGGTATGAATATTTAAAATAGCTTTACAAAAGAAAATAAGTGCAAAAGAAACTTTTAAATACTGTGATAAGTTTCCTGGCTTTAGTTGATGTTACTTTTACAAAGTATTCGTGTTTATCATCTTGCATTTATCTCTTTGAATTTCTTCTTACCCCCATAGGGTGGTTATAAGATAAACTGAGTTGTTGGCAGCCTCTAGAATTACACTGAAAAACTAGGGTAGTTAATGAAGCTGATTTATTCATTTAAAGCTAAGTTATAGACACTTAGTTACTAATTAAAAAAAGTATACTTTTTATATGGGTTTAAAAACCAAAATAGATTTTTTATTTACTTGGAATGAAAAACTTTCTCACATAATTAGATAAGTAAAAACAAAGTTTTTGAACTAGTTGAATGCTTTACAAAAACTGTAAAGGCGATTCAGTTTAGTGTTTTTACCCAGGTTGCTTATGTGTAATAGAACTTAGGTAGATACTTAAGTAATTTTTCTAATAAGCCAGGTATTTGTTTTATTAATTTGAAAATAAACTAATTATGAAAGAATTTAAGAGAATCCTAATCTTACCATTTGCTATTACAGCAATGCTATTTTTAGGTGCACTAACAACAAGTGCTAGTAATGTAAGTGATGTTGAGGTTGCTAGTATCGTATTAAATCCAACTCCTTATATGGGTACAGTTTATAAGCAATCACCCTTAGGATCTAGTAATTACGTTCCTGTAACGGTAGACCCTACAGAACATAATTGTACTTTAGAGCCAATTGAGACAGATCAATGTTTTATTATAGAAAATGGCGTTTATACGCCTTTGTTTGGAGTTGAGTTAGGTGATTATAAACCACTTTATCAAATTGTTGAATAAGGTAACAAGCAATAATTCGTTTTCATAACGATCTCTTTCTGTGTATCGTTATTTCAGGACGGGACATAAACTAGTTTAAAAAAAAGGGGATATATTCTTTACGGAATTTATCCCCTAATTCTTGTGTGCCAGCATGGGCAGTAACTCTAGGGTGCAAGTCCCGAACACGCCTTTACAACGGGAAGTGTTAGCCAAATGCAAGGGTGTCCATCGTGAGGTGAAATCTGAAGGAAGCGCTAGGCAAACCCTTGACCGGACAAACAGAAACTATATCAGACTCAATAATATCGGATAAGGTTACATAACAAACTAAAGTCCAAAATTGTACGGAATATTTAAGGTAAATATAGGAGGTTATACATCTTTAAATAACATCTACTTAAAAGTATTGTAAAATAAAGAACCGTCTTGGTAGGAACCGTATGCCGGGTGGTGTGAGGTCGGCTGAAGATTATTTCTTCAGCGTCCTACTCGATTTAATTTATAAATTTATATAGAACTAAAAATTACTGATTTTCTATTTCTCTGTGGAAGCAGAGGTGTTTTCTTTTATCCAGGGAATATTCTTCTTCTCTTTTAAGAAATAGTCAAACCATTGTATATACCTAATAGTGAAATCTGTAGCTTCTTTATCTTGGTCGTAGATTCTAAATCCGTGACCCACTTTGTTATAGAATAGTGCAACGCTCTGAAATTTTTCGTATCTTTTTAAAGCCCAATACATACTTCTAGTATGTTGTGCTGATACATTTGTGTCGTTTAATCCCGCAACTATTAACATAGGAGTGTTTATATTTTGCGCTTGCAGTAAAGGCGAGTTAGCTATGTATTTCGTAGGGTTTTGGGCATAATTCTCTATTAACTTAAATTGTCCATTTTCTAATCTAGTAAAACCAGGTTCTTTTTCGCCATCAAGTTGCATATAATAAGAGAGTAAATCATGACGCGCTGAAATACTTATAATTGCACTGAAGAGATTTGTATAAGCTCCAATTAAACTAGCTTTGTATCCACCAAAGGAGAACCCGCTAAGTCCTATTTTAGAATTATCGATTGCAGGTTCCACTGCTAATACTTCTTGTACACCTTGAACAACACAATTGACTGCTGTTAAACCAGGTCCTTCATTTCCTATGTAAGTATCAGGTGTAAATACAAAATACCCTTGTTCAGTAAGTAGTGTTCTATTGTGACCATGTGTGTTTAATAATGTGGGAACTATAAAAGCATTAGGTTGAAGTAGAGGAGAAGATCTCACTTCTTCATAAATATAAGTTATTAAAGGGTATTTTTTGTTTTTATTAAAATTTTTTGGATAGTAGAGAATCCCTTCAAGTGCTACACCATTCGTATCTTTATAAACTATTGATTTTTGGTACTGCCAATCGTATAACTCTTTATCTAAATTATTTTTTATAGAAAATAAACTATCGGTGTAAACCATTATAGTTGGCGGAAGATTAAAGTTTTCTTCTATCCATGATATATTATTTTGGGAATGATCTACTCTAATATTAAGTATTCGATTAGAAGTTGGTAAACGTAATAGAACAATTTTTCCATTTGAAAATTTGTAAATAGCTTCTTTTTGATTGGTTTTAGTTTTGATAAAAATATTTGCTTTTGTATTTACATACTGTTTTGATGAACTTGATCTATTGTTTTCAAGAGTGTTAGTTATAAGTCGTAAAGATGTGTTTTTTGGAAATACTTTTAATACTTTAAAAGTTAGAGATTCTATATTAAATTCAATAAGTTTATTATCACGTTGAAAGTAAATTGATTTTGAATCTATGCTCCAGTGTGGTACGAGACCTCCACTAGCTGATGTTGTTCTTAAGGTGAATTTTTGCTTGGTTTGTATATTTAGTAATTCCCAATTATTAGGGTTAGTTGTGGGATAAAATATAAACTTTCCATCTTTAGAGGGTGTGATAATAACTGATTTTTGTGTTGTTAAGTCATATGATTCTTTTGTTTGTATATTAAAAAGTCTATAATTAATATTGTATAATTGATTTAGGAAATCTTTAAATTGTAATTTGTCATAATAAATTACATGATCAGGAAAGTTTATTGAGAGATATTCTTTTTTATCATTTCTTTCCATTTTAATCATTGATTTGGTATCATATTTATAAACAAGTGCTTCTTTTTTTAAAGTGAAGTTGTTTTGAAAGTAGTAGGGCATTGGTTCTTTTGAATTAACTCCTAATATTTCTAAGTACGTTTTATATTGTGGACTTTTCGGAATATAGGTTTCGTATTTTATAAATAGATCATTGTTGATTGAAAAATTTACTTCTAAGTTTTTAGCATTATCTAATTGGCTATTTATAATAGCCATTTCATTGGTTTGTAAATTAAGCAATTGAAGGAAATTGTCTTTGTTTAAAAATGCAATTACATTTTGCTGTAAATTCCATTTAATGAAAGTAAAGTCATGTATAAATGGTTTATATCTTTTTTTTTCCTTAGTTATTGTATTTACAGAGAATAATTTATTATCCTTATTAATATACAGCAAGTATCGATTGTCGGGACTCAATACATAGTTTACTATATCTTCAATTATATAATTAGAATCTATCTTTTTGAAATTTGCAATTTGTAACTTCTTATCATGACCTAGAATGAATATTTGGTTTGTATTGATGTCAATATTAAATTTCTTTACATTATTTATATTAGATATGATTTTTTGTTCTTTTAAGTTATAAACTTGTAATGAGTTATCTTTTTGTATTAGTGCTAGATTCTCGGTAAGTAAAGTGGTAGGAGAATTATTTTGGTTAATTAGTTCATGCTCTATGTTATTTTGAATATCAAAAAAAAAATATTTTAATTTTCTAGTACTGCCAGTTTCATACTGCTTGATGTAGCTAATCCATTTTCCATCAGGTGATATTGAATGAGGGAGCAAGGTAAACCATTTTTCATCTATTCGAATACTATCAGTTTGCGATTTTGTATTTAATGAGAATAATGATATAATAATAGATAGAAATACTGTAGCTTTCATGTTTTTTATTGTAATATGTTTATCACTGTATCATTTGTTACCTTAAAGTACTTACTTTGTGGTGTAGCAGGATTTAATATAAAAATGCTGTTTTTGGGAACTTGCATGGAAAATTGACCATAATTATCGGTCATATGAAATGTCATAGCACCTGTTATATTGTTTATACCGAAAACTCCAACGGAGGCATTAGCTATAGGTTTTTGTGTTATTTTACTGGCAATGGTTCCTGAAATTGTAATTATTTTCTCAGGATTCGATTGACTTAAGTATGTAGCTAATATTTCTTTAGCTCTTGGATCACTTTTTAAAACTTCTTTATATATTGTACTGTCCCTTTTAACTGTGAAATTTAGGATTTGGTTATTTTTTAGATTTGTGATTTTATAATTGTGTAAGTTAGTTTGGTAGAGAAGTTTTGTGGGGAGGACTTGAATTGTGTCTTCTTTGTTGATTGTTATAGAAAAAAAACCTTTTTTATCTAAAAAAACTTTTTCATTTTCTCCGTTTTTTGGTACCCCCGGTATTTTGACAAGCCACTTCCATTTATTAGAAATGTTTATTGTTGTTATTCCTTCTGGTGGCAGGTTTGTAATTGGATCAATAACTCTTCCTTGTATAGTAATGGTACCATCTATATTTTGAATAAAAGGTTTATTTAACTGTTTTTCGCTCCACTTTAAATTACAGGATAAGGGTAAAGAAATTAACGTTAATAACGTAAAAAGGATTGATAATCTCATATAGTTTTTTGTTAGTAGCCAATATTGTTTGGCAGTAAATTTTTATTTATTAAAGTTTCTTTATCTGGCAAAGGGAATAAGTTATGATAGGTTTGCCAATTTTCTTTTTTTACAGATAAACTATTTAGTTCGTCATTTCTTTTTAAGTCATAAAATCGCATTCCATACTCAGTGAAGAATTCTTTTGAGCTTTCTATTAATAATTTATCAATAAAGCTTGATTTTGAAATTGTTGTAGGAATAGGAACAACTCCTCTAAAGGCCATTACTTTATTTAGAATTTCTACTGCATCAGCTGTTTTTTCTTGTTTTACAAGGCTCTCACTTAATAAAAAATAAGCTTTTTCTAATCTATACATGATTTGAAATTCATCTAAATTATTTGTTTTGTTTTTATATTTGTAAACTTGATGATATACAGAATTATTTATGTTACTGTTATTTATCCAATACGATTTTCTTAAGTCGTTATTATCGAAAGAATTATATAAGGACTCCGTTATAGAAAAGCTTGTAGCAGTAATAGTTGTAAAAAGATAAAATGTGACATCAGGAAATGTAGAGGGCATTACCACCGGACTCATTTGTAGTAAAGTTCCTTTTGAATCATTTTTAAAAATTTTATTAATATCTTCTTCTAAATTATAGAGTGGATTTTCAATGATATTAGTGCAGTATTTTTCAGCTAAATCAGGTTTGTTTTGTAATAAGTAGTTTTCAGCTAAGATGATCTCAGCTACTGCTCGGTTTATATATACTCTATTTGACCCTCTATAATCATAGCTTAATAAATCCACAGCCTGTAGTAAATCGCTCTCTATTCTTTGTAATACTAGATTGTTTTCAGTTTTATGAATGTTAATATTTTCTTGATAATTTGGAGTAACAGTATACGGAATATCACCAAAAAGTTGAGTTAAAGCTTGATAGTAAATTGCACGGATAGTGTATGCTTCACCAAGAAATTGATTTTTATCTAAGTCACTAAGTACTTTTGCAGTTTTAACTCCTTCAATAAATGTATTTATGTTATAAATTTCGGTGTACGCACTATTCCACCAATTTCCTATTATCGCATTATTTGATAGAATATTATTGATATGAAAATCATTGGGAGTTTGGTGATTCGATATTAATTCATCGGTATAAAGACTTAAGTTTTTTCCTTGTTCAATAATAAAGTTCGCATCTCTCAATCTAACATATAGGTAATTAAGAGCGGCTTTAGTTGTTTCTGTATTAAGATACACATCTTCTCTGTTCATTTTATTTTTAGGTAAGTCTACTTCAATGTAATCATCACACGAAACAAAAAGTAATGTTGTTAATCCGATTACAGTGTAAATAGCTCGTTTTACTAGGGTATAATCAATTTTCATATTTAATTTTTTAAAAAGTTAATTGTAGACCAATTGAATAAGTCTTTAAAGGTGGTATACTACCATTGGTGATAAATTCAGGATCCATGCCATAATAATTGGTTATTGTCCAAAGGTTTTGTCCTTGTACATAGATCACTAACGAATGAATCTTAAGTTGTGGTAAATTAAAGCTATAGGCAAGGTTTATATTTTTTAACCTAATAAATGAGCCATCGCTTATAGCAGCATCACTTTCTCTATAATTCATACTAGAGGTAGTTGCCAGGTAATTTGTGGTAGGTGATAAATATCGACCACCTGGATTATCTGGAGTAATATAATTTAGTAATTCTACAGGTAGATTTGTCATAGATCCACCTGGTGTGTTATTGTAAGTCTTATCAAGGTTATATGTTTCCTTTTTTATAAATGAAAATAAAAAGTCTAATGATAGATTTTTATATTTTAAAGTGTTTTGTATTCCTCCATGTATCTTAGGAGATAGATCTTTTAGAACTTGTTTATCTTGACTATTAATTTTTCCATCCTGATTAAAATCTTCAAATAAGTATAGTCCAGTATTTGGATCAATGCCATTATATTTATAAGTCTTCGTTATATTTAGGGGATATCCAATTTGATAGATGCTACTTTGTGTCCCTTCCTCTAGACCAGGATAAGATTTTAATTTGTTTTTAGGTAGAGAAATATTAAAACTTGTAAACCATGAGAAATCTTGAGTTTGTATATTAGTAGTGTTAAGGTTAAATTCCCAACCTTGATTTTCAACTACAGCTGCTGAGTTCATTATAATTGATGGAAAACCAGTTGTTGCAGGAAGTGTATATCCTATTAACTGATCTGAAGATCTATTGTTATAATAAGCAAGTGTTGTGTTAATAGAGTTTTTAAATAAGCTTAGATCAATGGCTACTTCTATTTTTTTTGTGTTTTCCCATTTATAATTTGGATTATATAAGGCTGTAGGCTTTAAGCTTATAGAATTATTATAAGATATATTAACATTATAAGTGTCTAAATAGGAATAATCCCCTATATTATCACTTCCAGTTACACCAATACTACCTCTAAGTTTAGCAAAGGAAATGGTTTTGTTATCTTTTAGAAAGTTTTCTTTACTTGCAACCCATGCTACACCTAATGCTCCAAAATTCCCGAATTTATAGTTGTTGGCAAAGCGACTAGAACCATCTCGTCTTCCGGTAATGTTGAATATGTATTTGTTACTGTGAGTATAGTTAATTCTTGTAAATACGGATATATGTTTGTATTCTTGAAAATTATCGTTTTGAATAAATTTTGAATTGGAGGCTGATAAATCCTCAATAAAGGCATTAGAGGGAAAATTATTCCCACGCAAACCTAGTAAGCTTGATTTGCTACTTTGATACGATACTCCTGCGAGTAAGGAAATATGATGTTTTTTAAATTGATAATTGTAGTGAAGTTGAGGTTCTATTATTAAAGAGTTACTTTTTACTATTTCTTTATAAGTTTCAGAATGTTCTTCTGTTAGCCCATAAGAAGGGTCATACGCAGTATGGGGGTTAATCCTCATTTCTAGAATATCATTATTAGAAATCCCACCATTAAGTTTGAAATAAAAATTATCATCTAAATTTAGTTTAATAGATGTGTTCAGTATTAAATTACGTGCCGTATTAGAATAAGTAGTTTGAAGATTACCTAATGGGTTATTAAATGTACCATTTTCCCAATTTAGAGAACCATCGGAATTATAAAGGGCAGGGGCATTTGGAGGTAATGTTAAAGCCTGCATAGTTAAATCTACAATGGGCAGTGTGTTTGATTGTTCGGTATAAATTACCGATGAGTTAATATGCAGCCTATTATTTTCGCTACGTTGATTAAAATTTAAATTGAGTGAATTTCTTTTATACCCCTCAGAACTTGGAAAAACGGTTTTGTTTTTGTTGTGATTATAATTTATACTGTAAGTTGCTAAATGACTTCCCCCATTTATATTTAACCCTACATTTTGATCAATAGCTGTATTTCCAATAAGCTCTTTCTGCCAGTCTGTATATCTATTTTTGTCCCAGGTGCCATTTATATCATAAGCATTAGGGGGGTAATTTGTAATGTTATCGTTTAAGAATGCTAATTCACGTAGTTTTATATAGTCAGGTGTTTTTAGCATATTCATAAAATTTGCTACTCTACTAAAACCTATTGAGGACGTAATTTTGAATTCTGATTGCTTATTTGTGTTTTTTTTGGTTGTTATTAAAATTACGCCATTTGCACCTCTGGCTCCATAAATTGCTGTCGCATCTGCATCTTTCAAAATTTCAATGCTTTCTATGTCTGCAGGATTTATACCGTTAAGAGGAGAGATTCCGCCTCTAAGTATTTGACTACCTAGGGCATTACCATCTAGACCCTGTGAGGTCGATATGATGGGTATGTCGTTTATTATATAAAGAGGTTGATTTCTAATATAACCTGAATCTAAAAAATTTCTACCCCTAATTTCAATTTTTAAATCTCCTCCAGCAAGGCCAGTTCTTTGCGTAATATCTACTCCCGCAACTCTACCTTGTATTGCTTGTAATGGATTTGTAACAGGTTGAAATTCTATATCTTTCGAAGTTACACGGGCGATACTACCAGTTCTTTCTCTGTCTTTTACGGTATAATATCCTGCATTTACAACAATTTCATCTAACTCTTTACTGTCTTGTTCTAAGGTTAGATTTAAAGTATGTTGATTTATTATTTCAATTGTTTTGGTAATATATCCCATATAAGAGAAACTCAGTTTATTACCTGGAGTTACTTCAATAGTATAATTACCATCGTGATCGGTAAGAGTAGCTGTGTTTGTTGATACAATTTGTACAACTACTCCGGGTAGTGCACCCGAATGGTCGGTAATTTTCCCTGTAACCATTATTTTTTGCTGGTCTACATTGTCTTTAAAATTACCTGTATTTTGGTTAGCAAAAAGTATAGTAGGAGTACAGCATAGAATTATAAAGAGCATAGCTGCGCTATATCCATAATATGGAAGTAGTTTTGATTTCATAGTATTAGTGTTATTTATATTGGTATTGTCTTTAGGGTTTATAAACACTGTTGTATTAGGCCACAACATTTAAGTGTCTTTTTAATTTGAAAAACCTTAAGTAAAAGTAGATGTAAAATGAAATCTGCTGAGGTATGTAAAGACTTTGTATTTAAGGAAATAAATATCTATTCCTATGCATTATTATTCCTTAACCATTTCTCCCAAAACATAAGGTAAGGCAAAAGGAATAGATATTATCATGCATTTTAAAGCTGAGTGTACACATAAGTTAAAAAAATCACCCGCTAAATTTTTCGTTTTGCAAACAGTAAGACTATTGCTCCATTAGGCTTAAAAATACCACTATCGATACACATTCTTTGTTGTGGAGTAGCAGTTCTTACTTTCGCTTTTTGATTCATAGGCATTACTTTTTAAAGTTAAACTTTGATTTACTTAATCCGCAATTACAAGTGACTTTCCTTGGTTATAGCGGTTATACATCTTCTTTTTGGGTATGCTATATAATACATGGTCAGTTTATAGGCTTATATAGACTTATTGTGAAACATGCAGAACGATGTATTTTACGAATTGCCTTTAGGGCTTTGTTGTTTGTTAGTTTTATTTATTGTTTAAATTTTGTGTATATAGGTATATCTATAGTGAGTATTTTTAGTATACCTGTATACACCTTTTTCTCCCGTATTAGTGGTCGTTTGCCTCACTGTTATATATTCTAATAGTCTTGGCGTAAGTAAACGGGTCAACTAGTTACTAACTAGTATAATGTCTGCATTAACTCTATATTTTCAAGAATTTTTGTCAGAAAAGGGATGGTGCTAGACTAAACAATTGCTATAGTAGGATAAAGTTTGTTTTCGGCAAAGAGACTATAGGCAACCACCCCGTAATTCTTAATATATGAGTCATAGCATTTTTAACTCACCTTTTCTTTACCCACCCATTTTGTTAGATGGGTAAAAATTAGGTATAGATTTGTCCTGTACGCAATTCAAAATCCCTTTGAATACGCGTATTTGTGTTCTTTAAGCGTTTGTTGTTGTAGTTATTTTCACCTAACTATCAAAAACCTTTATGAAATCAGTATAGTACATTATTTCATTATGGAAAACTACGTTGTAAGTAAGAGTTGTTTCTTAAGCTTTTTCTGAATTATAGATTCAGTGGTACTCTTACCTACCAACAAACTTTTTGTCATAAGTGTACGAGTTGGTTTAAATTGGTTAAACAATTATTGGTTGTAAAAAAGTAATAATTGAAAATTTCGATGGAATACCGAACAACGAATAGAGTGTTATAAAACACTGGCATAAGGGGCTAACTAGTTTTAGCGAAACCTTATGGGAATAAGATAATAGTCTTTTTCTAATCAAGACTCGTTTCTAATACGATCATGTGGGAGCATCATCTAATATTAGTTATTATATAATAGCTTGGAATTAAAAAATATCCAAAGCTCTTTTATTCTGCAGGGAAACTTAGTAGACACTACTAAGCTTACCCTTGTTATTGTTTTATGCTTTTGTAAGAGATCTATCCTTGTATTATATAGTTTGGATAATACCAAAAAAGAGTTTACTTTTATTGTTCGAGATAATAATAAACACCTTTTATTTGATATAATGGAACTCATTAATAATCAAAGCAAAGGAAAAAGTGTAATAAAAAAGAATACATCATTTTTTTTTCACTTACCCTATAATGAGAACGAATAATCTATTTAAACCTCATTAAATACAACCTTTTTTAAAATGGTTGAAATTACAAAGTATATAAAATAAAAAATCGCTCACATAATTTATATGAACGATGTTTTGAGTTATGATAACCGTTTCTTGTAAAAAACACGGAGCGGCTCACATTCTCTAACCCTGGGTGTCCTACGCCCGTCTCTAAAATTTAGAGAAACCATTAGATTACGTGAGTACCGCTCGCATGCAGTTCAAAAGTACGAAACTTTTTTGCATGGAGCGACACCACGATTCTCTTGCTGGTGAATTTTAGGACATTCGGGACAAGAAAACATCGTTGAATAAGCAAAAAGCTTATTTGTCGTCATTAATTATGTACAAACATATAAATAATAATTGAAACTACAAAACTTAACTGTGTTTATTTTTTGTAGTTTAAAGAAATAGTTATGTCTTACAGAATTAAATTAGGAAAAGCTTTAAAAATGAAAAGGGAGGAGATAGGACTAAGTCAAAAAAGCTTAAGCTCAGTTATAAACAAGTCTGAACATTTTATTCGTGCGGTAGAGCTTGGAGAAGATGTTCCTATTGATTGTTATATTTCTTATGTTAAGGCTGTAAACTATCCCTTAGATGTCAAACGAGATCTAGGAATTGATGTAAGAAAAACATTAGTTAAAGAAAGTAATATAACAAAATATAAAAAATCAACAAGATTAATTAAAATGCTAATTGAAACAGGATATTTTAGTAGTCCTAGAAGCGTGGGTGAGATTAGAAGTAAGTTAATTAGTGATTACTCTTTATCTGAACTAGTAACTAGCGGAAATATCTCAAACGTTTTAAAACATTTGGTTCAAGCAAATAATTTAAAAGTTGATACGAAGGGGAAAAAACATTTATATTTTAAATAGATACTAATAAAAATAAAATAAAATAAAAAGGCTAGGAGAAAGGAGTTAATATTCCATTTTTCTAGCCTTTTTTGACTTGATTTTGGTTTGTAATTTTATTTTTAAGTTGCATTTTATTGGCCTGTTTTTTTATTAAAATATCTATTTACGCTTTTTAGATAATTTCTTATATCATTTCCGAGTCCTTGAAGGTAATATATTAAGCTTTAATATGTTAAATGATGTTACAGAAACCATGCTGAATATTTTTTTAAGAAAACTTTAACTTTTAAGAGGGTTTTTTACTACAACGCTGATAAACACTGGCTTACACAACAGGTCTAGGGGTATGGGCTAGGTAGGACAAAGGTATGGGCTAGGTAGTATTTTTGCCTTAAAAACTGCTTTTTCTGGTTTTGTGATTTTTTTATTCGAATTTTTTTTGGAATTTGGCTGAACTGAAAAATGCATTATAAATCACCTATTCTGTTGAGATAAATTTATCTAATATTTTGTTTTATTTTTAATTTAATAATTTTAGGCTATGAAGTCAGAAAATTTTTCACGAGATGATTTTGCTCGTGCTGCTGAGGAACTTTATAAATTAGTTTCCCGTATCCGTAGAGATTTGGTACATGGATTATCCAACCATTTAAGTGTTGACGGTATTAAGCTATATGATAGCAAGAAAGTTGCTGATTTATTGTGCGTATCCTTGCGTACATTACAGCGTTATCGTAGCGATGGAAAGATCAAATATCACATTTTTGGTGGTAAAGCTTATTACAAGGATGTAGATGTTAGAAAGTTTCTTAGGGAGGTATTAGATAGACCTTTTAAAGGAGACATTACCATCGAAAAGTAGAATCAGTAGGTAATATAGTACCATTGATTGATTGTTTAATTTAGGTATTAAAAAGGTTCTTATTAGAAATCTTTTGCAACGCTCTTTTCTTACAGTTTGGTTTTTAGTCAAACTAAAGTGGGAATTACTCTTCTTTAGTAAATAAGTAGAGAAAATAAAATTATTTTTCTTGTCAAATAAAATTATTGCAATGGGACAATTGTTAATTTTACCAGACAGGGTCTTAGCTTGGAAACTTGCCTCTCATATCGGGGCACGTAAGAAGGAAAGAGGTTTTTTCAGGGGCAATGGTTACTATGTAACTTGAAGGGCTAGGGTGAATGTAGATGTGGATAGTTTACATCATTATGCGCTTAGCACCTGTGAAAATGAGAATTCTCTCAAAATACCAAGGACTTATTCTCTTGCTATACAGAGATTAAAGGATCCTGAAAAGAGGACTAAGGAACAAGGTTCTTTGTGTCAACTTAAAATTATCCAGCAGCTTTTAGAAAAATGTGAAGATGTTACCGCTGCTTATTACCCTACTTATGAGAATGAACTGTTATTTGGATATTTGTTTGAGTATTTAAAAATTCCAAAATCATCTTATAAGATAGCCTACTTAAATCGCTTATCTTTTTTCAATAAAGATAAATTTACACCACTACAAGCCTGTTCAGCAGTAACAGAGACTTTGTTTCAAACAAGCCATCGTAGTAATTTATTTACAAAAATGGCCGAAATATATGCCAAAGCCCATTTAGCTTATTTAGCACCTAAAGGAAACTTTGATTTACAAATACATGAATTTCCTTTTCTAGCTAAAATATGTCAAAGACATATACAAATAAGGCAGGCAAAAAAACAAGAATTTTATCGTTTAGAGTTTATCTGTCATAGACAGGGGAAAGATTACGTATTTATTTCTGATGAATCTTGGGATCAAAAAGATTTAGCAGAGCATAATTTACGAATGTGTATTAAACTGCCCGACTTTGTTGTTGCTTCTGTAACACACGAAAAGGTAGTTGAATTACCTCCCCCTTTATATGATTTAAGCTCCTTGCAAATTAAAGCACACCAAAAGTATGAACTATCAGCTAGTTACACCTATAAGGTAGTTAAGATGCTATGTGAAAGAGAGTTTCTCAGCAATGCATTAACTTACTCACGTGATATGCCTATGGACTACTGGAACAAGATAAGTAAAGTAGTAAAAGAATTAAATGATTACAAAAGGTATAAAGGCTATATACGTGAGTTAAAGTTAGCTAGGTTTAATCCTGTACACGCCAAGGAAGTAGAGATCTTTGAGCCTACGGGTATTTTCTCTGGTGCATATTGCCCATTTACTCTTAAGTATTCAGAATATCTGATTTACTTTTTGATTACCAGTAGAATACTGGAAAGTGTTTCTGCAGAGTCTAGAAAGACAAAAACGACGGTGACATTAAACGGGGGGTACGTTCCATTTTCTTTAAAAGCTAGTAAAAATGAAGTTTTAGGATGGAGACAAGTACACTGGATAATGAGTGAAGATAAACAAGAGCGCTTTTGCGACCTAAGTGTATTTGATCCATCAGATGTGATAAAAGGGAATCAGTTTAGTATACGTACGTATTCAAAAGAAATAACCTTGCATTGTGAATCAAGTCTTTTACAAGAGATCGAGGATGAGTATAGTATAGATGCTACAGATGAAAACCAGTCTAATTATCAACTGACACATTTAAATTCGGTGGATCGGCTGATTAAACTTGGATTTGTTGAGAATCAAGATGCAGAGTTAGTACCTACTTTAAAAGGGCTAGAGCTTTTTGGATTAATTAAGACTAGTAGAATAAGTTCAACAAGTTTTCTTAAAACAGCGAAATCCTATTTGGATGACTTTAAAAAAGGAAAAATAACTTTATTAGAGTTAGAAAATAAACAGGAGAGTTGGTTAAAACTGATGCTAGATGAGTTACAAAAAATAGAATCGCCTGCTAATAAAGGGGTTTTATACTGTCCAAAGTGTAAAGACTATAGCGTTTATATTAAAAAAGATGCTGCAGAGTGCCAAAGTTTAAGCTGTGATTGGCTATTGGCTAGAAATACCTTTGGTATCCGACTCTCAAAAAATGAAGTTATTGACCTTGTTCAATTACAAAGGACAGTAAAGTTAAGAACAATTCCATTAGGTGATAGGAATATTAAAGCAAGCTTTGTTTTAAATGCAGAGTTTGCTATTGATTTGTTACCTAGGAAAAAATCAAAGAAAGGAGGTGATGCTATTCTGTAAAAGATAATCTGCGTTTTTACTAAAGTTAAAACGCAGATTTTTTATTTTAAAGAATTAGAGTCTGCAATTTCTGTGCTTAATTAATAGATTCTCGATGAAGGATAACCTATAGTA
The DNA here is from genome assembly GCF_054871605.1 of Myroides sp. LJL119. Classification (NCBI taxonomy): domain Bacteria; kingdom Pseudomonadati; phylum Bacteroidota; class Flavobacteriia; order Flavobacteriales; family Flavobacteriaceae; genus Myroides; species Myroides sp. LJL119. Next base: position 382,286 of record NZ_JBTXLO010000002.1, read on the forward strand.
GGAAAATCTACTTTAACACAAACTACAAAAAAATATAAAAACGCAATTTATAATCTTTCAAGATTTGTTAAAAGAGGTAGTCTACTCATAAAAACACTAGTTTTAAATAAATGTTTAAAACAATTAAGGGGGTTACATATATAGAACTTACCTTTGCAAGCGTTAAGTAATAAAAAAACATTCATGGGGAAAAAACTCATTTTTAGTACAACAGGATTATTTTGCTTTTTATTGCCATTAAGTACTAAGTGGGCTAATATAGGTATAGCTTTATTATTTGTTTCTCTATTATTTTATATAATAGAAAATAGAAAAAAGGGAATTCATAAATCTATTTCTTGGCTGTCTATTTTGACAAAAACAACGGGGTTTATAATTGTACTTTTAACAATAGGTTTACTCTACACGGACTACTTTTTTAAAGCAATAAAGTATTACGAGAATTTTAATTCCTATTTGCTACTACCAATTCTTTTTGCCTTTATTCCAAAAGATGTTTTAGAGCATACAAAACATATTGCTTTACGTTATTTTGTTTTAGGTACTATATCGTGTAGTTTACTATTATTAAGTAATAACTTTTATACTTATTTTTTAGAAAAAGGTGGGTTTATAATTGATCGAGAACTTTTTAGTTCTGGGTATACATACGTGAGGTTTTCCTCTTTTCTTAATTTTCACCCAACAATGATAGGTATCTATCTTGTTTTTGGTTTAGTAATTATAAATGAAGTAAAAACGTTATTTAATAAACAGCTGCGAATTGTTTTTAGTACTGTCTTGCTAATGTGCCTTGTGTTTATGAATTCTAGAGTTCCTTTTTTAATACTTGGTGTTTATTTAATATTTAAAGCTTGTTTATTTATATACCTTGTTTTTAAAACTAAAAAGGGTTACAACTCTTTGTTAAGGCGTACTATTTTGGTGTTGTTTATTCTAATGGGTATGGTGTATGCTGTAAAGGATACCTACATATATCAACGATTAACTAAACAAGTAGCTTGGGATTTTTCACAAGATAAAGGTTCACAAAAGAAAATAGAATCCCGTCTTACAAGATGGACAGCCGTTTTAGATATTGCTTTAGAAACGCCTTTAATTGGTAATGGGTCTTTAAGTAAAGACAGTATGGCTTTAAAGGCTTATGAAAAGCATGATCTACAGTATTCATATAAACATAGGTTAACTCCACACAATCAGTTTCTTACCTTCTTTCTGGAATATGGTATTTTTGGTTTAGGTTTATTTTTACTTTTTTTAATCAATCAACTAATTTCTGCTTTTAAAAGTCGAGATGTAGTGTGGGGGGCTTTAATTGCTTTTATAGGTATTGCTTGTTTATTTGATGATATTTTATACTTGAATATTATAGTAATATTTCTAACCTTCTTTTCCAATTTATTCTTCTTCTGTTATTGGAATAAAAATACTTTAGAGCGTAAATAAATTACTTTTCACCCTATTTAAATATTAAAGACCTTTGTTTTTCTATTTAGTTATAGTTAAAACAAAAGGTCTTTTTTTTTTATATAAAACTGTCTATTGGATTTATTAAATTATTCGAATAAACACTATACACATAGGTTTTTACAATTGATGTATAGTCTCAAAGTGTTTATATTGTCTCAATAACTTACAAGTTGATCACAAAGGGGAGGTTTACTTCTTATCACTCTTGAAAAAACATCCATAAATAACATTTTTCAATGTTTTTATGGATGTTTTTTTTGTTCATAAAAGACAATCCATGAAGAGTTAAGACATTGAGAGCTAGTTTACTGAATAAGGCTTTTTTAGTTGGATATTTATCATATGAAAATTAACTAATTAAATAAAAACCTTATGAAAAGACTTTTTTTAAATCAATCTACAGCATCACTTATTTGTTTGCTTGTAACTCTACAAATGCGTAGTCAAGGAAATGGTATAGCAGGTATTACAGAAGCAACCCAGCTTGTTACTTCTTATTTTGATCCAGCCACTAAATTAATTTATGCCATAGGAGCCGTAGCCGGGTTAATAGGTGGGGTAAAGGTTTATAATAAATTCGCTAGTGGAGATCCGGACTCTAGTAAAACAGCAGCGAGTTGGATTGGGGCTTGTATTTTTCTTATTGTGTCAGCCACCATATTACGTTCTTTTTTTCTTTAATATCTAGTAGTATGAAAAAGTATCGCATTTTAAAAGGGGTTGGTAAGCCATTAGAGTTCTATGGATTAAAAGGAGCATACATCTTTTATTTCCTTGGTGGTTTAATCGGTAATTTATTACTAATTGTTGTAATGCACTTAGTGGGATTCCCACCACTGCTTTATTTCTTTACTGCTTCAGTATTAGGCGGCTTTATTCTTTGAAGAGTTTATAGCTATAATAAAATTTATGGTCCCAATGGACTTTTAAAACATAGAGTCCATCGAAAAATCCCGAGATACCTTAAAGCCAGGTTAAGGCTTAAGTATTATTTAAAAAACCTTAATAAAAAAATAGATTATGAGAAGTAGTACCGTAGCAAGTTCATTGGAAAATTTCTTTCCGATTCTAGCAGTTGAAAACAATTGTATAATATCTAAAAATGGCGATGTAACGCTTTGTTTTAAAGTAGATTTACCAGAAATATTTACCTTATCTGAGCAGGATTATGAGTTACTTCACAGCGGATGAACACAAGCAATTAAGGCATTACCTGAGTTTACCATTGTTCACAAACAGGATTGGTTTACTAAAGACACATATAAAAGTGATTTTAACAAAGCTTCAGACAGCTATTTAGATCACAGTAATAAAAAACATTTTAATGAAAGACCTTTTTTAAACCATCAATCCTATGTGTTTATTACCAAGACAACAAGTAATAGAATAAAAGCAACTAGTGCTTTTAGTTCTCTGGTAAAGGGAAGTTTGCTGGATCAAAGTCTTTTAAAGGGTAATATGATATCCGACTTTATAGCCTGTGTTAATCAGTTTCAGAGTATTTTGAATCAAAGTGAGTTAATGCAAATCACCCAATTAAGTGAAGATGAAATTATAGGCACTAAAAAGAAAGCTGGAATTTTCGAGCAGTATTTAAGTCTTTCGTTAGAAAAATCACCAACTATTAAAGATTTAGATATAAGTCCAGATCAGATTCAAATAGGTAATGAAAAGCTTTGTTTTTTCGCATTGGCAGATTTAGATCAATTACCCCAAGAGGTTATGGCTTGTAAAAAATTCGAAAAACTATCCAATGATACCTCTAATTTGCTTTTATCCTTTGCCGCTCCTGTGGGATTGTTACTTAACTGCAATCATATTTACAATCAATATTTATTTATATCAGATAGTAAAGCAAACTTAAAGGACTTGGAAAAAAAAGCAAAAAACATGCAGTCTTTATCCAGGTATAGCAGAGAAAATCAAATTAATAATCAGTGGAGCCAGGAGTATCTTAATATGGCGCACAGTAAGGGATTACTTAGTATAAAGGCTCACTTTAATATAATGATTTGGGCCAATGATAATAATGACTTGGCGCAAATTAGAACAAAGTGTGCCACCCAGATTGCGCAAATGGACGTAACACCTAAGCAAAACTCTGTGGATACTCCTGTCTTGTATTGGGCTGCTATACCGGGAAATAGCGCAGAGTTTCCTAGTGAAGAAAGCTTTTTTAGCTTCGTTGAACCAGCTAGTTGCTTTTTTGTTTTAGAGACCAATTATAAGGACTCTTTATCTGATTTTGGAATAAAGTTATCTGAGCGTTTAAGTGGCAGACCTGTGCATGTTGACTTATCAGACTTGCCCATGAAAAAGGGAATAATTACTAATCGTAATAAATTTATATTGGGTCCCTCTGGTAGTGGTAAGTCTTTTTTTACCAATCATATGCTACGACAATACTATCAACAAGGAGCACATATTGTTTTAGTCGATACCGGGAATTCCTATCAAGGATTGTGTGCGTTAATCAAAGAAGAAAGCCAAAGAAAAGATGGTGCTTATTTCATATACACCGAAGAAAATCCCATATCGTTTAATCCTTTTTATAGCGTTGATAACAAATTTGATATAGAAAAAAAACAGAGTATAAAGGCTCTTGTTTTAACCCTGTGGAAAAGAGAAGAAGATTCTTTTACTAGAGCAGAAGAGGTAGGCTTGTCCAATGCAATAAATGGCTATTTAAAGAACGTACAAGCTAATGTTGTTGTTGCTTGTTTTGATACATTCTATGAGTATTTAAAAACCGAGTATCCTAACGAACTAGATAGACTACAGGTGAGAGAGAAAGATTTTGATTTAAAGGGACTTTTAAATGTGCTACAGCCTTTTTACAAAGGTGGAGAATATGATTTTTTGTTAAACAACAAAGAAGAAATGGATCTATTAAGTAACCGATTTGTAGTTTTTGAGATAGATCAAATCAAAGATCATCCTGTGCTTTTTCCTATTGTGACTATTATTTTAATGGAAGTTTATATCCGTAAGATGCGAAGTTTACAGGGAGTTCGTAAAGTAATTTTAATTGAAGAGGCGTGGAAGGCTATTGCAAAGCAAGGCATGGCATTTTATCTAAAGTATTTATTTAAAACAGTTAGAAAGTTCTTTGGAGAGGCCATCGTAGTTACCCAAGAAGTAGAGGATATTATTAGCTCTGAGATTGTTAAAGAGACCATTATAAACAACTCGGATTGTAAAATTCTTTTAGATCAGCGTAAGTACAGAAATAAGTTTGATAATATCCAAAGTCTTTTAGGGATAAGTGAAAGGGAGAAAGCTCAAATACTTTCTTTAAACCTGAATAATGATCCATTAAGGAACTATAAAGAAGTATGGATAGGTTTAGGAGGTACGCATTCGGCTGTTTATGCCACAGAAGTTAGTTATCCTGAATACTTATGTTATACCACAGAAGAAAAGGAAAAAAAACAGGTTTTAGATTTAACAGAAAATGGAAAAAACTCCTATAGTAATGCAATTAAATTATTAGCAAATCAAAATAGAGTATCTAACCCAGAAATATAGTAATATGATACGATACCGATCCTTTACCAAGATTTTATTTAGGTTTACCCTTTATAAGCTTCTAGATGCATTATGATATTTACCACGATTTTTAAGCTATCGTAGTTTGGTAATGCCATTATATGATAAAGCAAAAAACACCTTTTTTGGTTTATTGTTTTTATTACCCCCTTTTACAAGTCACAGGGTTTATTTTTTACTTAAAAATATTAATGACTTTGTTTTTATTTAAGTGCCTTACAGGCTTTGTTTTTACTTGTTTTTTGTCCCTTACTTAGTTTTAAGTAAGGGATATATTAAACACTTTTTTTTGGGGGGTGTGATTATGTTATTATTAATTATTTAAAAGAGTTATTATGTTGAAAAATAGAGTTTTATTTATGGTTTTTAGTTCATTTATATTTTTTATTCCCCTTGGTGTTTGGGGACAATGAACTGTATATGATCCTGGAAATTTTGCACAAAGTATAATTAATAGTGCCAACGAAATTACCCAAACCTCTTCCACAGTGGCTGGGGTAATGAAAAATTTTCAGGAGATAGAGAAGGTGTATTTACAAAGTAAGGAGCAGTACGATAAATTATTAAGGGTTAATAATCTGGTTCGAGATGCCAAGAAAGTTCAACAAACTGTTTTATTGGTTGGTAATGTTTCCACCATATATGTAGAGAATTTCGCAAAGATGCTAAAAGACCCTAATTTCAGTGCGCAAGAGCTAGTCGCTATAGCTAGTGGCTATGCCATGTTACTTAGTCAAAGTGTAGATCTTTTAAGCGAGTTGAAACAAATAATTAATCCAAGTACCCTTTCATTAACTGATAATGCTAGACTTGAGATAATCGATAGGTTGTATAAAGAGGTTAAAGCATATCATTCTTTGGTAGATTATTATACCAAAAAAACAATATCTATAAGTATTATAAGGTCAAAAAAGTCTAATTCCTCCCAAGCTATATTAGACCTATATGGCACTCGAGGGCAAAAATATTGGTAGTTATGGATCAAGAGAGTCTACACCTAATGTTACGAAATCTTTATGATGATATGCTTCCTTTGACCCAGGATATGGTTACTGTGGCAAAAGTTGTGGCCGCTTTAGGAGCTTTATCCTATATAGCCTTAAGGGTATGGCAATCTTTAGCCAGGGCAGAGCCTGTGGATGTTTATCCTTTATTAAGGCCATTTGCACTGGGGATTTGTATTGTTTTTTTTCCCACACTTGTACTAGGAACCCTTAATACGGTTTTAAGTCCAGTGGTAAAGGGAACTAGTGATATGTTAGAGTCACAAGTGATCGACTTAAAAGTTTTACAGCAAAATAAAGATGCTTTATATAGACAGGCAATGCTAGAAAACCCAGAAACAGCTTTTTTAGTGTCTAATGAGGTATTCGATGCTAAACTACAAGAATTAGGTTGGTCTTTGAGTGATTTAGCCACCATTAGTGGGATGTATGTAGAGAGGGCTATGTATGAGACACAAAAAAGTATAAAAGAAGGTTTTCGTGAGTTTTTAGAAATTTTATTTATGGCCGCGGCTTTAATTATCGATACTATTCGGACTTTCTTTCTTATTGTACTTTCTATTCTAGGGCCGCTTGTCTTTGCAATATCTGTGTGGAAAGGTTTTGAAAATACTTTAGTTTTTTGGATTATGCGCTACGTGAGTGTGTATTTGTGGTTGCCGATTTCCGATTTGTTTAGTGCATTACTGGCTAGGATTCAAACTTTAATTATTCAAAGAGATATAACAATGTTACAAGATCCTAGTTTAGCTTTTGATAGTTCGAATTCTTTGTATGTAATTTTTATGCTAATAGGGGTTTTAGGTTATTTAACAATCCCTACCGTAAGTTCTTGGGTTATTCAAGCAAGTGGAGTTGGCGCTTACCTTGGAAATATTAACAGTGGGGCTGTAAAAGTTACTAATGTTATAAGTAGTGTCAAATCTGGTATAAACGGGGTGAGTGGAAAGCTCTTAAAATAAATTAATCACTAAATAATAGAAGGTTATGGAGTTTAAATCTTTAAAGAATATTGAGAGTAGTTTTAATCGAATTCGACTTTTTACTTTTTCATTTATTGCTTTTTGCACCCTTGTTGTCTTGGGCTCGCTTTGGGCTAGTTTTTCTTTTGCTGCAAAGCAAAGAGAGAAAATTTATGTGTTAGACCAAGGTAAATCCTTGATTCTAGCTTTGTCTCAGGATGTGGCTATTAATCGTCCTGTGGAAGCCAGAGAACATGTTAGAAGGTTTCATGAACTTTTCTTTAGTTTATCTCCAGATAAAGCGGCCATTGAAAGTAATATTCAAAGAGCTTTGTATTTGAGTGATAAAAGTGCTTTTAAATACTATAAAGACTTATTGGAAAATGGATACTATACCAGAATTATTTCGGGAAATGTACAACAACGTGTTGAAATAGATAGCATAAGAATATCATTTGATACCTATCCATATAAAACCATTACGTATGCTAATCAATACATAATTCGGGCTAGTAATGTTACAAAAAGAAGTTTAATTACCAGTTTGGAGTTAAGCTCCTCGATCCGATCGGATAATAATCCCCAAGGTTTTATTATAGAAAACTTGGTGGTAATACAAAACAAAGATATACAGGTAATTAACCGTTAAGAGGTTATCTGGATAATGTATCCTTTGATTAAGCTAATTTATTAATTCCTTTTAATTTGTTCTATCATGGCAAAATCGGTTGTACGTCAAAAAAAGAAGCAAAAATATCTACCTGGTTTAAAGCATCCTTCTAAAACAAGAGATTTAAAGAAGTTTATAGTTTACACATTACTTGCCATACTGTTTCTCTTATCCCAATGGTTAATTTTTAAATCCTCAAAAAAAGAGTTTATAATATCAGATGATGTACCTGAGGCTTCTTCGTTACAAATGCAAAATGATAAGATTAAAGTTTATGAAACTTCTTTGTGGGAAAACAAAAATTCAAACCAAGATGGTTTATTACAGAGCCTAGAAATTACTCTTGATTCAACTAATGGTACTTTACAAGAAATACCACTGCCTCAGGTAGCTTTAAATGAAGAAGAGAATTCATTAAAACAAGCCATGTTAAACTATGCAAAAACAAGAACTCTTGTAGATGATTTTTACAAGCAAGAGGCTATCTTTAGTCAACCCAGTGAGTTTACTCTTCCAAAACCATCGACCCCGTCTTTTTCACACTCTGAGCCTTTAGTAAATAGCTCCTCTTTAGAAGATCAGTTGGAATTTGTTGAGAAATCTTTTGAAATTGCTTCTAGATATTTACCTAAAGATTCAAATTTACCAGCAGTTAATTTACCTAGTAGTAATCTTAATTTTGGTAAAAATTCCAAAGTGGAAGTAACCCCTTTAAAAGTAGATGTTGTATCTAAACTTGAGAGAAAATTACCTATTGGAATTTCTGATGTGACAGATTCAGTTGCTTTTACCACTAATGGTTTTTATAGTGTAGAGGATTTAAATCAAGCCCAAAAACTTATGGAAAATGCTCTTTTGGTTTATATAAAAGAGAATCAAACATTAGTTAATAAAGGCAGTGTCAAACTTGGTGTCTTACAAGATGTTAGAATTAATGGGAGAATACTAACCAAAGAAACCACCTTACACGCAGTGGCTGTAGTTCAAAACGATAGACTTCAGCTTTATATCGAGAGTATTATTCTTGAAGGTGTTTTAACCAATGTTGACTTTACAGGGTACGATCTAACTGGACAAAGAGGTTTGGAGGTGTTTAATGTTAAAAATGTAAGTGTAGGTAAGGAGATACTAGGTAATATGGGGCAGAGTGCGCAAACAAGTATTTCTATTTTAAATCCATTAAAAGATCAAATAGCTACTGATTTAACCAGGAGTGCTTTAAATGGTGTGGCAGGATACTTCTCTAAAAAACAAAGAACGGTTCGAGTTAAGTTAAAAAAAGGACAAGAATTGTATTTAATGGCGCAGGTTAAATAAGTAATCTGTTTTTAACTTTTAAATTATATACTCATGAATAAATTACTCGCTATAATTGGTTTGTTATTTATACAAGGTATCACTGCTCAAAGTACAAAAGGCGACTTTAAATTACAAGGCGGTCACATAGGTGCTTATCCCATTGAAATAACCCATAATAAAACGACGCATTTATTGTTTAATTCTCCAATAGCTTATGTGGATTTGGGCAGTCACGAAATACTTGCCAGTAGAGTTGACCCTGCTCACAATGTATTAAGAGTAAAGGCTGTTTCTAATAGTATGGCACCGACTAATTTCACAGTAATCACAAATAAAGGAGATTTTTATAACTTTGATGTGAGCTATGCCTTAGAACCAAAATCCTTAAGCTATGATTTAAATAAGTTAGTGCTAGAAAAAGACAACACCACCAGTGAGTATTTGGTAAATGATTCTTGGGAAACACAAACTACTAGTATGCAATTAACGGACTTTGATCAAAGTGACCTTAAACAGATTAAGTGTGTAGTACAAAACATTATAAATAGTCAAAACAATTATTTGAATGTTGTTGGGAAAAATGACTTTTTTAAAGCAAGCTTAAAAAGTATTTATACCCACAATAAAGTGCTTTATTTTCATTTTAATATTCAAAATAGAGCTTATAAAAATCTAGAAATTGATAAGGTCAACTTCCGAATTAACACTAGGGAAAGCTTAAAAGGAGTTTTAAATCAAAGCAAAGAGGTTAATGTACTGTATAGCCTACCAAACCACTTAGATTTACAATCTTTTCAAAAAGTAGCATTAGGTATAGCAATAAGCGACTTTGATCTGGCTAAAGATCAAGTATTAACTATAGAATTTACATTTAAAGATAGCAGAGATACTACTTTGATTGTTGTGAAGCCTTTTTATTTCTCAGATATCAGGATTTGGAAAGATGCTAGTAATTCCTGTATAGATTAAACCCAGAGAGGTTCTTTAAATTAGATGTGTTCCTTTTTTATTGTTTATATTTTTTAAGGATGCTGCGTAATATTAATGCGTGGCATCTTTTTATTTTAAATGACTTTATTAGAGTTAGTTATGCAGATATTGTGATGTAACTTCCTAGGAGATTCAGAAATAAATAATTATAGATTTAAATCTGTCCCTTTATTGCTAACTTGTAGATTAGTTTTTTGTAAATTTAATACAGTGTTTCTAAAATGGGTAGTACTTCTTAATGTAGATTAAGGGATGCTAGTGATTTTTTAAAGTAAATTTGTTATACAAAAAATATAAAAAAGAAGTTATGGAAATAGGAATTAGCATGTTTGGAGATTTACGATTTAATAACCAAACTCATAAATATGAATCTGCAGGAGTAAGAATGCAGGAGTTAATAGAAGAAATTAAATTAATGGACCAAGTAGGGTTAGATGTCTTTGGAATTGGGGAGCATCATAGACCAGATTACGTGGTGTCCACCCCAGAGATAATACTTGCAGCGGCAGCTAGTGTGACTAAAAATATTAAACTTACTAGTGCAGTTAGTGTGCTTAGCTCTAGTGATCCTGTACGATTATACCAATCTTTTTCTAGTGTAGATTTAATTTCAAAAGGCAGAACTGAAATAACAGTAGGAAGAGGAAGTTTTATAGAGTCGTTTCCTTTGTTTGGTTTAGATTTAGAAAAATACAGCGAGATATTTAGTGAAAAATTAGAATTGTTATTAAAAATTAATAATACCAATGGACCAATAACCTGGGAGGGTGAATTCCGACCTGCCTTAAAAGACCAAGAAATATTTCCAAGACCAGAAAAACCAATGGATATATGGATTGCAGCAGGTGGTACTCCTGAGAGTGTTGGTAGAGCTGCTAAATTAGGTCTACCCTTAGTTTTTGCAATTATTGGAGGAATGCCAATTCAGTATAAACCTTTTTTCGATTATTATAAGGCTGAATATCTAAGCGCTGGACATGATCCTGCGAAAATGCAAATAGCAACGCATTCTCATGGATTACTTGGTTTAGATGCCGATGTGTTATCTAAAGATTACTTCCCAATTTATAAGTCTCAAATGGATCATATTGGTTCATCAAGAGGGTGGCAACCTTATACCTATGAGCAGTATGAATATGGTCGTGAGAAAGAAGGAGCTTTATTTATTGGAGATGCAAACCAGGTGATCGATAAAGTATTATACCAACAAGAGCTTTTTGGTCTCACTAGATGGCTTATGCATATGGACCTTGGAGCGCCTAATCATAAAACGATTATGAAAAGTATTGAAATTTTAGGTGATAAAGTAGCCCCAGCTATTAAAAAAGCGTTGAATAAGTAATTAAATACTTGTGTGAGTACAGACACAGGCGAAACAATCGCTTGAAATAAATCTGTTTAAGTTTTAGGAATACCTCAAAAAGTGTCTAACTTTTTGAGGTGTTTTTTTTGATATAATACAGACCGTATCCTTAAAAAATGGAATTACAATCATAAAGTACTTTTATAAATTTTTTTTAGTTAATGGTAATAAAAAAGTTGTACTTTTTTAACAAATTGTAATAAGGGGCAATACTGTTTCAGTAATCTTAATAAATAGAGTAGTTCCCTTTTTATGTGTTTGGATTACATGAAGACTTTTTTAATAAATATTATAAGTTTCAATATTCTATAAATTGGTTATTCTAATACAAGTTGCTTGAAATTATTGTTTTGTTTTTATTTATTTTAAAATATTCTATTATTTGTGCTAAATCATAGAATATCTTATTTTTTGTCAAATAGCTGTCTTTGTAATAATAGGAAATAGCATATGGTATTCACTTAATATATTTGTGTATTGACTTATTTTGTGGGAAAATATAAGGTTATAATCAACTAATAGTTTACTTTTGTTTTTCTTTAGAAAATATTAGCACTTTTTACAAATGAGCTTCTCTAAACTTAAAGAAAAATGGAAAAGAAGTATAAAATAGCGATAATTGGACAAGGATATGTAGGATTGCCTCTAGCAATGGCTTTTTCCGAGTATTACCCTGTTGTTGGATATGACATTGATTCAAATCGTGTGGCATTACTAAATAAAGGTAGTGATCTAACAAAAGAGGTTGATAAGGATTTATTAACTAAGGCATTGGAAAGATATAAAACTTCCAAAGGCGAATTGGGTTATATAGCTAGTGATAGTCCTGAATCCATTGCCAACGCGAATGTTTATATTGTAACTGTGCCAACTCCAATTGACCAGTTTAATGCGCCAGATTTGACCCCACTAAAAAGAGCTTCTACATTAATTGGACAGATTCTTAAAAAAGGGGATATTGTTATTTATGAATCTACTGTTTATCCAGGTTGTACTGAAGAAGAATGTATTCCTGTATTAGAAAAGGAATCTAAACTAGTGTATAATAAAGATTTTTTTGTTGGGTATTCACCTGAACGCATTAACCCTGGAGATAAAGTAAACACTTTAGAAACTATTGTAAAAGTTACCTCAGGTAGTACAGAATCTATTGCCGAAGAAATCGATAAACTTTATAAAAAAATTATAAAGGCAGGAACCCATAAAGCTACATCAATAAAAGTAGCTGAGGCTGCTAAGGTTATTGAAAATGCCCAAAGAGATGTAAACATTTCTTTTGTAAATGAATTAGCTCTTATTTTTGATAGAATTGGTATTGATACAAATGAAGTATTAGAAGCGGCAGGAACTAAATTTAATTTTTTAAAATTTAAACCTGGCCTTGTAGGAGGGCATTGTATTTCAGTTGACCCTTATTATTTGGCGCATAAAGCAATTCAATTAGGCTACTATCCTGACGTGATTTTATCTGGAAGAAGAGTGAATGATGAAATACCTATTTTTATTGCATCTAAAGTTGTTAAACTTATGATACAAAAAGGTATAGATGTGAGTAAATCCCGATTATTAATTTTAGGTTTTGCCTTTAAAGAGAATTGTCCAGATACTAGGAATACGAAGGTTGCGAAAATTTATGAAGAACTTATATCTTATGGAATAGAAGTTGTTATTTATGATCCTTGGGTCAATGCTGATGAAGTGAAAAGAGATTTTAATATAGAGGTTATAACGGATTGTCGTGAGGCATTACAATCTCGATTTTTAAGAAGAGATCATAGATATGGGAAAACAAGTCAATGTTTTGATGGTGTTATTTTAGCAACTGCACATCGAGAATTAATAGAATTAGATATTCAAAGTTTAATCGAAAAATCTGGTATTATTTTCGATGTTAAAGGTGTTTTGAACAAAATTCACATTGAAGGGCGGCTATGAAAGGAGTATTTGTTTTTAATACATGCAAATTATTTAATAGATTAAAATATATATGTCTAGTTCTAAACAAATAGCTAAAAATTCTCTGTTTTTGTACTTTCGCATGTTTCTAATAATGGGAGTTACACTCTATACTTCAAGAGTAATTCTTGAGCAATTAGGAGTTTCCGATTATGGTATATATAGTTTAGTTGGCGGAGTGGTAGCTATGTTAGGATTCTTTAACTCGGCGATGACATCTGCTACTCAGCGTTATTTATCTTTTGATATTGGCGAAGGAAATGAAGTTAAGTTGCAGAAAACTTTTAGTGCAACCTTAACTATTCATTATTTAATATCTTTTATAGCACTATTATTAGCAGAGACACTTGGATTGTGGTATATTAACTACGAGATGGTTTATCCTTTAGAGAGAACATTTGCTGTTAACGTAGTATATCAATTTTCAGTCTTTACTTTTTTAGTAAGTGTAGTTCAAGTTCCTTACAATGCTTTGATTATAGCAAGAGAACGGATGAGCGTATATGCCTATGTTAGTATAATAGAAGTGTTTTTTAAATTGATTATAGTTTTTTTATTAAGTCTCGGAAGTGATAAGTTAATATTATATTCTATTTTAGTGTTCGTAGTTACTTTTATAATGCGAATAGTTTATAAGCTATATTGTAAAAATAATTTTAAAGAGAGTAGGTATAAATTTGAATATAACCTTCCCTATTTTTCTGAATTATTAATTTATTCCGGATGGAATTTATTTGGTAATTTTGCTGTTGTAGCTAGAGGACAGGGGATAAATATACTACTTAATCTGTTTTTTGGCACACTTGTCAACGCTGCATACGGAATAACTATGCAGGTCCAATCTGCAGTCTATATGTTTGTTAATAACTTTCAAATGGCTGTAAATCCACAAATAATTAAATTGTATGCTAAAGATGAGAAGGAAAGGATGGTAAACTTAATTTTTCAAAGTTCTAAGCTTTCGTTTATGTTGATTTTGCTGTTGGTTTTTCCATTAGTATTTAACATTAATATTGTATTAGAAATATGGTTAGGTAAAGTTCCATTATTAACAAATATATTTTGTAAGTTGGCTCTAATATGTGTTTTGATTGATAGTTTATCCGGGTCTTTAATGACTGGGGTTCAGGCTTCAGGTAATATTAAAAACTATCAGGTTGTTGTTGGCATAATAGTTTTTTTGAATTTACCAATTTCTTTTATGCTACTAAAGTATTCAGCTTCTGATGCGTCTGTAGTTTTTATGATTATGGTTGCTCTGGCGGTAGTAGCTTTGATTTTTAGAGTTTATTTCCTTAAAAAAATATTGTATTTCAGCATAATTAATTATTGTAAAGATGTAATTGTACCGTGCTTAATTATTACTGTTTTGAGTACATGTGTTTTTACAATTGTCGATGTAAAATTAGAGATAAAAATTTTAAATTTTGCTGTAAATAGTATTTTACAGATATTCATATGTTTGGTGGGAATATACCAAATAGGATTGAGTAAAAAAGAGCAACTGTTTTTAAAAGATATTTTAATATCAAAATTCAAAAAAAATATTTAATGGTAGAAATTAAAGATATTATACAGGCTGATTTATGTGTGGGATGCGGGATGTGTTTGTCAGAATCTGTAGGAGGTGAAATGATTTGGGATGATAATGGTTTTTTAGTCCCAGATTTTCGTAATGTTTTTAATGAAAAGGCAATCAAATTATGTCCATTTAATCCATCTCCAGATGAAGAAGTTAAAGATGAAGATAAAATAGCAAAATTATTTTTAACTGATGCAGTTCAACAAGATGAACTTATCGGTAAATATTCTCAATTATATGTTGGGTTCTCAACAAAGTATAGAGAACAATCCTCGTCAGGTGGAATTGCTACTTATGTTTTTGAACAGCTTTTAACTCAAAAAATTGTTGATCATATTTATGTAGTGAAAGAGTTGAATGGGTCTTATGGTTATCAGCTTGTAAGCAGTGTAGAGAGTATAAGGAAAATATCTAAAACAAGATATATTCCCGTTAGTTTAGCTGGGTTGTTTTCTGCTATTAAGGCTGTGGAGGGACGAATAGCTTTATCGGGTGTAGCGTGTTTTATAAAGGCTGTCAGATTGAAGCAACATTATGATCCTGCTTTTAGGGAGAAAACTCCTTTTTTAATAGGTATTATTTGCGGAGGCTTAAAAAGTAATTTCTTTACTGATTATTTGGCAAAAAGGGCTGGAATAGCAGGAGAGTATGTTAAACAAGAATATAGAATTAAAAACCCGCATGGAACAGCATCTGATTATTCTTTTGGAGCGTATTCAAAGGATAATTTAAATAAAATGAAAACTACTAGAATGCAATTGCTTGGTGATATGTGGGGCTCAGGATTATTTAAAGCTAATGCTTGTGACTTTTGTACTGATGTTACAACAGAGTTGGCAGATATTTCTCTTGGTGATGCTTGGTTAGAACCATATTCACAGGATGGTTTAGGGACAAGTGTGATTGTTGCTAGATCATTAAAAGCCAATGATATAATTCGAAAAGGGATCAAAAATAAAGAGCTAGAAGTTGAAATACTTACGTTAGAGAGATTTAAAGCTTCACAACAAGGAAGTTTTAATCACCGACAGAAAGGATTAAAATATAGATATAAATACCTAACAAATTCTAGTATAGCTCCAAGTATAAGAACTAGGTTTTTTGAAGATATCAGTTTTGATTTTAGAATTGTTCAGAGGTTAAGACTAAAATTGCGAAAAAAAAGTTTCAAAGTTTGGAAGAAACATAATAATCCTGAATTATTCGAACAAGCTCTTTCTAGAGATAGGACTATTCTAAGGAGGAGTAGTTTATTAAATCACAGAATAAGAAAAGTAAAAAAATTATTAGGTTTTTAGTATTATGACATTTTTAAAAGAAAATAATAAGAAAGTTGGTATATTGACACAGCCTCTAATCTCGAATTATGGTGGAATTTTGCAAAATTTTGCTTTACAGAAAGCATTAAAAAAAATGGGATATGAAGTTGAAACCATTAATAGGATTGAATCGAGAGGTACTTTACATACGTATCTTAGAAAAATCAAGCAGTATTTGTTAAAGCATACTAATGATAAAATATTAACTAATAGACAAATCTATATTTGTGGGAAATTCAGTAGAAGATTTATAAATAGTTATATTACAAAAATTGATATTGTTAACCCTACAGATAGTAAATTACTAAAAATTGTTCAGTCACATAATTATGACACAGTTATTGTGGGAAGTGATCAAGTTTGGAGACCAAAATATGCGATAGACATTTATCATGATTATTTGTCTTTCTTAGAGAATAACTCAGATATTAATAAGGTTGCTTATGCGGCTTCTTTGGGAACAGATGACTGGGAGTATTCTGATAGTGAATCTTTTCGTTGCTCAGATTTGAGTAAGCAATTTAATGCAATTAGTGTTCGGGAGAAGTCGGCAATTGATTTATTATTTGACAAGTTAGGTGTTAATTCTTGTTTAGTGGTTGATCCTACACTTCTTTTAAAGAAAGAGGATTATATTTCAATTATTAGTGCACAAGGTAAAACTGTTACAAACAAAAATGGTATTTACACTTATATCCTTGATAGAAGTGGAGAAAAGCAGAAAATTATTGATAGAGTTGCTGAACTACGCGGCGATCCAGTATTTTCAAGTCAACCTAATGTGATGCTTAAGGGTGCGCGTAATATTCCATTTTCAGAGAAGGAATTTATTTATCCTCCTATTGAGGATTGGTTAAATGGATTTTATACTGGTGATTTTATTATTACAGATTCGTTTCACGGTACTGTATTTTCAATTATTTTTAATAAACCTTTTATTGCTATTGCAAATAGGGAGCGTGGCAAGGCGCGTTTTTTATCTCTTCTTAGCTTATTTGGTCTTGAGAGTAGGTTGGTAGAGTCTTTTGATGACATACATGAAAATTTAATAAATGAAACTATTGATTTTGAAGTAGTAAATCAAAAAGTAGACGAAATGCGTAATGTATCTTATAATTTTATTAAACAAAATGTATAATTATGATGATTTAATCTCAATAGTGATTCCTGTTTACAATGCTGAGAAGTATTTAGGAGCATGTATTGATTCAGTAGTTAATCAATCTTATAAAAAGATTGAAATTATATTAGT
Organism: Myroides sp. LJL119; assembly: GCF_054871605.1. Taxonomy (NCBI): domain Bacteria; kingdom Pseudomonadati; phylum Bacteroidota; class Flavobacteriia; order Flavobacteriales; family Flavobacteriaceae; genus Myroides; species Myroides sp. LJL119. The sequence continues at coordinate 399,702 of NZ_JBTXLO010000002.1, forward strand.
TAATGATGGATCAGTAGATGGGTCTAGTGAAATTTGCGATTTATTTGCTAATAAATATAGTAATATTAAAGTCATACATCAGGAAAATCAAGGGGTTAGTTTAGCAAGGAATAATGGACTTAAGATTTGTTCTGGTAGATGGGTAACTTTTGTCGATTCGGATGATTATATTGAATCGAACTTTATACTTAGCTTTATTGAATTGGGGTTATCTAGAGATTGTCTTATTATTCAAGATATTAAGGAGAAGAAACTAAATGGTGTTATAAGTGTGATTAAAGGCAGTGTTTATGGAAGTTTTAAAATTAGTCAATTGGAAGATTTAATTAGCTCTGGTGATATTCTTTCAAAAAGATACGTTTGTTGTAAATTTTATAATATAGACGTAATAAGAGAGAATAATGTGACTTTTAAAGAAGGTATTAAATATGGAGAAGATTTGATTTTTTTCCTAGAATACTTACTTGCAGTTAAGAAAATTATTATTTCAAATACAGCTCATTATATCTATAGAAGAAATGACTCTTCCGCAACCTATAAAATTTTCACTTTTGGGCAGTACGATCAAATAATTGTAGAGTTAGAGTCCGTTATATTTAAGTTACAGAAAAAATATAGTTTGCAGGATAATTTTAAAGTAAAGGAATTGTTAGGAATGTTTAATTGGCTAGCTATTGTCTCTATTTTTTATCGTAGTAGTTTAACGTCGCGAGAACGCGTTAATTATTTAGAAAAACTAAAATCTAGAGAAACGTTTTCTTATGCGCAAAATTATCTGGTGAAGAGGAGGTTTCATTTTTTTGAAATATTTGCTTTAAAGCAGATTTGGAAAGAGAATTATACTATTGTAAGTAGTTTTTTACCTTTATATTTAGCTAGTTATTTTAAATTACGTTCTTCGAAGAATTCTCTGATGAAAAAATTTGTTAAAATAAACTGAGTTTTGTATTATAATATTATATAAAAGATGAATAACATTAAAATAGATTTTGTATTACCTTGGGTTGATCCTTCGGATCAAATGTGGCAGCAGAAAAAATTAAAGTATTCAGGACAAGCATTGGAGAGTGATGGTAATTCGGAATCAAGATTTAGAGATTTAGATACATTGCGTTTTGTTTTGCGCAGTATCGAAAAAAATTGTCCTTGGTATAATAAGATTTTTTTGATAACAGAAGGACATATTCCTAAGTGGTTAGATATAAATACAAAACAAGTAGTAGTAGTTTCTCACGATGAAATGTATATTAATAAGGATCATTTGCCAGTCTTTAATTCAAGTTCTATCGAAATGAATTTAAGTAATATTAAAGGACTAAGTGAACACTTTGTTTATTTAAATGATGATACTATTATTTGGAAAAAGATTGAACAAACTAGATTTTTTAACGAAGGTTTACCAGTGGATTTTCTTAAACACGGTTGGTTGAAACGGGGCGAACTTTTTAAATTATTGAGAGGCGAAGACACGTGGGTAAATTCGATTAAAAATAATATTTATTTAGTTAGAAATGTCTATGGGAAAAGTAATATTAGTAGTAACAGTTTGTTTAATAAGAGTTATGGAATATTAGGAAACTTAAGCAATTTTTTACTTAAGTATGTTTACTCAGATTATTTTTGGTTTGAACACTGGCATCATCCTCAACCCTATTGTCGCAGGACTTTTACACAAGTACGTAGTTTATTCAGTGAGGAAATGAATATTTCATCTAAAAACAAATTTCGCATGAATAATGATTTGACGCATTACTTAAATAGATATTGGCATTTGGTAAATAATGACTTTTTTCCTTTTTTTCATAATGATGGGCTTGAGGCTAATATTTCTTCAATAAAACAATTAAAGAGACTATTAAATAAGGTCGATAACTATAACTTTGTGTGCTTTAATGACAGTCCTGCGTTAGCAGATAAAGATTTTTTAGATGTTAAGGCGGAGCTAAGTGATTTATTAGAGAAAAGGTTTTATGAAAAGGCTTCATTTGAATTATGAATATGATTTTAAATAATATCAAACCTAGAAAACGAGAGTTAACAATGACATTGTTTTTTATATCCTTACTTTCTGAAGGCGTTTTTTTGGATATAGGCTTTTCGTTGAAGCTTTATATGATTTTGTTTCCGTTTATAGTTTTTTATATTATTAAAAACGGAGTTAGTAAAACGTTATCATTCGAAAATAGTTATATTCTATTTTCGATTTATTTTGTTGTAGGATCTTTCTTTACACACGAACCATTCCATAGTCTACTGTATTCAATTGTTATTTCTTTTTCAGTATTGGGTGTATTGTGCTTTAAAAGTTATTTGGTAGATAAATCTCGTTTGGTAATAGTAGAAAGGTATTTTACTAATGGTATTTTTTGGTTTTCGCTTCTTTCTCTCTGTATGTATATATTTGGAGTTTTCGCTTTAAATTTTAATTTTTATTCTGCAGCAGGAGAAAATGTCGTAAAGTATGGAGTGATGTTAGATAGAAGTACGCCTAGATTGATTGGTTTAGGTGCTGATCCTAATAACTTAGTTTTCGCCAGTACTTTACCTTGGTATTTTTTACTTTTGAAAGCTAATAAAACTAGGTTTGAAATTGTTACTTTTTTAATGCTAACATGTTGTGTAATACTTTCGTTTTCTCGTGGAGGTTGGTTGGGAATTTTTATTCCTGCTTTTCTATACTTTATGGTAAATTTTAGACGTATTAGTTTGAAATATTTCTTTTTGGTTGCTACTTTTACAATAAGTGTTATAATCTATTTCTATGAAACATTATTTAAATTATTAGACGAAGGTATATCAAATAGGTTAGACATTGGAAGCGGGAGCGGGAGATTTGATCTTTGGGCTACGGGTCTCGAAGTATTTGAAAATAATTTTTTTTTCGGTTTAGGCGCTAATATGTTTGTTTTTGATTATGGTAAGTATGTTCACAATACTTATTTACAAGTATTGGTAGATGGTGGCATCTTTGGGTTTATTTTATTTAGTTTATTTTTATTTAATGTATTTATATGTATAAAAAAATTGTGTAAATATAATTATAAAGGGAATGTTTTTTTACTCATTTCCTTTTATTCGATTCTTATTCAAATGTTTAGCTTATCAATCTTGTATAATGAAGCCTGGATTTTGATTCTGGGTTTTGTTGGATTTAAGTGTTATATGATATCTTATAAAAAAAATGCAAAAAGAAAAAAAATTAGCAGTTATTCTATCTCTGTACAAGAATGATAGAATAGATTATTTAAGAAAAGCCATTTTAAGCTTATTAGAACAAACTTTTTCAGATTTTGATTTGTATGTACAATGCGACGGTGAAGTTAGAAAGGAGTGTTTAGATTTTCTTAAAAATATTAGAGATTCTAGGGTTATTCTCAGAGAAAGAGAAGAGAATAGAGGATTAGCATTTTCGTTAAATGAATTATTAAGTGTCGTCTTAGTTCAGGATTATCTGTATATAGCACGAATGGATGCTGACGATATTTCAATGCCAAATAGATTTGAAAGACAAATAGAATTTCTTGATAGTAATATTGAAGTGGATTGTTTGGGTACATGGGCAATAGAAATCGATTCTAGTGATAGGGAATATTTTAAAAAAGAAATGCCCGTTACCCATAAAGCTTGCTTAGAATTGTTTAAAAAGCGAGATTGCTTAATACATCCAACTGTTATGTTTCGTAATAGTTATTTTCAAAAAGCTGGTCTTTATCCGTTAGATACTTATTTTGGAGAAGATACAATTATGTGGATGCAAGGATTTAATTCTGGATGTAAATTTGCCAATTTAGATGATTTTTTGTTTAAATTTAGACTCGATGATGATTTTTTTGAAAGAAGAAGAGGTATGAAGCATGCTAGATCTATTATTAATTTACGCCGTCGAGTGAATAAAACATTAGGGTTTGGTTTTGTAGCCGATGGTTACATGTATTTATACGCTTTTGCCAAATTAATGCCAACACCTATATTAAATTTAATTTATAAAGTTTTTAGATAATATGAATATACCATTTTCACCTCCATATATAAGTGAGGACGTAATTACTGAAGTAGTAGATTCTTTGCGTTCAGGCTGGATAACAACAGGACCAAAGGTAAAAGAGTTGGAATCAGAAATAAAAAAATATTGTGGCGCAAAAGAAGTTTTATGCGTTAATTCTTGGACATCTGGAGCAATTATGATGTTAAGATGGTTCGGTATAGAACCTGGTGATGAAGTAATAATTCCAGCATATACCTATAGTGCTACTGCATTAGCAGTATATCATGCCGGTGGTACTCCTGTAATGGTTGATGTTAATAGTAATTTTAATATTTCAATTGATAATATAAGAAAAGCTATAACTGACCGTACTAAAGTAATTTTACCCGTGGATATTGCAGGTTTTCCTTGTGATTACGATTCTATAATGTCTCTTGTTAATGAGAGCGAAATTAAAAAGAAATTTCAGGTAAATTCCGAAAATCAAAGAAAATTAGGTAGAATTTTAGTAATTAACGATGCGGCTCATTCATTGGGAGCAAAGTTTGAAGATGGGGTTAGGACAGGTAGTGAAACAGATATAGCTATTTTTTCTCTGCATGCTGTAAAAAATATTACAACTGCTGAAGGAGGAGCGATTTGCTTGAATTTACCGCTTCCTTTTGATAATAGCGACTTATATTCGGTACTACGTCAGATGAGTTTAAACTGCCAGACTAAAGATGCTTTTTCTAAAAGTAAAGCAGGTAGTTGGAGGTATGATATAACTGGTCTTGGTATGAAAATAAATATGGCTGATGTAAATGCAGCTATTGGTCTAGCTCAAATTCGCAATTATCCTTCAATTTTAACCGAACGAAAAAGAGTGTTTAATTTATATGACCGTTTTTTTAGAAGTTTAGATTGGGCTATAATTCCACCAAGTGTAATAAATGGAAGGGAAAGTTCATACCATTTGTATGCTTTGCGAATTAAGAATATATCAGAAAGTGAAAGGGATGCTATAATAGATGAGATTTCGAAAAAAGGGGTTGCGGTTAATGTTCATTTTATTCCTTTACCCATGCTTTCCTTTTTCAAGGAAAAAGGGTTTGAAATTAAGAATTTCCCACAAGCTTATGAAAACTACAAATGCGAAATTTCTTTGCCAATATATCCACAATTGACGGATAAAGAAGTTGAGTATGTTATTAGTGCAGTTGTTGAATCATATCAATTGGTAGTTAAAGGATAAATAGTAATGAAAAGGGTATTTGATATCATTGCAAGTGCTACAGGACTTATTTTATTAAGTCCTGTTTTTATAATAGTAGCTATAGCTATAAAATTAGATTCAAAAGGACCGATTTTTTATAGACAAACACGAGTAGGACTTAATAATCAGGATTTTCAAATTTTTAAATTTAGATCCATGTATATGGATGCAGATAAAAAGGGTTTGATTACAGTTGGTGGGCGAGATCCTAGGGTTACAAATATAGGTTATTACATTAGAAAATTTAAGCTTGACGAATTTCCTCAATTGCTAAACGTGTTTGTTGGTGAAATGAGCATTGTTGGTCCGCGTCCAGAAGTTAGAAAGTATGTTTTAATGTATTCAAAGGAACAGTTAAAAGTTTTGTCAGTTCGTCCGGGGATAACTGATAACGCATCTATTAAGTATAGAAATGAAAATGATATTTTGGAAACTGCTAATGATCCTGAGAAAATGTATGTCGATGTTATTATGCCAGATAAGTTGAAATTTAATTTAGAATATGTAAATAATCAAACGATTATTAATGATATTAAAATTATTTTTTTAACTTTTAAAGAGATATTACGTAAATAATTATTATATATTAAAAAGATGAAAATTTTAGTTACTGGGGGATTGGGATTTATTGGTTCTCATACCGTTGTTGCATTGATAGAGCGCGGGTTTGAAATAGTTATTGTCGATGATTTGTCTAATTCCTCGATTGATATTTTACATCGTATAAATTCGATTACAGGTAAGCAGGTTATTTTCGAACAATTAGATCTTAAAAATGAGATTGAGGTTGAGCGATTGTTTTCAAAATACTTTGATATTGAAGCTGTGATTCATTTTGCTGCTTTTAAGTCTGTAAATGAAAGTATAAATAAGCCTCTAGATTATTATAAGAACAATATTTACCCAATTATTAACTTATTAGATCAGTTTAAGAAAAAAGACGGAGGACATTTTATTTTTAGTTCATCATGTACTGTCTATGGTGAGGCCAATTCTATGCCAATCACAGAAGAAGAATCTCGTAAAGAGCCTTTTTCTCCATATGGTAATACTAAACGTATAGGTGAGGATATTATTAATGACTTTTGTAAGATTAGTAAAGTGTCAGCAGTTATTTTGCGATATTTTAATCCTATTGGTGCTCATGCTTCGGGTTTAATTGGTGAATTACCTACTGGTGTACCACAAAATCTTATTCCTTTTATTACACAATCCGCAATAGGAAAGCGTGGTCCTATATCCATATATGGTATTGACTACCCTACAGATGATGGTACGTGTATAAGAGATTATATACATGTAGTTGACTTGGCGCAGGCCCATGTAGTTGCAGTAGAAAGACTTTTGAAAAAAGATAACTCCTCAGTCGTTGAAACTTATAATATTGGCACGGGTAGGGGAACATCTGTTCTAGAAATAATTAAAACTTTTGAAAAAGTAAATGGGATTAAGTTAGATTATTCATTTAAATCTCGACGTGAAGGAGATGTTGCTACTGCGTACGCTTCTACTATTAAAGCTAATAATGTACTTGGATGGCAACCTAAAGAAACTTTAGATGCTGCTCTTAAAAGTGCATGGGAATGGGAAAAGTCTTTATTTGAATCTGAAAATTCTTAAGTTAGTTTAATAGTAATAGTCTCTCTTTCTGAGATTGAGTTAGAATTAAGAAACAATGTTATTTTCTTTATTCGTATAGATTTTCAGATTTGAATATTTCTAATTTATGAAAAAACTTTCTATGTTCAGATTTGTTGACAAATTTAAATTATACAATAAATCTGAACTCTTTTGTTCTAAATTCATTTTACGATTGATGTAAATTTACGATAGAGCTTTTTTGGGATAAATATCAAAATCCGTTTTGAGGGACTAGAGCTTACAATATTATCAAGAAATAATGAAAATTAAAAAAGAGCGGATGTTTTGCATTTTAGGAATATGATAGATTGTAAGTAAAATTATTGTATTACTTTATATCTTAATTTTTTATAAATAGTAATTTCTATTATTTTTAAGTATCGTAATGAATGAAGTTTTTTTAGTTGGAATTTTTTAACAAGATATAATCGTTCTGCGGTAGTTTTAATATGGTAAAGTTACTTATCATGAATCAAAATAAATAATTGAATATTGATTAATGTCAGTCATAAGTTTTAAAGTATTGATTCTTAACGTTAAATCAAGAATTGGTTAGACTCAAAAGAGTCTAAGCCAATTTTTTACAGCCTACGCATTTTAGTTAAGCGATAATTTATTTAAGATTAACAACTTTACTATTTTCTTTTTCGGCAACTTCTTTTCTCAAAGAGCTACTTGAAAAACGATGATCTCTAGTGTTAAAATATAAAGCAATAGGTTTCTCTTCACAATATTTTCTACCTGTAAAGTTTTTATGCGCATATTCATCTCCTAGTATACGGACATCGATGTGAAAAGAGCGGAGTATATCCTCCAAGTCCTGTTCTGTAGCGTAAGGAACAATTTCATCTACAAATTTGCAACCCTTGAGTTGTATATATCTTTCAACAACGCTTTGCGTAGGTTTGTTTTTTTCAGGTCTGTCAATAGTAGGATCCGTTTGAAGTCCGACAATTAAATAATCACATTGACGCTTAGCTTCTTCCAACATTTTAATATGTCCTGCATGTAGTAAATCAAACGCGCTAAAAGTTATTCCTATTTTCATTTCTAGTAAATATTTGCACTAATTTATAATATTTTTTTTATATCAATAAGACTTCTTAATAGATAATGTTTCAAAAATAATAAATTCTATAATTCCAAAAGCAAGAATTAAGTGAATGGTTAGAATATACTAGTAAGCATATTTACTTTTGAGTACAAAATTGATTCATACGTTAAGTTTGTAATTTCGGCTTCTGCGCAATCAGATTAAAATTAATTTACTATTTTATTAATGATAGGTTAATTACATTTAGCTAATTCTTTTATCTATATGTTTGTTGTGGAACACAAATTAAATTATTTTCCTTATATGTAAACTAGTGCTTTTTGTTTATGATTATATTTTTGATTGAACTTCATCGGTAAATGTTTAGTCTTAACTCGAAAAAAATACACTTTTACAAATTTTCCACTGTTAATTGGCAATAATTATGTATTTTTGACGTCACATTATTTGCTATGATATTGTAAGAAGAAATCTCGGTTTGTAATATAAAAAGTAATTAGAAGTAAATTACTTGTATTTTTTAAACCTAGAGTAATGTTACAGAAGATATTTTTGTAACAGTAATAATTAAAAGAAGTATACTGTTTTTTATAAATGAAAAATATTTACCAACCGTTTAGTGTCTTAAATGATACCATAAAAGTTTATGAGGATGATCAAAGTGCTTCCGTGTATGTAGCGGGTAGAATCGCAAACATCATTGAAAACAAGCAAAGTTTAGGACAGAGTGCTATTTTGGGCCTTGCCACTGGGGCTACACCAAAAGGCGTGTATAAGGAATTAATTCGTTTACATAAAAATGAAGGTCTTAGCTTTAATAATGTGATTACCTTTAATTTAGATGAATATTATCCAATGCAGCCTGTTGAGGAGTTAAGTTACGTTTCTTTTATGAATACTAACTTATTTAATCATATTGATATAAATAAAAACAATATTCATATTCCAGATGGAACTTTATCTAATGAAGCAATCAGAGAATTTTGTCTAGAATATGACAAGAAAATTTCTGCATTAGGTGGATTAGATATGCAATTATTAGGTATAGGAAGAACCGGTCACATTGGTTTTAACGAGCCTGGATCGGTAATTGATTCCACTACACGTTTAGTTACGTTAAATGACTTAACTAGGTCGGATGCTATTGATGATTTTAAAGGACTAGAAAACGTACCAACTCATGCCATTACTATGGGTATTAAAACTATCACTGAGGCTAAAGAAATCATTTTATTGGCTTTAAGTGAACGTAAGGCTGAGATCATGCAAAAAGCTTTAGAGGGTGAAATTTCTGCTCAGGTGCCTGCTACTTATTTAAAACAGTTCTCTCATGTGGAGTATGTTCTTGATCAAGGTGCAGCCAAATTGCTTCAAAGCATGGAAGTGAATAATTAAATTTTGGGATATTAATTACTTTAAAAGGTACTTTATCGCTTTTGTATCTTTTTATGGTTTTTACATATTATATTAAAGGTCTGAACTTGTTCAGACCTTTGTTTTTTATTGCATTTATACCTTATATTTGTTTTGCAAGATTAGAATATAGTCTTGCATTTTTTATTTAACTAACTACAACAAAGAATAATGACATTTGAAAAACAACTTCAACAAAAAATCGATTTGAAAACGAAGCCTCTAGGTTCGCTAGGGTTTTTAGAAGAATTAGCTTTTAAAGTTGCAAAGGTTCAAAACACCTTAACTCCTTGTTTGAATAATCCTACTATGGTTGTCTTTGCAGGGGATCATGGCTTAGCTAAAAAGGGTGTTAGCGCCTATCCACCTGAGGTAACCCATCAGATGGTTTTAAACTTTTTATCAAACGGGGCTGCAATTAATGTTTTTTGTAAGCAAAACAATATAGACATAAAAATTGTAGATGCTGGGGTGAATTTTGACTTTGAAGACCACCATGCTTTAATAAAAGCTAAAGCGGGTTACGGTACCAATAATTGTTTAGAACAAAAGGCCATGAGTAAAGAGCAATTAGACTTTTGCTTTACTAGTGGAGCTAAGATTGTTGAAAATGCTTTTGATTCAGGATGTAATATAATTGGCTTTGGTGAAATGGGTATTGGTAATACATCTAGCGCATCGTTGATAATGTCTATGTTAACGGGATTGCCTATTTCGGATTGTGTGGGACGTGGAACAGGAATGAATGACCAGCAGTTATATCACAAGTTAGCCATTTTGCAAGGTGTTATACAAAAACATAGTGATGTTAAAGAACCTCTAGATATTTTGCAAAGTGTTGGGGGATTTGAAATTGCTCAAATCACAGGGGGTATGTTACAGGCTAAAAAACTTAATATGCTTATTATGGTAGATGGTTTTATTGCTACAGCTGCTTATGGGATAGCGCGAGCAATAAATCCAGAAATAGATCAAAATGCAATATTTTGCCATGTTTCGGATGAAGTTGGGCATAAAGAGTTTTTAAAGGCCATTGGTCAGCGTGCAATTTTAAATTTAAATCTACGTGTTGGCGAGGGAACCGGTTGTGCTTTAGCTTATCCTATTGTGCAAAGCGCGGTAAATTTTTTAAATGAAATGGCCAGCTTTGATAGCGCTGGAGTTTCAAATAAATAGTGTAGCATGTTAAAAAAGGAAATTACTTATTTTTTAACGGCCTTAATGTTTTTTACTAGAATTCCTATACCTTTTAAAGTGGCGTATTCCAATGAGATTATGAATCAATCGCAGAAGTATTATCCATTAGTTGGGCTGTTTGTAGGGGTATTTAATGCTGTTGTTTTTTATGTATGTCATTTGGTATTGCCAATTTCCGTGAGTCTTGTGCTTATGATTATTGCCAGTGTGCTTTTAACAGGGGCTTTTCACGAAGATGGTTTAGGTGATGTGTGCGATAGTTTTGGAGGTGGTTATGGTAAACAAAAGATACTTACTATAATGAAAGATAGCCGTATGGGAGCATATGGTGTAATAGGTATTGTGTTAATCTTACTTTTGAAGTTTGAATCCATGGTATTTTTGGCCCAGGTTAATTTAAAGGAATTTCTTATCGTACTTGTTATCGCTCATAGTGCCAGTAGGTATCTATCGGGTCTTATGATCCATACCCATAGTTATGTCACCGATATTGATCAAAGTAAAAGTAAACCCATTGCAAGTAAGGCATTACCTACAAAAACTCTTTTAGTTGGACTTGTTTTTACTTTACTACCTTTTTTGTTTTTAGCTAATCCAATTTATTTATTAGTACTTGTTTTTGCTTATTTGGGTAAAGTTTATTTAGGTTGGTATTTCAATAAACACATAGGTGGTTATACGGGGGATTGCCTAGGTACGGTACAGCAGGTAACCGAGGTGATGATTTATATAGGATTTATAATATTATGGAAATTTATTTAATACGTCACACAAGTGTAGATATAGATAAAGGAGTATGTTACGGGCATAGTGATGTTTTTCTTAAATCAACTTATAGTAAAGAGCTTGGTGAAATCAAAGATCTTTTGCAAGGAGACTTTGATATAATATATACTAGTCCTTTAATAAGGTGTAAGCAAGCAGCTAGTGACCTTGCAAGTTACTTAGGGGAATTAGAAGTACGATCAGATAGTAGATTGAAAGAAATGAATTTTGGAGCCTGGGAACTACAAAGGTGGGAGGATATCAATCTGCAGGAAATTCAGCCTTGGTATGATGATTTTGTAAATCAAAGGGCCAAGGAAGGAGAAAGCTTTTTAGATTTAAATCAGCGTGTTGTAGAATTTATAAAGGCATTGAAAAGTCAAAATTATAAACGAGTTGTTCTAGTTACTCATGCCGGTGTGATTAGGTGTTTTTTAAATCATTTTTATAATATTCCCTTAGAAAAAACTTTTGATGTTAAGATAGACTACGCTTCGGTGGTCCAAATCAACCTTTAAAAAGAAAACTACACTAGGTATTATCTTAAAAGATAACCAACTAGTGTAGTGATTTCTTACCTTTTCTTAGTAAAGCGATTAAGAATTAGGATTATCAGATTAGAATACTGGGGATCTAAAAAATTACTGTAATTAAACTTAGTATTAATTAAGTTGTTTTTTGGTACAATGTTTTAACCATGTTATTACAGTAATCCGTAGCGGATTTACAAACGCAAGAGTAATAAGCAAGGTTTTAAATAAAGCTTTCTTATTAGATGGTAATCCAAAGAACTCTTTTAATTCATCTACTTGCTCGGCTTGAATCCAATGCTTTAATTCTTTATGCCAAATTAAAGTAATTGGACTGGGATTAGCCTTTTTTAACTCTTCTAATGTAAATGGTCCTTCTACAGTTGCACTTTGTAAGTAAAAGTATTTTCTCATTGTAGGTACCGGTTTTTAATCTTAAGTAAGGTTGTAAGGTTATTATGAAATTAAAATTTAAGTAAATATATCCTTTTTGGATAACAGTTTTAAGTATAATTTCGTATATTATATCTATTTCTTTGTGTGTTGATTTTTTGAACAGTCGTAAGTGTTGATAATCAGCTAGTTGTTTGTTTTGGTGTTTCAGAAAATTTTACAAGAAAAAGACGTTTCAAAAAATAGTTGCTACGCGTTTTTAACTTTATACAAAGCGAAAAACTATAAAGAGAATAAAATCTTATAAGATTGGTGCTCTAAAAAGAGATTCTTTGTTCTCTTGTCATACGTTCTTTTAGTAATTAATTAAATCAAATTGTTTTACCGAGTTTTTTTCATTTTAAAGGGTATGTAACTTTATTGGTTACTGGGTGAGTCAGAATTAAATGAAAAAGCAGACGAAAATTTTGCCTTAAGAAGAAATGATTTGAATGATTTGTTGTGTAGAATAATTCTAAATAATATCTTTACCGTTTTAAACAGCAAGTTTTAAATCTTTGGTATGTATAAAAGTTATTTAATAATTATAACCTTATTTATGTTTAGTGTTATAGGAAGAGCTCAAGAAGTAAAGCCAATATCAATTGGAAGTAAATACTCTCTTTATGCCAATGAGCTACAAGAACAAAGAGAAGTAGAAATTTATTTACCACTAGGATATGATACTAAATTGGAAAATTCTAGTTATCCAGTTGTTTACTTACTGGACTCGGAGAGTAACTTTCATTATTTAACTGGGATTATAGCTAATCTATCCAAGGGGCCTTATCCAAAAATACCTCCCATGATTGTGGTTGGAATTATCAATACAGATCGATCACGAGATTTAACACCTAGTACACCTTTAAACATGAGTGTGCAGGAAAAAGCTAGGATATCTGGAGAGACTGGTGGTAATGCAAAATTTTTCGCTTTTATAGAGCAAGATTTAATTCCCTTTGTTGAATCTAATTTTTCAACTAATGGCTATAATATATTAATAGGACATTCTTTTGGAGGTATTACTAGTTTAAACTACCTATTAAAAAACAACGACACTTTTAAAAGCTTCGTGGTCCATGATCCAAGTATTTGGTGGGATGGGGAATATATTTTACAGCAGTTTAAAGCCACAATGGCTGAGAATTATCACGGAAAAAAACTATTCTTATCTCAAGTTGGAGCTTTACAAAACAAAGGACACTTACAAGCGCATTATAAAGCCATCAAAGAATTTGATTCACTAATACAAAAAGAAGATAATCTGGGATTAGAATATATTTATAAACAATATCCGGAGGAAGACCATGGAAGTATTGTTTTAAAAGCTAATATAGATGCTTTAAAATATTTATTTCAAGGGTTTGATATAAACTTTAAACAAGTCGAACAAAATCCAGATCTTATAAAAGACTCCTATGAGAGTTTCTCCATTAAAATGAACCATAGATTTGTGCCAGATGCTAATTATCTAAAACTTGTAATTGATTTTTTTAAACGTTCGGGTAAGCAAAAACAAGCGCAGGATATTTTAGATTATAGTGAAACTATTTACCCTGACTTTATAAAAGCTTATCAGTATTAGTCTGATGAAAATTAATTAGAAAAACTGGCTATAAGAGTCTAAAGTGTATACCGCTTGTACAACTCGTTATTAAGATCAGAAAATCCAATATTAGTTTTCAATATTGGTTTTTAATTTTCTGATCTTAAATCCAAAGTCTATATAAAGGCGGTTAGTATTGTTTTATCTTGTAGGATACAACACTAGAATGCTATTTTAGAGATGCTTTAATCATGGCTTAAATGATTTTTTTTTTTAAGCTAAGTGCAATTTTAAAGTTTATACCTTGAAGGTTAAGCCATATAAATTCCTTTATTGTTACACTTAGCAAAGCGATCGTTTTTTTTTTAAGTATTTAGGCTTGTTAATCAAAGCTTATAAGTACTTTTTGGCAAAACCTAAAACTGTTACATAGCTTCAAAAGTCACGGTATGTGTTTGCGTATCTGGAGCCTGTAAATAGTTATAATTACTACTAATGGTAACCTTTGTGAAGCCTGCAGTCTTAAGGGCTAATTCAAACTCTTTTACACCCCAAAAGCGAAGGGAAAATAAATCAATCTCCGAATTGATTAGTCCTTTTTCATTGTCCCAATGTTCGTATCTAAGTTGAGAAACCGTTGTTTGTGATACGTAATTTGTTTCTACACGTGCTTCATTAAGTGTTAGTAGTCCCCTTGGTATATTCCATTGCCTAGCAAGAGTAGCAGGTTCAAAAAGTGAAGACAAAAGAGATAAATCAACAATAAGTCGTCCATTGTCTTTTAATGCTGATTTAAAGCGTTTTAAAACCGTAATAGATTCATTTACATCTGTGATTAGCTGAAATGAACCAGCAGGAATTATAATAGCCTCATAAGGTGTAGTGTGTGTGAATGTATGGAACATTTCTTGTTTAAAGTTTCCTTTTAGTCCTCTTTTTAGGCATTCTTGTTCACAATAAGCAAGCATTTCTGCAGAAGCATCGAAACCTTCTATATCAAATCCAGTTTCTAATAAAGGAATTAATATTCTGCCGTTTCCACAAGCAGGCTCTAGAATTTTTCCTTGTGTATTTTTTAATCTCTCACTGTAGTATTCCACATCTCCAAAAGACCTTCCAATAGGTTTATCAATATGATATACCCAAGAGGCTAGTGATCCATATCTATTGGTTAAAGTAGTGTTTTTCATATTTGTAAATAAGTTGTTGTAAACATAGAGAAAAAAGTGAAAAGCAAAAAACGTAAGCTTTAATTAATTTAAAAAAATAAAAGTGAAGACTTAGTAAGTTTCAATATCTTATACTGTAGGTACTCTTGGAACAGCAAGTAAATATCGTTTATTAAAAGGGAAGAGTGGTAATATTTTAACTTAGCTATTAAAGTTGTACTTTTTCATTTACTGTTTTTGTAAATCTCTTTTTATGTACAAGACAAACTTGTACCCTTATTTTGTTAACTATGAATTTGTGCGATTAAGGACTAATTATAGATAGGTCGCTATGGATACCAAAGAGGTCTTGATGTTGCTGTTTTTGAACTAATGAATATTAACTGTAATTTATTAAAATAACTTGCAGTAGTAAAATGATTTTTTAAAAATAGTAGATGAGACTTTTTTGTATTTTTACCAATATAAATTATGATTGTTAACTATGAAAATATACCACAACACTAATTGCAGTAAGAGCTGTAAGGCCTTGAATTTACTTTTAGAGAATAATTTTAAATTTGATATAAAACAGTATATCCATCAGAGTCTTACAAGGGAAGAGCTAATTGATCTTCTGAAAAAATTAGATATGCAACCTTTGGATATTATCAGAACAACTGATAGTTTATTTATCGAGAAATTTCAAGATAAAGAGTACTCTTTTGATCAGTGGATACAAGTTATAATAGAGAACCCAACTCTTTTGCAAAGACCTATCGTAGTTTTGGCAGATAAGGCTATAATTGCGCGTCCACCAGAAAGAGTACTGGAATTACTCTAAATACATCATAAATCTAACTTAAAGTAAATAAAGGGGAGGGGTAATGCAAAGTAGTAATTCCAAAAAGGTTAAAAACTCAAATTGGATATTTTTTTAAGATTGTTATGTGAAAATAGAGTTAGTTTCTATTGCATAATTATTTGCATTTTGCTTTACAGGACATTGGGTGTTAACATACTTTTTGTAGTATTTATTAAGTAGTTATTTACAAGGAAAGTATCTTGTTACTTTGTAGAGGTAAGTTTTAATTTTCTTGAAATAAAGAAGCTTAAAAGGAACGTTTCTAAATAGAGTTTCAAGTGTCAAAATAGCATTATTTATACTTAGTTTTGCTTTAAACTCATTACAATTAATAGATATGACTAAAACAAAACTTACCATTAATGATAATGGATCGGTAAAGATTGAAGGTGATTTCGAAATCGTTGATAAGCATGGTAACTCATACGGATTACAAGGAAGAACGATTGTTTCTATTTGCCGTTGCGGATTATCTAAAAACAAACCTTTTTGTGACGGTGCGCATAAAGGACATTTTGAACATAATGCAGAAGCATTTGACTTACCTCCAAAAAAAGCTTAAAGCACTTTATAAATTCTACACCCTCTAATTAAATTACTACTTAATTTGAGGGTTTTTTTATTATAGATATCGTTACCATGGTAGATAATTTAAACAACTAAAGTAATATCTTACATAAATATAGAAGGCTGGAAAACCCTCCTTTTTGAGTAGATCATTTTCTATTAGAGGCTGGAAAACCCTCCTTTTTTGGGTAAGTCTTTTTTCTATCAGAGGCGGGTAAACCCTCCTTTTTACGTATATCGTTTTTTATTAGAGGCGGGTAAACCCTCCTTTTTACGTATATCGTTTTTTATTAGAGGCGGGAAAACCCTCCTTTTTGAGTAGATCATTTTCTATCAGAGGCGGGTAAACCCTCCTTTTTACGTATTTGTTTATTCATCAAGGGCGGGAAAACCCTCCTTTTTAGCGTATATCGTTTTCTATCAGAGGCAGGAAAACCCTCCTTTTTGAGTAGATCATTTTGTCTCCAAGGCGGGAAAACCCTCCTTTTTGAGTAGATCATTTTGTCTCCAAGGCGGGAAAACCCTCCTTTTTTGGGTAAGTCTTTTTCTATCAGAGGCGGGAAAACCCTCCTTTTTGAGTAGATCATTTTGTCTCCAAGGCGGGAAAACCCTCCTTTTTACGTATTTGTTTATTCATCAAGGGCGGGAAAACCCTCCTTTTTCGCGTATTTGCTTTTTTTATCAAGGGCGGGAAAATCCTCCTTTAAGCGCATCTCTTTTTCTATCAGAGGCGGGAATACCCTCCTTTTTGAGTAGATTATTTTCTATCAGAGGCGGGAATACCCTCCTTTTTAAGTAGATCCTTTTGTCTCCAAGGCGGGAAAACCCTCCTTTTTACGTATATCTTTTTCTATCAAAGGCGGGTAAACCCTCCTTTTTGAGTAAATCTTTTTCTATCAAAGGCGGGAAAACCCTCCTTTTTTGGGTAAGTCTTTTTTCTATCAGAGGCGGGAATACCCTCCTTTTTTGGGTAAGTCTTTTTCTATTAGAGGCGGGAAAACCCTCCTTTTCGCGTATATCTTTTTTTTTGAGAGGCGGGAAAACCCTCCTTTTTCGCGTATATCTTTTTTATGAGAGGCGGGAAAACCCTCCTTTTTCGCGTATATCTTTTTTTTTGAGAGGCGGGAAAACCCTCCTTTTTCGCGTATATCTTTTTTTATGAGAGGCGGGAAAACCCTCCTTTTCGCGTATATCTTTTTTTTTGAGAGGCGGGAAAACCCTCCTTTTTCGCGTATATCTTTTTTATGAGAGGCGGGAAAACCCTCCTTTTTCGCGTATATCTTTTTTCTATCAGAGGCGGGAAAACCCTCCTTTTTCGCGTATATCTTTTTTTATGAGAGGCGGGAAAGCCCTCCTTTTTCGCGTATATCTTTTTTTATGAGAGGCGGGAAAACCCTCCTTTTTGAGTAGATCATTTTCTATTAGAGGCGGGAAAACCCTCCTTTTCGCGTATATTTTTTTCTATTAGAGGCGGGAAAACCCTCCTTTTTGAGTAGATCATTTTCTATTAGAGGTAGGAAAACCCTCCTTTTTACGTGTTTTTTTATTCATCAAGGGGGGAAAACCCTCCTTTTTTGGGTAAGTCTTTTTTCTATTAGAGGCGGGAAAACCCTCCTTTTTGAGTAGGTCCTTTTGTCTCCAAGGCGGGAAAACCCTCCTTTTTTTGGTAAGTCTTTTTCTATTAGAGGCTGGAAAACCCTCCTTTTTACGTATTTGTTTATTCATCAAGGGCGGGAAAACCCTCCTTTTTTGGGTAATTCTTTTGTCTCCAAGGCGGGAAAACTCTCCTTTTTGAGTAGATCATTTTCTATTAGAGGCGGGTAAACCCTCCTTTTTTGGGTAAGTCTTTTTTCTATTAGAGGCGGGAAAACCCTCCTTTTTTGGGTAAGTCTTTTTTCTATTAGAGGCGGGAAAACCCTCCTTTTTGAGTAGATCATTTTCTATTAGAGGCGGGTAAACCCTCCTTTTTCACGTATATCTTTTTCTATCAGAGGCGGGAAAACCCTCCTTTTTCACGTATATCTTTTTCTATCAGAGGCGGGAAAACCCTCCTTTTAGCGTATTTGTTTTTTTTATCAAAGGCAGGAAAATCCTCCTTTTTGAGTAAATCTTTTTGTCTCCAAGGCAGAAAAACCCTCCTTTTAGCATATTTATTCTTTGCTTAAAAGCGTTAATTAATTATTAGAACAGGAGACTGATTTGTTTTGATGATATATTAACTTCCAAAGTAAAGGGGTATAGACTTCTTAAAAAATTTGCCACAAAAATGAAGTGGAATATATAAGGGTTAATTTGCTTTATTAGGAATAATAAGCATTAGGGATAAATTGAATCTTTTAAAGCATGTGTACTAGCTTTTTTTGTTTTTGGTATACTTTAGTTTCTGGCGGTTATAAATCACAAAGAGTTTGTACGGTTAGATACCATATGATACACTAAGGTTTTAAACTTAATTTTAAAATCGGATAATCTCTACCTTGATCATCTTTTTCTGATCTATCAATGATATGAAAACCAAGCTTTTTATAAAATAAAAAAGCCTGGTGGTTTTGTTGATTAACATCCACTAGGTAAGCATTCTTGCATTTTATGGCGAATTCTAAGAGTTTTCTTCCAAAACCTTCTCTAAAGTACTTAGGATCTATAAATAGCATTTCTACTTTGTTTTTAAAAATACCAATAAACCCTAGTACTTGATCTTTAAAAGTCAAGCAATATATATCAAGTGTAGTAAAGTCCATGTTTTCAACTAGTTTTTTGATTTCGATAAAATCTTCCGCACTTAAAAAGTCATGAGTAGCTTTAACGGAGTTTTCCCATATATTAAGTATAGCGCTACGATATATCTGTTTGTAGGGTGTAATAGATAGGTTTGAGTCTAGCATCTTAAAATTGTTTATAGGATGTAAATATAAAAATTGTCTACCTAAAGGACATCTTTATAGTTTATAAAATAAAAGCATAAGGCTTAAATATCTTTATCGGAAAAACTATCCGTAAGACAGCTAAGGATCAATAATTGTAATTTTTACAGCCTTCTATATTCAAGGTTTGTTTTAATTTATAACGCTTAAAGCCTTATGGGGCTTTAATACCGGAGCTGTTTACAGTTCTAATTGGCAGTAAAAAGCTAGTGTCTTTAAAATTTAACAAGCTTTTGATTTCTTAATTTTGTTAAAATTAGTAATAAAAATAACGTTGTTTTTGTTTCAATTGTTATCTTAAATAGATAAATTATTATAAATTTCAACTTAAAACTTGTTTTATTTTTATTATATTTGTATTAAACCTTAACATTTAATTAAGGTGGGTAGGACTTTCCATATTTGTTTATGTAAGGTTCTTATAAAATAACAATATTCTGAATCGCCTTGTAAAGGTGGATTGGTAACTAATTACTTTTGTGATAGTTCTAAGGGTAATATCAAAGGGTGATATTCCAATTTATTGAAAATAGGATATTTTCTGACTCTGAAGCTTGTCAAAAATTAGTTTGTTTTATGTTTTTTATAATTGCCATGTTTTGTCATTTGTAGGTATATGTTAAAGCATGGAGCGCTATAGACGTGTCAAATAGTTAGGTTTTATTGAAACACGTTTTAAGAATCTAAATAGTAAGTTTGAAATCGTACGCCTAGCCTTTTTAGGGAATATTAGGATGTATTTTGTGGTTGTGCTAGTTTTTTAATTATAAAAAAAGTAAAATAAAATGAAAAATGAGATTGCCTTACGACAAGTTTCCGTAGATGATAGATTAATGCATGTTGTTAGTTTAATTTTCTATGGATTTCTTTCTGTTGCTTTATTTGTAGGTTTTTATTTAGGTAATATTATTTTTAATGATATTTGGAATAATACCCTTTTTACAGCAATTATGCTAATAGTTCTGGTACTAGCATATTCTAATCCTGATAATTCAAAACGACTTAAACTAGAGATTAGTTTCGTTATCATTTTAGGAGGCTTTTTGCTTGGACTGTTATTTCTGTATAACACTTATTGGTTGGTTTTCGAATTCATTAATGTGTTTACTGTACTTTACTTTTTGGTATATAGTCATTACTTTAAAAATAAGATGTTCATATACAGAGAGTGGTTCTATTGTATCAGTGTTTTAAACTTCTGTATCATTTTAAATTTAGTGCTCTTTAATAGTTATCTTCTAACTTATTTAGATTTATGGGGGCGATCTGCATTAATAAACAATATTATCAATCACTTTCAGGTTGGTTTACAAGGAGGGGTAATCATTATTATTTTTGGGACTTTTTTAATGTTCCAAAAAAAGATTTCAGGTCGTTTATGGCTGCGAGTAAGGTCGAGATTTAAAAAAATATATTCCTTTTTTAAGCCATTTAATCCCGTTGATATTCCCAGTGATCAGCCCCAAGGTAGTACCGAAAGCCCGAAGCCTCAAGAAACAAGAAGGAAGAAAAATAGTCAACAGGAAGTTTACAACTCTTTACGCCATCAGATAAGTAAAGAGATAATAGATAACAAGGCCTTTCTTAATCCAGATTTATCCTTAGATGGATTTGCTCAACATGTAGGTTATCCAGCTACTATAGTTCGCCGATATATTAGACAATCTAGTTCTGTGACTTTTAAAAACTATATAAATCGCTTAAAAGTTGAGTATGCTATCGAGCTAATAAAGGATAATAAGAATAAAATTAGTATTGAGGATTTAAGCATTATGGCTGGCTTTAATAATCGAATTAGTTTTTATCGTGCTTTTGTAACTGTTTATGGGTTTGCACCCTCAGAGATTACCTAATAGTATATCGATTATTACTTATTTTTTTAATTAATTCACATATTTATAGATATTTATATACTCAATGGGAATCTTAGAACTGTTCTTTCCTTTTTAGTAATCGTCTTTAAAAAGCAATATCTTAGTTTAAAAGGTTAATTAATTTGTTTTTGCTTTATTATAGACATGTGTGAGGGGTTAGATGAAACAGTGGATAATAATAAAGAAGATTTGTAGAGCATAAATATTTTATAAGCAATTCTTTACCTATAATGTTTTATGGTCTATTTTGTGTCCAAGGAGGGATTAAAATAAGTCTTTTTTGATATCTAAAGAAGAGTATTGTATATAAGCAACCTTGGGAATGTTTAGGGATCTTATTTTTATTTTCCTAGCCATAATTGTCCATAGTGTTTCGTTAATTTGAAGTAGGAGACAAAAAAAGACTTTTATATCACTTAATGGATAATTCCCATTATATAGCAAAGATCTATATATTAATACAAAGCGAGATTAATTTATAGGTATTTAAATAATAAAGACCTTGATCTTATTCTAAAGGGATATAGACTTTTAGCCTATATCAAAGATCTATCAATTAATGTAAAGCGAGATTAATTTACTGGTATATAAATAACAAAGACCTTGATCTTATTCTAAAGGGATATAGGCTTTTAGCCTATATCAAAGATCTATCAATTAATGTAAAGCGAGATTAATTTACTGGTATATAAATAATAAGGACCTTGATCTTATTCTAATGGATATATGCTTTTAACCTATATCAAAGACCTATATATTAATCTAAAGTCAGATTAATTTGATGATATATAAACACCAAGGGGACTAGATGTTTTTCTATAGTGATATAAACTCTTAGTTTATATCAAAGACCTAGATTGCTGTAAAGTGATACAAACTCTAAGTATCTATTAAATAATGATCTAAAACTGTATGTAATATATACCTGAGTATCTATTAAAATTGACTTCATACTTTTACATAAAACTAAGCTCTTTGCTTATTACATTAAAGTCAAACTTCTTAACTATTTCAATTAGAAACTTCCACTTTACTAGGGTTTAAAGCATTAATTGTTTTTTATCTATGGTTTGGTAGGCTTTTTTTGTCTTTTTTATTTAAAAGAAGGCTCTGTAAAGCAGTTGTAGGTTATTAAGTTGCAAGTCTTTTTTTTCTTACAGCACTTTTTTTATTCCTACATTCAAGTAATAAATGCAACGGGTAAAAAAAAAGCCAGCAGAAAGACTTTAATTAGTACAATGTTTTTTCAAATACGGTGGGTGGGTAAGTAAAATAGAAGTAATTCCCATAGATCAAGCAGGTATAAAAAGTGCTGTAGCCTATATAACTCTCTCTACTTTATAATAAAGGATATAGTTGGTCCTTTATTGCTGCAATATTTTTTAGGATACTTCCTCAATAGGCTTTATTTGCTTTGTTTTATTCTAAAAACAAGACAATCTAATTAGTTCTTAAACAACTCTTGAATTTAATTTAAAGGCATTGAGTAGGTCTAAAATGATCTATTTGTAAGTAAGGTTTTACAGAGTTGTTGTACGCTACTCCTTGTTTTTGCTTTCTCTTAGTCGCAAGACAATATATAAAGACAACTAAGGTCTTGTGATCTTATAAGAGTTTGATAGGTTTTTACTACCAGAATCCTAGAAAACAAAGCCAGTTAATATTTTTTAAGAATATAGAATCTACACTATGAAAATAAGAAAAGCCCTTTGTCTTGATAAAAGTGCTCTTTTTTAGACAATAATTAGTCTTTAATGAGTTGATTTTTAAATTTATACAAGCAAATTTTTTGCTTCTGGCTCTTATTTTTCTGTTTTTTTGGCTTTCCAAAAGAAAAAATAGGGGAAAAATTGAATTTGAAAAGCTCAAATAGAATTGTTTATTGTTGTTTTGATACTAAAACAAGTGATTTTTGTGCGAAAAAGTGAGAATGATAGATTCTTTAGTAAATAAAAAAATGCAAAGTATTAAAATACCTGACTTTTTAATTTTCCCAATGTTAATTATCGTGTCTTCAATGATAAATAATGGGCTATTTGATGCGTTTCGCGAATCAAATGCGGTTTTTGAATGGTTCTTTAACGTTTAATAAATATTTAAATTATTACAGTATTCTCTTATTTTAGTAGTTTTTGGTATAAAAAAAACATTTAAATAAGGGTGTTCATGCTTTAAATTATCAATTGTATACTGTTTTATGATATTGCGAAACAATTCTTAACATGACCGATAATAATTTTGCCTTCGTAAAACAAAAAGAAAAGTTTAATGAAGAAAATAATTTTACCCGCTGCTTTACTTGTATTTTCAAATTACATGTATGGCCAAGTTGGAATCGGTACAGCCAACCCAAATAAATCTGCCGAGTTAACTATTTTATCATCCGATAAAGGGGTATTGATTCCCAATGTTGCATTAGTTGACCACAAAGATAGTTCAACAATTGCAAATGGTAATGTAGAGAGTTTGATTATTTATAATACAACAACTACAGAGTATTTAAAACCAGGTTATTACTACTGGAATAAAGATACATGGCAACGTTTGGTTAATTCAGACGATATGAAAGTTTACATGGAATCTATTGTTAGCGATCAGATAACTGGTAAAGATGGAAAAGATGGTAAATCAGCTTTTGATTTATGGAAAGAGATTCCAGGAAATGAAAATAAAACCCAAGATGAATTTTTAACTGGACTTGTTGGAGCTCAGGGGATTGCAGGATTCCCAGGTCAAAGTGGAACCCCAGGTACTCCAGGTGAACCAGGTGGTCCAGGTAAAGGAGTTAATTTGGTTGTAAACCAAGACGGTTTATGGATCTATAACGAATCTACAGGTTCTTGGATTAATGTACATGGTAAAGATGGAGTGGATGGTAAATCAGCTTTTGATTTATGGAAAGAAGTTCCAGGAAATGAAAATAAAACGCAAGACGAGTTTGTAGCTGGACTTATTGGAGCTCAAGGTATTGCTGGTCTTCCAGGTCAAAGTGGAACTCCAGGTACCCCAGGTGAGCCGGGTGGTCCAGGTAAAGGAGTTAATATGGTTGTAAACCAAGATGGTTTATGGATCTATAACGAGTCTACAGGTTCTTGGATTAATGTACACGGTAAAGATGGAGTGGATGGTAAATCAGCTTTTGATTTATGGAAAGAAGTTCCAGGAAATGAAAATAAAACCCAAGAAGAGTTTGTAGCTGGGCTTGTTGGAGCTCAAGGTATTGCAGGACTTCCAGGTCAAAGTGGAACCCCAGGTACCCCAGGTGAACCAGGTGGTCCCGGAAAAGGAGTTAGCATGGTTATAAACCAAGATGGTTTATGGATCTATAACGAGTCTACCGGTTCTTGGATTAATGTACACGGTAAAGATGGAGAGAAAGGGGAAGATGGTAAATCTGCCTTTGAATTGTGGAAAGAAATTGCAGGAAATGAGACCAAAACCTTAGAAGAGTTCTTAGCTGGACTAGTTGGAGCTCAAGGTATTGCAGGACTTCCAGGTCAAAGTGGAACCCCAGGTACTCCAGGTGAGCCAGGAGGTCCAGGAAAAGGAGTTAGCATGGTTGTAAACCAAGATGGTTTATGGATCTATAACGAGTCTACCGGTACTTGGACTAATGTTCACGGTAAAGATGGAGTGGATGGTAAATCAGCTTTTGATTTATGGAAAGAAGTTCCAGGAAATGAAAATAAAACGCAAGAAGAGTTTGTAGCAGGACTTATTGGAGCACAAGGTATTGCTGGACTTCCAGGTCAAAGTGGTACCCCAGGTACACCAGGTGAGCCAGGTGGTCCAGGTAAAGGAGTTAGCATGGTTGTAAACCAAGACGGTTTATGGATATATAACGAATCTACAGGTTCTTGGATTAATGTACACGGTAAAGATGGAAAAGATGGTAAATCAGCTTTTGATTTATGGAAAGAAGTTCCAGGAAATGAAAATAAAACCCAAGAGGAGTTTGTAGCAGGACTTATTGGAGCTCAAGGTATTGCTGGTCTTCCAGGTCAAAGTGGAACCCCAGGTACCCCAGGTGAACCAGGTGGTCCCGGAAAAGGAGTAAACATGGTTGTAAACCAAGATGGTTTATGGATCTATAACGAGGCTACTGGTACATGGACTAATGTTCACGGTAAAGACGGAGTGGATGGTAAATCTGCTTTTGAAATCTGGAAAGAAATTCCAGGAAATGAAAATAAAACAATTCAGGAATTCTATACCAGTCAAACAGGAGAGAAAGGACAAGATGGTAAATCAGCTTTTGAATTATGGAAAGAAGTTCCAGGAAATGAAAATAAGACTCAAGAAGAGTTTTTAGCTGGACTTATTGGAGCTCAAGGTATTGCTGGACTTCCAGGTCAAAGTGGAACCCCAGGTACTCCAGGTGAGCCAGGTGGTCCGGGAAAAGGAGTTAGCATGGTTGTAAACCAAGATGGTTTATGGATCTATAACGAATCTACTGGTACTTGGACTAATGTTCACGGTAAGGATGGTATAGACGGAGTGGATGGTAAATCAGCTTTTGATTTATGGAAAGAAGTTCCAGGGAATGAAGATAAAACGCAAGAAGAGTTTGTAGCAGGACTTATTGGAGCTCAAGGTATTGCTGGACTTCCAGGTCAAAGCGGAACTCCAGGTACTCCAGGTGAGCCGGGTGGTCCAGGTAAAGGAGTTAGCATGGTTGTAAACCAAGACGGTTTATGGATCTATAACGAGTCTACAGGTTCTTGGATTAATGTACACGGTAAAGATGGAGTGGATGGTAAATCAGCTTTTGATTTATGGAAAGAAGTTCCAGGAAATGAAGATAAAACCCAAGAGGAGTTTGTAGCAGGTCTTATTGGAGCTCAAGGTATTGCCGGACTTCCAGGTCAAAGTGGAACCCCAGGTACTCCAGGTGAGCCAGGTGGTCCAGGTAAAGGAGTTAATATGGTTGTAAATCAAGATGGTTTATGGATTTATAACGAGTCTACCGGTACTTGGACTAATGTTCATGGTAAAGATGGTATCGACGGAGTGGATGGTAAATCGGCTTTTGATTTATGGAAAGAAGTTCCAGGAAATGAAGATAAAACGCAAGAAGAGTTTGTAGCAGGACTTATTGGAGCTCAAGGTATTGCTGGACTTCCAGGTCAAAGCGGAACCCCAGGTACCCCAGGTGAACCAGGTGGTCCCGGAAAAGGAGTTAGCATGGTTGTAAACCAAGATGGTTTATGGATCTATAACCAGGCTACTGGTTCTTGGATTAATGTACATGGTAAAGATGGAGTGGATGGTAAATCAGCTTTTGATTTATGGAAAGAAATTCCAGGAAATGAAAATAAAACAATTCAAGAGTTCTATACCAGTCAAACAGGTGAGAAAGGACAAGATGGTAAATCAGCTTTTGAATTATGGAAAGAGATTTCAGGAAATGAAAATAAGACTCAAGATGAGTTTTTAGCTGGACTTGTTGGAGCTCAAGGTATTGCTGGATCTCCAGGTCAAAGTGGAACCCCAGGTACTCCAGGTGAGCCAGGAGGCCCAGGAAAAGGAGTTAACATGGTTGTAAACCAAGATGGTTTATGGATCTATAACGAATCTACTGGTACTTGGACTAATGTTCACGGTAAAGATGGAGTGGATGGTAAATCTGCCTTTGAAATCTGGAAAGAGATTCCTGGAAATGAAAATAAAACCCAGGAGGAATTTCATAAAAATAATATTGGACAAAAAGGAGATAAAGGTGAAACTGGTGATGCTGGAAAATCTGCTTTTGAGATCTGGAAACAACAACCAGGTAATGCCAATAAAGATGAAGCGGCATTTTTAACTAGCATTAAAGGATCCAAAGGGGATACTGGAGCAAAAGGATCTAAAGGAGAGACTGGAGCAGGTGGAATTCCAGGAGCAAAAGGAGACAAGGGTGATGCTGGAAAATCTGCTTTTGAGATCTGGAAACAACAACCAGGTAATGCCAATAAAGATGAAGCGGCGTTTTTAACTAGCATTAAAGGAGCCACAGGTAATACTGGAGCAAAAGGAGACAAAGGTGATACTGGAGCAACTGGAAATCCAGGGGCAAAAGGAGACAAAGGGGATACCGGAGCAAAAGGAGACAAAGGAGACAAAGGAGACAGAGGTGAAAAAGGAAGTACAGGTGCAAAAGGAGATTCTGGATTCGCTTTTGAAGATCAACGTGATAAAAGTGGAGTGCCTGGTAAACCTGGAGCCTTCGATGGTCCAGCAGCAGGTGTTACCATTGTTGAGAATAAAAATGGAGTTTGGGTTTATAATCCATATAGACAGGAGTGGAAAAGTTTGCAAGCCGCACAGAAAGTTACCACTATAACCAATAATAAAAATGGTACTTATACCTATACGGCAGAGGACAACGGGCAAACATTGATTAATGCTGTTATGCCAAAATTCTTTTACATGCCACCGGTTGTTTTTGATACCAGAGAGAAAGGAAATTATACAAAAAACTTGTACGCATTATACACAGATCAATTCAAAAACACACTTGTTAGAAGTGAAGGAGCTTCCGCTAATATTCCAGTGGTTGATGTAGCGGATTTAGAATTCCACATTACTTATTATGATCAAAATGTTTTTGGAAATCTTAAAATTGATAAACAAGGAAATTTAACCTATACAGTATTAAATAATGCTTCAAAGAGCTCATTTATAAATATTGTGTTTGTTGTAAAAGATAAATAGAATGAAGCAAATAAATTTTTTAAATTATATCAGAAGTAAATTAGTCTTAGTAGTATTCTTTGTAGTTCAGATGACATTTGGATCATCTGTACTGCAAAGTACGCAAGGAGTTTCTGTGAATATTTTTCCAGAAACACTTTATGCTAAGATCGATGAACCTCTTATGGTAGATTTTGTAATTCGCAATGAATCATCTGTTGTGCTTAATAATCTACAAGTACAGATAAACTATAACGCTGGTTTTGATGTAATATCCAGTGATGCTGGGATATCTAGTCAAGTAAATCTTTGGAATGCCGGTAGTTTACAACCCGGGGAGACTAAGGTTGGTAAAGTGAATTTTCTTGTGAAAGTAGAGGGGCATTTAGAATTAGCTGCTATACTTCGCGAGGGTTCAACAACCCTATCCACACACAAGGTTGAAATAATCAGAGATTATGGAGATCTATGTGGTAATGCTACACCTGATTTTGCAATTGCAAGTTATGCCACTTTGGTTAAGACAAAAACAGGATTTCAAATTTGGGGTCCTTTAACAGGTCCAAAAGGAAGTTCTTATAATCATACTCCTACACAAATTGTTCCTTCTAAAGGATATAATTATGAAGGAGCTCCCTTACACGCAACTGTTGGAGGAGATTCTGGAGGGCACTATTTGTTAACAACCAAAGGACTTTACACTTGGGGTGAGGCAATTATTGATGCAAACAGAAGAGTTGGTGTATATGGTATGTTTAGCGCTTTAACAGGTGAGCAAGGCGAGCCTTTTTTTACAAAGGTAAAGTACTGGCCTTCTGAATTGGAGCCAAAAGATATTAAATTTCTAAGAGCCTCAGTTAATGTTGTTGCTATGGTAACTAATAAAGGAGAGGTATATATTTATACCAATAACTTTAATTTAAAAGGTAACCCGGAATCTGTGTCCGTGCCTTCAACTTATGGAGACAGATGGCACAAGGTTTTAAAAATGGATAATACACCTTTAACAGGTGTTAAATCCCTAGATTTAGGTATTAATTATGCTTATGCACTAACCAATGATGATGAATTATATACTTGGGGGGACCATGTTTTCACTGGAGCAGGTTCTATTGCTTTTGCTGCAAATAGAGCTTATTTGATGAAAAAACCGCCTTTAGTTGGCAAAATAGCCATGATAACCTCTGGAGGTCATGGTAAACCTTTGGTTAGTAATAATTTTGTACAAACTAGTTACTATGTTTTAGATCAGGCAAGTGGGATAGTATATGCATTAGGGTCTAATGGTTACGGGCAGTTAAGTCAAGGAGATAATTACAATGATTTTCTCTCGTGGACTCCTATAAAGACAACTAAAGGTGAAAATTTCACAGATATTGTTTTCATTAATGGAAGTACTGGAAATACCGGTAATGGTGCCCCAAGTTTTGGAGCAGTCCAAAAAAACGGAGAGGTGTGGACAGTAGGTATGAACAAATATGGTAAACTCGGTTTGCCACTTGATATTCTTTATGCTTCGCATTTAACAAAACCATTTGGCACCCAAGGACGTAAGATTACTGCAATTTACATGGGTGGATCTCTTAGTATGGCAATAGATGAAAACAGTACCAGGTATGGTTATGCTGGTCACCGATCCTATGGTAGTATGGGGACGGGTCTTACTCCCGGACTTAGTGATTATTATACTTACTTTAATTTCGAAGATACACCTGAAATTCAAGAGTTGTGTGCGATGTATCCTCAAGGAGAATTAGAACTCATAAAATATGGTGAGTATCAAGATACTAACAAAAATGGACGTATAGATCTTGGAGATCAAATTATATATCGTTTTACATTAACCAACAAAACCAACCAGGTATTATCTAATATAAATATAGAAGATCCCAAGTTATCTGAAATAAAATGGGATCAACCTTTACTTGTTGAATTAAAACCAAATGAAGTTTATAGTGGATTTTATGGGGTATATCCAATAACAAGAGATGATATAGATAGACAAGGAGTCTATAATCTTGCCACTGTTACCGCTATGGGTGAATCCGGCTTTACATTTAGTAATATATCGCGTTCTGCTCAACCTGAGCTTCCATCGGATCCTGGGTTTAATCCGGAGTGTTCCAGTTGTACTTTTGTTGAATTACAAGGAAATAGCCTTGTAGAGTTTACCAAACAAGGTGAGTTAATACAATCTGATTTGCCTAGAGATGCTTATGTGGGCCAACGAATAACTTTTACTTTTAAAGCTTCTAATATTGGGGAGAAACCCTTGCGAAATGTTGTTATAACCGATAACCTTTTAGGAGTAACTCTAACGAATCCCCTACAAGGAGATACAAACAATAATAATATTTTAGATGTTGGAGAAACATGGCTTTACAAAGCAGATAAATTGGTTACCCTTGAGGATATCCAGCGTGGTGCGGTTTACAACATAGCTAGGTTTACGGCTGAAGAAAACGATAAAACCGTCTATAGTGTTATGTCGGTGGATCCAAACCCAGTTGATCCAAACACACCAGGCCACCCGGGTGTAGATCCGGATTGTCCTACCTGTACCATTGTACTAATAGATGGCGTATTGCAAGTTATTAGTAATTCTAACGTATATCAAAGAGTTCTATAGTATGAGAAATAAGCTAATTTTTATAGGAAGTTTGTTTGCTAGTTGCACAGCGTTTTGTCAAGAGCAAGCCATATTTGTCAACCTTGGAACCCTAAGTGTTGGACAGCAAAGTACATTGTCTAGTCTATATGATTTTTCAAACAAGGAACAAGCTGTTGTTAAAAACGATGGTAAAACAATTTATTACAGTGACTTTAACAACGATAATTTATATTACCATTCTACTGGTAAAACCAGCGCCTTGGCTGTGTTTAATCCAGTAAATCAAGGACAGAAACAGATAATTTCTGGTCTTGGTACAACGGATTTTTACGATGTTGTTTTTCAAGGAGAATCTCCTGAAAGTAGTTTTGAATTGCAAAGTGAGTGGCGAGTTTTTAATTCGGTTGATTTTCAAAATGGAATTGTCAGGGTTGACTCCCTAAAGGGAATGTTAACCCTGGAGAATTCCGCGGTTGTAAAAACAGTACATGATAAGGGACACGTTCAAGGATTTGTTGAAAAAATTGGGAATCAAGATTTTAGTTTTCCAACTGGTGACAAAGGGAATTATAGAGGAGCTAGTATTAGCTCACCTTTGAGTAAAACAGATATCTATCAAAGTAAATATATCTTGGATGACAAGGCCTTTTTCTTAGAAAACAATCAATTGTCAGGGGTTATAAATACCCTTAATGATACAGAGTATTGGATTGTAGAGGCAAGTAATAAAAATAGTAAACAAGGAGTTGTTCTTACTCTTAGTTGGAGTGATTCCACTACTGCACAACCTATTTTACAAGATAACCTAGAGGACCTTCATGTGGTTAAATGGGATCAGAAACAGAAACTATGGGTAGACCAAGGTGGAATTGTTGATTTACAAAACAAGACTGTTACAATTCCAACCAGTATTCAAGATTTTGGTGTCTTTACCCTGGCTACAGTTAAAAAACAATGGTTGTTAGAGGGAGATGTAGTGATATATAACTTCGTGTCTACTCATGCAGATGGTAAAAACGATTACTTTAAAATAGATAATATCCAACGATTTGAAAACAACTCTGTGGAGATATTTAATCGTTGGGGAACAAAAGTATATTCAACCACGAATTACGATAGTAATTCAAATGTTTTTAATGGCTATTCCAACACTGGTGGAAAACTTGGTTCTGTTCAGAAGTTACCCTCGGGTACATACTACTATATTCTAAACTATGAATATAAAGATAAAACGGGAAGTAGACCCGTTAAAAAAGCAGGTTACCTACACCTGGAATCAAATTAATAAAATTATCTAATGAGAATTTATAATAAAATAAAATTACTGGGAATATGCCTACTTTTTGTAGGCAGTTTCCAAAATATTCATGCCCAGCAAGATCCACAATACACCCAATATATGTATAATACGAGTCAAATTAACCCAGGTTATGTGGCCAGTAAAGATGTACTTTCTATTTTTGGTGTTTATCGTACCCAATGGGTTGGTTTACAAGGGGCACCTAAGACCACTAATTTGGCTCTTTCAAGTCCTATTTCTAATAATGGTCTTGCTTTAGGGGTGAATTATACCAATGATCGTTTAGGGGCAATGGATGAAAATACGGTTTCTTTAAATCTAGGATATAGTATAAATATAGGTTATGATTATCATTTGGCCTTTGGACTTAAAGCATCTGCAAATATGCTAAATGTGGATTATTCAAGGCTACATATATATGATCAAAGTGATCCGTTTACCCAAAATAACATAAGCAATAAATTTACTCCCAATATTGGGGCAGGATTATATTTATATTCCGATAAAATGTATCTAGGAGCTTCGGTACCACAATTTTTGAGTACTACAGCTTATGATGATAATCAAATCACCACCATGCGTGAGAAGATGCACTTTTATTTAATGGGAGGTTATGTGTTTGATATTAATTACAATATTAAATTAAAGCCAGCATTTTTGTTAAAGACTGTTCAAGGAGCGCCCCTGCAAGTGGATTTATCGGCCAATGTACTGTTTAATGAAAAATTCACCTTAGGAGCTGGTTATCGTTGGGATAGTGCTTTAAGTGCCCTGGCAGGTTTTCAAGTAAATCAAAATATTTTCATAGGTTATTCGTATGATTTTGAGACAACCAAGTTGGCTCATTACAACTCAGGATCGCATGAAATCTTTTTAAGATTTGAATTGTTTAACTCCAATAAAAGGATTAATACACCGCGTTTCTTTTAAAAAAGCTGCTATGAAAATAAATCATTACTTAAAACAATTTGGATTGTTGGTTGTTTTTTTTGCCACAGCAAGCCTTTGTGGTTACGCCCAGGTTAACAAGCACCAAAAGGCGGATCAGAAATATGAGAATTATGCTCTAATTGATGCAATCCAACTCTACGAAAAGGCTATTGAACAAGGTCAGATAAACCAACAGATATTAGAAAAACTAGGGGATTCCTATTATTTTAATGCCAAATACGATCAGGCCAGTAAATGGTATCAAAGCTTATTTGAGCATCAATACCCTGGTAAGAACCTAGCCTTAATTCAGCCTGAGTATTATTATAGATATGCTCAGAGTTTAAAAGCTACACAAAAATACGATAAAGCAAGGCTTGTTATGCAAGAGTTTGCAAATTTACAAAAAGATGATCTGCGCTCTTTACTATTTGTAAAAGACCCGAATTATATCGAAAAATTATTAAATCAAAAACAAGAATATCAAGTAAAAGTCTTGGATATAAATAGTCCCTATTCGGACTATGGAGGAGTTGTTTATCAAGATGGGATTGTTTTTACCTCGTCTAGGGCTACCAATTCGGCCTTGAAAAAGGATTTAAACCCTTGGACCAACCAAGCTTATTCGAGTCTATATATTTCACAAATTAGTCCACAGGGTGATTTTTCACAGCCAAGACTGTTTATGCCTGAATTAGACTCGGAGTTAAATGATGCTAGTGGAGTGTTTACACAGGACCAAAAAACTATTTACTTTACTAGCAATAATGCTAAGAAAAACGGTAAACCAGCTTTGGATAAGCAAAACACTTCGTTGTTAAAGATATTTAAAGCCAGCCGACAAGATGATGGCACTTGGGGTGAAGTAGTGGAGTTACCCTTTAACTCGGATAGCTATAATTGTGCACACCCAGCTTTGTCTGTTGATCAAAAATGGCTGTACTTTAGCTCTGATAAACCTTCAAGTATTGGTAGTTCTGATCTATATAGAGTTCAGATTCATCAAGATGGGACTTATGGGATACCTCAGAATTTAGGAAACCAAATAAATACGCCCGGGAGAGAGGTTTTCGGATTTATATCTAAAGACAATTATCTATACTTTAGCTCCGATGGGCATCCAGGGCTTGGAGGGTTGGATGTGTTTCGGGTTAAAATTAATCCAGATAACACCTTTGGTGGGGTTGTAAACATAGGCCAGCCTATTAATAGTAATGCAGATGATTTTGCTATTTATTACAATAGTGACTCCAAAAACGGTCTGGTGAGCTCTAATAGGGAATCGGTGAACTCGACCGATAATATCTATTTATTTGAACAAATACCATGCTGGGAACCTATTAAAGGAGTTGTCAAAGAAAAAGACAATGATATGCTACTTAAAAGTGTTATGGTGTCAATCTATGAAAAAGAAGGTGATTTAGTTCAACAGATACAAACCGATGAAAGGGGCTATTTTCAAACTAAAGATTTGCCCTGTGATAAGAAATACAGAATTTACATACAAAATGAATTTTATAACGATTATGAGAAGTTTGTTAGCAGTTCAAAAGACGTAATAAACCTGCAACTAGATCGTTCGGTAATACCTGTCAAGCAAGATGATGATTTGTTTAAACAGCTGAATCTCAAACCAATATTTTTTGAATTTGATAGTTATCTTATTACTCCACAAGCATCTGTAGAGTTATCTAAAGTAGTACAGGTTTTAAATCAGATTCCTACTATGGTGATTCAGATTCGATCTCATACAGATAATATTGGAGATCAGGCTTATAATGAACTCTTGTCTTGCAAACGAGCACAAGCAACAAAAAATTGGATTGTAAGCCAAGGAATTGCCCCTGATAGAGTACAGGCAGTTGGTCTTGGGCAAAGGGAACCTGTTGTTAAGTGCAACAAGCAAAAATCTTGCAGTCAAAAGGATCATCAATTAAATAGAAGAAGTGAATTTATTGTTGTTTTACTTTAAGTTTAATATAATTTGTTTGTTTTTTTTTTCACTTCGCTTTTAATTTTTGAATGGTAGTTTTTCTCCATTTTAAAGACTACTAAACAAATCAAGGTAAGTTGTATTGCGTTTATCGCTTTATAATTTGCCTTGTCTTGTTTTAACCCTATTGCTATAGAAATTCCAAGTGTTATAGAAATTCTAAGGGTTATAGAATAACGAGTTAGGGTGAAGGAAAAACAGGAAAACCTTTAGGGTAATTGTCAAAGTAACTGGTTAAGTTAGCATGATTTTGTATTGATATCCGCTAGCTTTTTACTTTGTTTCTATTTTTACTTTAGTTTAAACTATATGGTATTATTTAGCTTATTTTATCAAATATGGTTTTAAAAAATTCTTTAGGCTTCTTATAAAGTTAAACCTATTATTTATATGTGTTTTATAAATATTTTCTGGATGACTTTGAGTTTTCTAGTACATTATGTAAAAGGATGGTAAATACAAATAGTACCTTTTGAGAAAGGTGACTATTTTTAATTAAAATACTCATTTAAGTGTTTTTATTAAATTTTTGTTATTTAATAAATCATTTAGATGTGTTTTTTTTATTTTGTAATTCATTAATATTTCTCTTTAAAGAAAGGAAAATCAAAAAATGCTTCAATGAGACCCCAGCAAATTAAAAGTTTTCAATTAAAACATGGACTTGTACACGAAATAGAAATAGTGGATTTACAAGAATTATTTCAACGAGCTAATACTATTTTAAGCTCCCCGGTTAATGTTGAAATTTACGTTATTGTACTTTTAGAACAAGGAGAGGAGAGTCATATGGTGGAGTTTAAAACCGTTAGAATGAAATTTAATTCTATTGTGTTTTTCCACAAACATATCATTCAGCAATTTGCTCCTGATAAAAATAGTACCCTGCAAGGAATAGCAATTTTATTCTCCGAATCCTTTTTTGTAAAGGATAAAAAAGATTTTCTTTTTTTAAATTTCAATAAGCTCTTTAATCCCAATATGCCTGTTGTAATAAGGCAAGATGCTCAAAAGATGAAAAGTTTCGGGGCTTTAGTAAAACAACTCGAGCAAGAATTGGAAAAGCCAGAGGATTATCTAAAACGGTTTGTACTAAAGAACTTGTTACACAATTTTTTGTATCACTGTCAAAGAGAAGCAGACTCTATCGGGGTGACTTCTTATAATGACCTACAGACGGATTTGGTAATGCGATTTTATCAAAACTTAGAGGCTGGTTATTTAAAAGAACACCATGTTTTACATTATGCTAATCAGTTGGGAGTTACCCCAAAGATGTTAAATCTTGCTACCACAAAAGTTCTAGGTAAAACCATTAAGCAAGTTATTGATCAAAGAATAGTACTTGAGGCTAAAAGACTTTTAGCAAATAGTGATATATCAATCAAAGAAATTAGCTTCTATTTAGGTTTTGAGGAAGCGACCTATTTTGTGAGTTATTTTAAAAAGCATAATCAGTGTACTCCTTTAGAATTTAGACAAAAATTCAAAAAAGAATAAAACCTTCATAAAACTGCCTATAATCATCATTTATTAGCAATCAAAGTGCTGTAGCTTTGTTACAGGTTAAAAGAATAAAATATTTCTGCTTTTATAAAAACAGTTTACCTCTAGGTTTTTTAATCCTTTAGTTGTGTTTTTAGCAAGCAAATAAATTAAGTAGTTTATTTTTTTACCAGCGGTGTAAAAATAAGCCGAAGTTAAAAAATGTTTGAATATAAATCTTTCAATATGAATAAGATAGCAGTTAGCGCAGCCAGTGGACAATTAGGAAGACTCACCATTCAGTATTTAAAGAAAATTATCGATAAAGACAATATTATTGCCTTGGCTCGTAATCCAAAAAAAATAGCTGATTTACAAGTAACAACAAGAGCTTTTGATTATAACAAACCCACCGAATTGATGGAAGGTTTACAAGGGGTGGATGTCCTGTTTTTAATAAGTTCAAATGAAATAGGTCTTCGTGCTGCTCAACATAAGAACGTTATTTTCGCAGCGAAACTATCCGGGGTAAAAAGAATTGTGTATACCAGTATTTTACACGCTTCGAGCTCTGAATTAGCAATGGCTAGTGAACACCGAGCCACCGAACATGAAATTATCCTTAGTGAGATACCTTATACCATTTTAAGGAATGGTTTTTATATCGAGAATTATGCCATGTTTATTGATAACTCCCTTCGTACAGGTGTGTTTATAGGTTGTGCTAAAAACGCATTGATTTCAGGGGCCTCTCGAGCAGATTTTGCCCAAGCTGCAGCTATGGTATTAACCTGTGAGGGGCATAATAATAAAATTTATGAATTAGCCGGAGATTACCCCTTTACACTAAAGGAATTTGCAGCAGAGGTATCTAGACAAGCCAAAATGGATATCCCTTATGTAGATTTAAGACCAGTAGTTTATGCCAAAATTCTAGTAAGTCAAGGGGTCCCTATAGAGCTTGCGGGTATTATTGTGGATTGTGATACCAAAGCTAAAAAAGGGGCCCTTTTTTCAACTGATAATTCCCTGTCTCTATTATTGGAAAGGTCAACTACTTTGATGCAGGATGTAATTGCCGATTATCTATAGGTGGTATTGAATTTATCTACCTAAAGAGGTCAACTACAATAATTATCTTGATTAGTGAGGGGCTTATTTATTATAAGTGTTGTATAATAACTGTCCTGTTATCTTGTATGTTGCTTTTTAAGCACAGGGTATTTTTTATAAATGCCCTGTGTATTAAAAAAACAATTCAGTAAACTCTCTTTTTTATAGTTACAGGCCTAACCAAGAAAGTCATAGCTACTTAAAAACAAGTGTAAGTAATTGTTTTTATTGCATGCAGATTTTTTAGGTGAAAGCCTGTTTATAAAAACAGTAAGTTTTTAACCCACAAAAGTCAGTAGTAAGGTTCTTGATATGATCGAAGTAACATTAGCCAAGTTACATGGGTGTTATATACAAGACAAATAGAATTAATGCCATAAATAAATACTGAAGTTAGTTAGTATACCAATGCACTTGCCTTTTTAATGGGACCATTTTATGGTAAGTAGAAATAAATAGTAGGTGAGTTTAATAAATACCCCATATGGTAAGTGTTTATTGGTATATGTTTTAAATACTAAAAACAGACTATAAAAAAATAGCCTGTTTTTATATTTATAATTACATTGTAATTATGCAATTTTCTGGTCCTTTAAACAAAGTAGGTGAAGTAAGCTAAAGTTTTATTAGTCTTCTTTCCAATTTTGAATTTCCTTTTCTATTTCTTGGCGTGTTTTTCCGCTTTTTTCTTGTAGCTTTCCAAGGACTTCATCAAATTTACCTTCAGCAAATAGTTTTTCATCATCAAACCACTGGCCATACTTTTGTTTAAAAGCTCCTTTTATGCGATTCCATTTTCCTTCTAATTCTAATTTGTTCATAATTTGTGTTTTTGGGATTAATATTGTTTTTATTTTCTCTATAAATCTAAAAAAGTATTACATACTTAAATCCAGAGCGATGACTTTTAGTTAAAAGACCAATCCAATAATTTTTGCAATGGCTTATTTAGCAATAAAAAGCTCGGATAGAGCTAGTTTTGAAAAGCATTTTTGCATTAATTTTTTTTGATCTAGTATTTGGGTAAGTAACTCAGAGGACTTTGGTTTTTTTAAAAAATCACTATACACAAGCAAGCTTTGGTAAGAGGCAATTTGATAATGTAGTATCATATTACAAAACTGTATAATCTGTGCATCTTTTAAATAGGGTGATTGTACCACGTTGTTGTCCATATATTGTAAAGCGGCGCAAAACACAAAGGAATTAACAGGCAGATTTTGCTTTTGGTTGTGATTTAAAAAGTCGAAAAGTCGCTGTAAACTAGCTATTTCTAGTTGGATATTATTATACTCTTTTTGAATTGCATGCTTTAAATTGGGTGAGCTAGCTAGATTATTACTTTTTTCAAGCTCAATTAAAAAGGCGTTTTTTGCAGAAAAAAGATTCCTTAAACTATCGGTAAATAAATTATCTAGCTCCCTTGAAGCATCGTCTTTTAGGTCAATTGTGTGTGTCATCTTGATTTGATTTGCGTGAATACTAGCTTAATAGAATTTTAGAAATAACTAAGTTTCTTTACCTTGTTGTAAGTTAGTTTGGGTA
Source organism: Myroides sp. LJL119 (assembly GCF_054871605.1). NCBI lineage: Bacteria > Pseudomonadati > Bacteroidota > Flavobacteriia > Flavobacteriales > Flavobacteriaceae > Myroides > Myroides sp. LJL119. Next base: position 438,550 of record NZ_JBTXLO010000002.1, read on the forward strand.
TCACAACATTTTTTATTTACCAAAACTGCAATAGCTGTCAATGCTATAGCCGTACAGCAGAGGATTTTTCCGATTTTCATAATTTGTTTTTTTTCCATGTTGTTCTTATTTTAAAGTTAATTATTAAAGTTTTTTTTAAAGCTTTCATTGGGGATCTTTAAAAGTCTGTTTTATCCCATTTTTTTTAAACAATTCTAAAAACAGAAACAATAGCTTTTAAAAGCAGTAGTTGTATAGAGATTAGCTAGCAAACAAATTTGAGATTCTTGTATTGGGTGAGTTTAAGTTGCAAGTTATAGCAAACTCTAGTCTGCTGTTTAATTAAAAAAAAATAAAGCAAATCAGGCCCTAATTATTGTTTTTTGTCACCTATGGCTTGAATAAGGCGAATTACCACAAGAATAACTAAAAGAACCAGTAAAATATGAATGGCTCCCCCAACCACTTGGGCAAAACCAAAAAAGCCGACTACCCACCCTATGAGTAGGATAAAAACTAATGTCCAAAATATATCTTTCATAATAAAAATTTTAAAGGGTTAGCATTGATTTTTTTGTTTAATAAAAGCTTTAAAAAAGTGCTTTTATCAAATAATTACCGTAAAATCCTTTTTTGAGTAATTACTAAAGAATCCTACTAATATTATCGGGGTTTTTTAATCTACAACTATACGGTAGATCTTCTTGTAAGGCGAGTTAAACAACAAACTAGGTGTGTTATACAAAACCCGTAGGGTGTTGTTTTAAAGAGGATCATATTTTTTTGTATAAATAGATTTGTAAACTTGGTTTAGAATCTATTTTGTCTGGTATATACCAAAAAGACTTTTTTTATCTATAGGGAGTAAATCCATTGGATTTTAAAAAAAAGAACAAAACCTGTTTTGTAACTTAATCTATAGAACAACCCCTTAGGTTAAAATACGAGAGTAATTCCAAGATGCTATCTTTAAAAGGGTAATCTATTTATAGAAGTATCAAAATCTGTACTAGAAAAAAATAACTCAAAAAGATTAACAATTAAATTTCCCTTGTAAAACCAAAGTTATTTTAATTACAGTCTAACCAATAAGTCACCAAATTAGGCTATAAACTAGCCTTGAAACCAGTAATAGGTAGGATTTTCAAAAAAGAAAAAAATCCTTTTTTAAATTCAATTATTTATTTAGTACTGGGAGTTACAAAAAAGACTCAAAAAGAGTTTTACCCAGAAATAGATATTAAAATAAAACAATAATTCAAAAGAGCTTTTCGTTAAAAAAGATAAGACAACCAAGTAGTGGTTTACCGTTTTTTTTAGGCTATTTACCATGCCTTGATTAGTTAAGGGTAAACCAGGGGATTAAGGGGGAGAATTACAACTTTTATACGAGCTGTTTTATAGCTAAAAATATTTGGCATATAGATTCCTTTTAGTTCCTGTAAAGACGCAGGTTAAATTCTTAAAAAATGCAATATTTTGAAAATCAATAATGTAAAAAAGTTTTTTATTTTATTTAAAACAAATAAAATTTTAATAAAAGTATTTTAAAGTGTCGTTTAGTGTATTTAATACTCAATCTGTGTAAGTTTTCCCCAGTTAGTTTTATTGATTGATCACAGTAATAAAAATTATATAAAATTTGGTTAAAAACATATAATGTACTGATATATAGATTGTTATGTTGTTTTTAAGGCTTTTTATAGCGTTTGTGTTTTTATTTAACATTTATGCGTGGGTTATAATTTATAAATTATATTAAATTATTGTTTATTTTTTATGTTTGTTGTTTTAATTGTGTTTAAGTGATAAAAATATGGCTAATAAATTAAAGTATGATTAAATTGCTCGTATCTCACTGTATATGCCTTAAGAGAGTGAGTTTTGAGGTGATATTTGATTTTTTTATAATTTTTTAAGAATTATTTCTTGCACAGTAATTGAGCTAATTAGAAGTAAATGTGACAAATTAGACAGCTAGTATTTTGTTAATTATTTAAAAATTTGCCATTGCCACAGCACTACAAATAAAAAAGGAAATTCAAAAAATACACTAAACAACAAATCAAAAATAGTAGATCTGTAAGGGTAATAAAATACATGTAATTAAAGCGGTATACTACATAGATAAGAAAGCCAGAGAGAGTAAAAATCTGTCTTTGGGTGATTTTTAAAAAAGGTGTTCCAGCTTAGGTTGAGTAAATCATCAAATAGAGATTTAAAAATTAGACAAGAAAATACTAGGTAGTGTGCCCCGGTGGTTAGGGTATAGTTGTTTTAAAAATAAAGCTTTGTGTTTAAAAGGGATATAAACAAAGCTATAAGTTAATACATGCCCGGTAGCCTTTTACAAAAAACATTAATTATTGATTTAGTTACTATGTGAATTAGGGAAATAGATCTATTAATTCTAAAAATTGCTATGATTAGAAAATCAAAGTGGCTTATTAAGGTAAACTCTCCAATTTGTCTTTTTATACTAATGCCAAAATAGGCCACTTTTTAAAACCAAAGATTATGAAGCTATTTAATAAATTACCATTAGTTCTAGTTTTTTTTGCCCTATTGTTTATGCTATCTTTTTTCGGATCGTGTAAAAAACAAAACCCACCCGCTGTGGTATTATACAAGCAAGAGGTAAACATGCCTGAGGATAGTTCTGGTGTTGATTTTACCAAAGAGTATGACCCGGTGTACAATGATTCGTTAACCACTGATTTAAGTATTTTATTAAACACCCAGTTGTATTATACCGATATGGTAAAACAGAAAACTAAAAATCAAGATATAGTGGATTTTGCAGAAAATATGCTAACGGAGTTTAAAGGCTTACAAGATGAAATGGCATCTATTATTAGTCAAACCAAGCAAGAGAGAATATTTCATCGAAGTACAAAGCACCTTACCATAGATAAGCTAGAGCAAAACTATTTCGATGCATACGATAGAGAATTTTTAAAGGAAATTATTAAGATACAACTAAGTATAAAACAGTTATTAATACAAATTAAAGACAACTTGAAAAATGCCGATCTGAATATTTTTTATGATAAAATAATACAAGAAACCGATCTACGCGTGGATCAAGCCACTAATTTAATAGAGAATGTTTAACCAAAAAAATTGGATTATGAAAATATATATAAAAATGCTTTTTATAGCAACACTGGTATTGGGAATTTGCTCTGGATGTAAGCAATCTACAGCAAAAGACCCAGAAAAAATGGCCAAAGAACAAAACAGGGCCAATCTACCACAGAACCAAGACGACCAATTAAACCCCTTTAGTGATCACAAAAGCCCTCAGGCTAAACAAAACTCAGATATATTAGTTGAAGTGGTTAATTCTCAGCTGTATGAAATTGAGCTAGCTAAAGTAGCAAAGCGCAAAACAAGTAGCGCTAAGGTTAAAGAGTATGCCGATCAATTAGAGAAGCAACATACAAGTCGTTTAGGTAAGTTAAATTCTTTAGCAAAGGATCATAATTATGTAGTACCAAGTAATTTATCGGCTATGGATTGGGAAAATATCCAAGATTTGGAAAATACTCCTACCAATAAATTCGATAAACAATGGATTGATATTATTATTAAAAAGCATAACAAAGCAGTAGATGTTTTGTTAACAGGAATTCAAGAAACAGATCAATCCAGTATAAAAGGAGAATTAAATAATACCCTTTTAGAAACAAGAAAACATTTAGAGTCCGCAAATGAACTAAAAATGAATTACATCAAATAGAAATTGCTTATTTTTTTTTACGTTAAGACCGCCTGATTGCTAGTATTTTGGGCGGTTTTTTATTTTGTTTAATTTACCTTAGGTACCCCCTTGTATTTTTATCTGTAGATGGTATACTTGACTCTAAAGGGAATTAAGGTAAATACAAATTGCTTTTTTTTTGGTTAAGACTGCCTTATAACTAGTGTGTTTGGGTAGTTTTTTGTTTAACTCCAATTGCTAATTACAAGTTGGTTTTTTTACTGCATTACATCACAGGGTTGTTCGACCACCTGTTGCCGCAAAAGTTGCTCCACTTACATAGGAGGCTGCCTCACTTGCTAAGAAAATATATAAAGGCGCGATTTCTTTAGGCTGTCCAGCTCTACCAAGGGGTGTGTTTTTTCCAAAATTCTTTAAATCCGATAAAGTAGTTGGAATCAAAGGTGTCCATATAGGACCCGGGGCCACCGCGTTAACACGTATGTTTTTTCCTTGTTGTAAAAACAACTCCCCCATACTAGCCGTTAAATTCTCAATAGCTGCCTTTGTGGAGGCGTAAGCTAAAAGACTAGGGTTGGGCTGGTATACATTTATAGAGGTGGTATTGATAATACTGCCTTTTTCTGGTATATGGTCCAGTGCATATTTTACCATGTAAAATAAGGCATCCACATTGGTAGCATAGGTTTTTTTCCAATCCGCTATGGTGATATCATAAAAGGTGTTATGTTGTTTTTGAAAAGCCGCATTATTTATTAGAACATCTATCTTTTTAAATCTCTTTACGGTTTGCTCCACAACTTTTTTACAATTCTTTGCCTTGGTTAAGTCTAGTTCAAAGGCCATGGCTTGAACCCCAGCTTTTTTAATCCACTTTAAAGTATCTAGTGCATCTGCTTGTTCTAAGGCTGATAAATATACAATAACCACATTTGCTCCCTCTCTGGCAAAAGCAATAGCGGTAGCCTTACCAATACCAGAGTCACCCCCAGTGATCACAACGGTTTTACCTTTAAATAGTCCATTGCCGCAATAACTGTACTCCCCATGATCTGGATAGTTTTTCATTGCTAATTCATTACCAGGGATTTCTTGCCTTTTTTCGGACTTTTGGTCATTCTGAATTTGATTTTTTTTTGAATTTGACATAATTTGATAATTTTTGATTAGTCTTTATATAAAGACAAAATTCATGCTAGATACCAAATAAAGCGATAGTTCTGCAGTATAATAGATCGGGTTTTTAAAATAAAAATATAACTACTCACAGTGAGTAATAATTACCCAGGATTTTTAAACTATTAAACACATAAGTAATTAAAAGTCAGGTTATTATTTTTTTTAAAGTTTTTTGTTTTTTATAATATCAGCGATTTTTTAGTGAATTAGACTTAAGTATTTAATAAATTATCTGTATTGTGGTTAAACTACCTATTTATATTTAAGGTTTTAAGTATAAGTTAGTTATGTTAAACGCACTCGGATAATCATATGGATGTTTTTAAGCATAATTTTTGTAGTATATAAATTAAAGAAGGTATTAATAAAGTACTAGCTGTCACTAAAGATTTATTAATTAAAACTTCAATACCATGCAAACTCCTAATCAAAACAAACACGATAATGGTGATCAGTTTTACCCTGAGAATAAAAAAAATTGTCTTAGCAAGGGCGAGTTTATTTCTAAGGATAATTCACAGAGCTTTAAAACAGGGGTAAATCAAGTAAATAACCTTTATCCTGTAAAGAGCTATAGGCTGATTAGCCAAACAATAAACGGACCTTTTTATAATAAGCCGATAAATGAGTCTTGTATGTCAGGGGCAAACCAAAATAGTTTAAATAACGTATATATTAGATTCTCATTAAACGATTTTAAGTCCATAGAGAATCATTGTTTACCATTAGTCTGTACCTATGATTTAAATACCCACACAACCCAGTGGTACCCGCAAGCTGGCTATAGAAACGATAAGAGTATCCCGGGTGTTAAATACCAAACAAATAAGCAGTCTTTTAAGGATTCAGATTGCAAAGATCAAAAGGGGCTTGGGAGTGTTAAGGACCAAACAAATAAGGAGCCTTTTAAGGATTCAGGCTATAGAAACGACAAGAGTATACCAGGGCATAGGTACAAAGAGAAATAATTATAGGATGGTTTAAAAACTCTGTCTTAAATAACAGATGGTTATACATAGGCTCAAGTAAATAAAAATAACAATTATAAAGACAATAAGTTTTTATCAAAAAACAGGATTATTTTTTAATCTATAATAGAGGAAACTATTGCTTTTTAAAAATAGGTTTGTAGTAAAACAGTATTTGTTTACTAGAGATCTAAAAAGAATTATTAGCCAAATTTTCATCTACTAATTTGGTTTTCATACTTACTAAATGATTAAATCCAAAGCTTGTTGGATTTGATCAATTGCCCTTGTAAGGGCATAAAACTTCGACTAACTAACTTTTTTTACAAAGACTAAGGAGCTTTTTAAGTAATAATAGGCTTTGTGTAGATTATTGAAAAAATGATTTTTTCAAAATGGTATCAACTCTTTTATAAAGTGGTTGTTAGAGTTTATAAAAATACGATTAATAAGATATACAATGCCATACCATATGGGGAGCTGCGCGTGAGAATACTCTTTTTGGAATTCTATTTCTAAGACTTAGAAACCAATTATGGCTAAGCCATGTTGTGGTAATATTATTTTATAGTCATACTAGATAGATTTTATGGATCAAGATACGTTTAACTAAAATTATATTTATGAAAATTCAAACATTAAAACCCAATACAACAAACCCATTAATTATCCAGTGGAAAAGATTTCAAAGTCTTTTAGGTAATTACAGTGGTTTAATTGATGATTATTATGATGCAGCTTTTTTAGCTTGTATTAAAAGATATCAAAACAAGAAAAAACTGGTTTGTGATGGTAACATTGGAAACAAGACTTGGTTTGAAGCATACAAAGACGGAATGAAGTTCTTTTACACACAAACCAAAGACTTTCCTATAAAACCCGAGTTTAGTTGCTTGGAATCCGATGAGTTGTTATTTCAAACATTTGGAGAAATAGAGTTTATTCACCAGCCAACTAGAGATAATCCGGAACGAGTTTTGATTGTCAATGATTTTGAGACTCAGAATATTGTTCAAGTGGATATACCACAATTAAAGCACATCTTTGGGGCCAAAGACCGGGTTATACGTTTTCACCGCAAAGCACGTGAACAATTACGTGGTTTTTTTAATGAAGTTGAAAAACAAGGTATGCTATCTTTATTACTTAGTTACGGTGGGAGTTATAACCCACGCTTTATTCGGGGATCTACCACAAAATTATCCAATCATTGTTTTGGTACTGCTTTTGACATTAATATGCAATGGAATGGTTTTAATAAACAGCCACAGGTTTTAGGTAAAAAGGGTTCTATTAGAGAATTAGTACCCTTGGCAAATGAATATGGATTTTATTGGGGCGGCCATTTTACAAGGCAAGATGGAATGCACTTTGAAGTAGCCAAGGTATTATAAGGGTTTTTATTACAAACCAGATATGGCCTTTAAAGTGGGGGGGTAGGACATCGTAAAGATTAAAAAGGTGTTTTTAGTAAAAGTTTTTTTGTAACTTACTGGTTTTGATAGAAATATAATCTTTGACTGGTTATGAGAAAAATAGGCTTGTTTGTTATAATGGTAGGGCTTTGTTTGCAAGTGGGTTGCTCAGGTAAAAAACATACCCATCGTATTACGGGATTTGAAAAGCAAATAGATTCCCATTTGGTTTATAAGGAACAAGGTGATAGTACTTTAATAAAGGCATTTTATCAAAAAAGCCTCGAGCTACCAGCCTTGCAGAATAATTCGGATATTATAATTGTAAATCCAAAGAATTCAAGCTTGTCTACTTTAAAGTAATGTTGTTTTGTAAAACTAGATGCTTTTTCTTTTAAAAGCATACGGGGTTTGTTATGTTAGTTTATGCAATTATTTATAGACTAAGAAGATCAACAAGCGCTTTTTTACCAAAAAAACTGTTTTTTGGCCACCCAATAAAGTAGGTCCTGTAACCTATGGAATTCCCCTGATATTTTATGTAAACCAAAGACTTGAAGCCTCTAAAAATGATGTTTCTGCATCTTAAGTGTTTTCTATTAAAAACACAGCTTTAGCTTAAAGTAAAACACCTATAGGGTTTTGTTGACAAAATAGTAGCTAAACCCACCTAGAAAATAAAGTAAGATATCAATCGGATCCTTGGTGTAACGAGGGTTAACAGGTGGTAGGTAATACTCAAAATACACGCTGTAGAAAATAGCCACCACTATAATTAAGGAAATAGAAAGCTTGATGGAGGGATCTTTTTTTAATTTTCTAACTAAAAAAACACTTATACTTAAAACAATGGGAAGGGTTAAAAAATCATTGACATAATTGTTTATCCAACTAGCTAAAACAAGGCCATTTCTTTGACATAAATAAATGATCAGTGCGGTAGTTGTACATAAAGCAAATAATATTTTTTTATACCCAGTGGTTTTTGTTTTCATGTTTTGTTTTATTTAGTAGAAGTTGGATAAAAAAAGGCTATTTAAAAAAGCTGTTATACTTAATCACGTTAAGGCAAAGATAGTAGCAATTATTCAGGCTGTTGTTTTAAAAAGATGTTTTACTAAAACCTGAACTATTACAAAGGTGTTTTTAGGGTAGTTTAATAGGTTTTTGTTACCTGGTGTTTTTTTAAAAACTACGTAATAAGCAAACCTCTTTGCTGAATCATAAAAAGGCCGTTTAAAATAAGAGAAAGTTGTAGGCTTGTGTCTTTTTTAGTTAACTTAAGAACTGCAAGTCAACTAAAAATAAGACAATAAATCGCTAAAAGCACAGTGCATTACCAAAAGACCTTGCTTGTGCTAGAATCTAGTTTTAAGGAGTTAATAAAAAACTCCAATTAAAAACCAAAATCTCGCTACCTCCCTAAAGAGCTCTATATATGCGGCCAGCAAGTGAATTTAAATTGGGTATTGTTTAAACACGTATTGTAAAAGAACCCATTAATCAAAGGATAACTTATTTATCTTTTTTTGGTAAATTCCTTACACGCCCCCCAAAAGAGAAAACTAAAGTAAAACACGAAGATTTTTATTTTTTTTTTACGTTATATCAGTCTATAGCTGCGGTAATGATTAACTAGTGGTTTATTATTTATTTTCTAAAATAAACTAATTCTTTAAAAGTGCGTTATGTTAAAATTAACAATGTAAAAAGGTTATAATCAGTTAGTTGTATTTGGTGTTTTTAGTAAAAAGTGTAGCTATTAACCCCAAAGTGAGGTGTAATATAGCTTTTACCAGGCCCTTTGGTAAGGGGATTGTGTCTTGGCATGTATATTGAATTATAAATAGAAAGTAGGCCGTAAAATAGTTAACAAACTATTTTAGCTTTTCACAGTGAAATAGGTAGCCAAGCTTGATTTCACTTTTTTTAAGTTTTTTAATTGGCTTATTCACGTATTATTATGAAAACTAATTTAAATTCAAAATTTGCATTTGCTCCTAGTGTACTTTCTTGGAAAGACTATGGAGTACTTTTTATTACTTTTGCCTTGTTATTTTGCAGTGCATTAATAGTTTATAATTTTTATCCCTATTTTAATTATACCCAAGATCCTGACTTTGGAATTATTGGTCAGGTTATGGTAGGAGTTAGTATTGTGTTGTTAAGTATCGAGGTATTGTTTTTATTGTTCTTGGTTTATAATTACTTTAAATATAAACCCATTGGGCCAGCCTTAGATCAAGATCTTCCCGTGTGTACGGTAATTGTGCCTGCTTTTAATGAAGGAAAACTTGTATATGATACCCTTTATAGTTTAGCTCAAAGTAATTATCCGAGTGATAAACTTGAGATTCTCTCCTTTGATGATGGTAGCCAGGATGATACATGGCATTGGATGCAAAAAGCTGCTTTAGAATTACCAGGGAAAATTAAAATATATCAGCAACCCAAAAATTTAGGTAAACGACAGGCTTTATATCGCGGTTTTAAATTAGGTAAAGGTGATGTATTTGTTACAGTAGATAGTGATTCAATTGTAAGAAATGACACAATAAGACAAATGGTAAGTCCTTTTGTTAATGATCCTTTATGTGGGGCGGTAGCTGGTAATGTTTTGGTGTTAAATAAAGAAAAGGGAATTATTCCAAAAATGCTAAATGTGAGTTTTGTATTTAGTTTTGAATTTGTACGCTCGGCTCAAAGTAATCTTAAAACGGTTTTGTGTACCCCTGGCGCCTTAGCTGCTTATAAAAAAGATGCAGTTTTAAACGCCTTGGATTCCTGGATTAATCAGACCTTTATGGGAGTAGCCTCGGATATAGGAGAGGACCGTTCGATGACCAATTTTATATTAAAACAAGGTTATCATGTATTATTTCAAAAAAATGCCTATGTATTGACCAATACGCCTGAGAAATACAAAGGACTTTATAAAATGTTTATCCGTTGGGAGAGAAGCAATGTAAGGGAAAATATTATGATGAGTAGGTTTGCTTTTACAAAATTTAGAGTAGGATCCACCCTTGGGGCTCGTGTTCTTCTTATAAATCAATGGTTAAAAGTTCTACTGGCTTATCCATTAACCTTCTTGATGTTGTATTTTTTAGTTCTATTCCCAATTAGATCCATTACAACTGCTCTTTTTGGTATATTAATTTTCTCTTCCATTCAAGTAATGTTCTACGCAAAGAGATACAATATTAAAGATTCTTTTTGGGCCTATAGCTATAGTGTATTTTATACCTTTACTTTATTTTGGATTACTCCCTATGCTATTGCCACAGCAAGTAGAAGTGGATGGTTAACAAGGAGTTTGCCACAACAAAAATAACCATATCAATTTTATTATTATATTTTAAAACGAGTCATACTTTAGTAAATAAAGATGGCTCGTTTTTTTGTTTTTTAAGATAGGAGTAATTTACTATAATTTTAGTTAATTTATATAAATAGAGTTTTTGTAAATAGTTGTTTGATATGGTATTTTTTGTATATATTTATTTTTTTAAATAAAATTTTGATAACTATAAAGTGGTTTTAGATGATTTATCATTTTAATAGACCCTTGGTAAATGCTAAATTCCATGGATTTAAACATAAAAGCAGCTAATGGCTGTTTTTTTTTGTAAAGGTGCATTTTTAAGCTTTAAATAAAAACCAAATCTAGTAGTTGGAAAAAAGGTTTTAAAAAAACTGTGTCTTAGCTTGGCTTTACAAAGAATTAAAGCAGCTAAAAACATTAAAAAATAGTATGCTAATGTAGGTTTTTATAAACCCTAAAAAACAAGATTTAAATTTCCGATACCCCAGTTGTATTATGGTTCTACCTTTTTTTAGTAAGTAGAGTTATTAGAACTTTAGGTAAAACCGGGAGTTTTGTTTTTTGTTTTTATTAAAAATGTATAAATCCACCAGACAAGTAGTTTTATGAGGTACACCGTTTTGTTATTTGTTATTTTTTGCTTTACTGCTAAGGCTCAAAACCTAATTAAAGGTAGAATCAGTGATGAGTTAACCAATACCTTACCTGGGGTTAGTGTTTCCATTTTAGATCCACAAACCAAAGCTATTTTAGCCTATAGTAATTCCAATGACAAGGGAGAGTTTAGTATTGCATATAAAGGGGATCAAACCCAGGTTATTCTTCGAGCTTTTTTAATGAATTATGGTGTTTTAGAACAAGAATTAACCTTACCTACCAAGGATTTACTACTAGAGTTAATCCCAGAAGAAACCATTTTAGAGGAAATCTTTATCAAAGCATCTTTAATTACCCAACATAATGATACTTTGGTATTTGATTTAAATTCGTTTGCCTCTAAAAATGATCGCGTTTTAGAGGATGTTATTAAAAAGATGCCAGGCTTAGAGGTACTTTCCACCGGAGAGATTCAATACCAAGGAAAGTCTATCAATAAGTTTTATGTCGAAGGTAAAGATTTAATGCAAGGTGGATATGGGGCCATTACAAAGGCTCTTCCGAATTTACATGTAAGTAAATTGGAAGTGTTAGAGAATCACCAGCCCATTAAAATGTTACAAGGCAAGATAGCCTCTTCGGATGCAGCCATTAATATTCGATTAAAAAACAAGGTCAGCTTTAGTGGAAGTGGAAAACTTGGTTTAGGGGCTAGTCCTTTGTTGTATAATGCCTCTGTTTCACCTATGTTTTTCTCCAAGGGATTGCAGTACCTTGTGAGCTATGATGCAAATAATACCGGAGAGGAGCCTTTTAATAAATTTAGAAGCTTCGGATCTTTCTCCGAATTTGATGTTTATAGCTATAAAAAGACAGCTGGAAACACGTTATCTATCTCCGGGATTGGATCACCTGATATTAAGCGATCACGTTATTTGTTTAATAAAACCAATTTAGTGTCTGCAAACTTCTTAAACAGCTTTGGTAAGGACTTGGAGTTAAATACCAATGTGTTTTATTTTAATAATTATATAAAACAAGGTGCTATTCAAACCACGCAGATCTATCTTTTGGATTCCACAACCCCCCAAAAAAATGCCATTACCTATACAAGGGATCAAGATGATCATCTATTTGACCAAGAATTACAAGGCAAATTAACCTTGACTCGTAATGGTAAAGAGAATTATTTAAAAAACATTCTAACTTTAAATGTAAAGCAAAATAAAAACCGTGGTTTATTATTGCAAAATAATGATCCGATTTCTCAAAGTGTTTTCTCCCCATCGTTTTCTTTACAAAACAGCTTTACATCCTTGATTCCCTTTGGATCAAAAAAGATGGGTAATTTTAAAAGCATCATCGATTACACCACAGATAAACAGAACTATGGGGTGATTCCCAATGGCAATTTAGAGTTTCCCAATTCAGATTTGGATTCTTATCAAGAGTTAAAGCAGTTCTTTAATGATAAGACCTTTTATACCCAAAATGCCATTTCGGTTTCTTGGACTTTAAAAAAGTGGACCTTAACCCAAGAATACAACTTGTTGTATATCCATAAAGATTTTAATACCCAATTATTTGGCTATAATTCCCAGGGAGTTAACCTGGGGGAGAATTACCAAAATGACTTGATTTATCATCAGTTTTCTAACGCATTAAACTCCAGGCTTTATTTCAAGGGAGTAAGTTGGGATTTTAGCTTCTCTTTGCCTATTTCTTATAATTCTCTTGTCTTAAAAGATAATTCACTGGATTCAAATAATACCAAAAACAGATTTAATATTCTACCTCGAGCATCTTTGACGTATCGCTTAAATGGTATGATTACCTTTGTAGGGAGTATTAATTATTTTAATACCTTTACTCCGGTATCCCAATTATACCCCAATTATATTTTCAGTGGTTTAAATTTTAGTGCTTATCAAAGTACCATTGAAGACTCTAGTGGATTTACTCCCAATTTACGCATGGAGTATAAAAACCCTTTTAACGGACTTTTTGCCAATGCCAGTTTAAATTCAACTTATACCCATAACAAAATCATTTTATCGCGTGATATTGATGCAAATGGGCAAGAAATTATAAAGGCAATCCAAAAAAACAACAATACTAATTCATATCGATTAAGTGTTGGTGTGGGTAAATTTTTCGCTGATTTTAGTACAAATTTAAGACTTAACTACGCCATAAATACCCAAAAAAGTGATGTTTTAGTCAACCAAGAACTCTTAGATGTAAAAACTAATAATCAGTCCTATGGTCTTAATTTGAGTAATAATCACTTGAATTGGTTGAATTTCAATTATAACTTTACCTACAACCAGTCCACTAGAAGCACTAATGCAGAGAGTTCAACAGGCTTTTATCAAAGTGCTCATGAATTTTCTCTGGATGTAATTCCTTTAAAATCCCATAGTTTGATTTACAAATTGGAGTATAAAGAAAATCAGTTTGATTCCCAACATTTCTCAAGTAGATTTATGGATTTAGTCTACCGTTTTAAATGGGATAAGAAAAAGGTAGATATCGATCTGGCTTGGCAAAATATTTTAAATCAAAAGCAATATAATCAAGTGGTTATAAGTCAGATTCAAAGCTCACAAACTATCTATGAAATTCGTCCTATGCAAGTAGTGGTATCGGTTCGGTTTACCTTTTAAATAAAGAAGTTTTCTTTGGTTTATTCAACAAATAACATCATTAGAAATACTAGAAATAGCCCCAGGTGCATCACACCCCAAATAGGAGTTACTCGCCTATAAGATAAAGACATGTAGCTAAGGGCTAAAGTCACAATAAAAAAGAAACTTTCCCAGGGTAAAAGTCCCATTTTTAGGGTTTTTTGAAACACTAAGCTTGTTATAAACACCCCTGGTATGGTTAAACCTACCGTAGAGACAAAAGCACCGTGGCATAGGTTAATAGCCCTTTGAAATTCGTTATTTAACACTGCTTTAATGCTGGTTAAAGACTCGGGAGTAAAGACAATAACAGCTATAATTACACCACTTAAAATACCAGGTAGCTTATAATAACTAATCCCATAATCTACCGTTTTGGCCAGCACATCGGATAAAAAAGCAATAGGTAAGATCATAAATACAAGTAAAATACTGTGAATTACAACCCTAGTTATTAATCCTTTTTTAGCCTTATGTTCCAATAAGCCCGGCTTTGTGTGGTGAGTTGGTTTTTTGGAGTTTTGTTGGGTTTTATCTAGTTTTATATAGCTTTTAGGATATTTGGCGGTTTGATACCACAGAAATATACCATATAATAAAAAGGTTAAAACTGCTATAAATAAACTTTGTGAAGGGGTAAAAATACCCTGTTGCCCTTGGGGTAGATAATTGGGTAGAATCATCGAGATACTTGCCAAAATTAAAATCATTCCCAAATAAGTAAAACTTCCTTGCGGGTTGAATTTCAATTCTTTGAATTTATTTGCACCCAATAAGATACAAAGTCCTATAATTAAATTTAAAATAATCATCATTACCGAGAAAATAGAATTCTTAGCAATAAATGGATCAGGTGTTTCACTGGTTAATACCGCAACAATTAAAATAACCTCTATACTAACAATGGATAAAGTTAAAATAAGGGTTCCATAAGGCTCCGATAGAATTACAGCTAAGGTATGGGCTTTTTTAACTACTAAAAAAGAAGCTATGATAATAATCAAAACCACAGCTATAAATAAAAGCCCTGTTTTAAATATTCCAAGTGAATCAGGTTGTAAATAGAGTGAGAAAAAGTTGGACCCAGCCACCATTAGCCAAACAAAAAATAAAGTTAGTGCACTTTTTTTAGATAGGTAATCACCTATGGTTTTTTTTAAAGAACCAATACGGTTGTTAAATAGCATTTTAGGATAAAAATTTGGATTGTTTCAAAGGCAAAACTAGGGTTAAAAACAAACTAAAAAATTATCCTATGATAAGTAATATTTCTAAAACATAACAGGTCATCGGTTTTTTGCCAATTAGGTTTTAAATTTCCTTTCTTATTCGGCTAAGACTAACCGGGGTGATGCCCAAATAGGAAGCAATATGTTTTAATGGTACATTTTGAATAATACAAGGATGATTAATCATTAGATCTAAATAACGCTGTTTAGCAGTTAAAACCCTGTTTTGAACAATACGACTCTCTAATTTATATAATTCTTTTTCAGCTAATTTTCTTGCCCAATTAGCCAAATAAATATCCTTTTGATACAATTGATTCAAAGTCGATATTTCAATGTGATATAAATCAGCATCTTGTAGTAGTTCAATGGTTTCGTAGCTTTTTTGATTAAAAACATAACTTACCATGGATAAAACCGGTTCACCAGGGGTGCCAAACCAAAAAGTAACATCTTTTTGCTCGAATCCAGCAAAAGCGCGTAGTATTCCTTTTTTTATAAAGTAAAAGTGATTTTGAGCCAAATTATCCTTTAATAAAATATGTCCTTTGGGGTAACTAAGGTGGGTGAAATTGTCCATTAAAAGCTTTTTACTATCTGCAGGTAGTAAATCAATGGAATCTATTATTTGATGTAAGTCAACGTTTTGTTGCATGTTTTTAAAAGGATTATATTTTTTTATTATAAAAAAGAAAATTAAAATTTTTTATCTCAAGAAAAAAACAGTTTTGATAATGTAACAAGATCTAGTTTTTATAAAATTTCTAAAAAGACTCCGTGCCATAATATACTTAATTATTATTTGTAAAAACACTTCATACTAAAAAGTAACAAAAGGATTTTTATTTTACACTTAAATTACTTATTTAACTTTAAGAGGATGTTTTAAGCTATCTGTAGTTTATTTTGTTTTTTTTAATTATATCCCCTTAGCGTAATTCTATGGCTTGCTTAGAGGTATCAATAGTTTTTTGGGAGTCATTTTTTTTTTTGGTGTATGAAATTTTAAAAATAATTAAGCTGCTATTTTTTTTAAAATAGTACTAAAGTGGTTTTAAATCAGCGTATACGTTTTTTAATCCGCAAAGCTAAATTCCCTTGCATATATTATTGTTTTAAAACAGTATTAGTTTTTGCCTGCATTACATTTTAAAAACTAATTCTTATTTGTTAAAATTATTATAAAAAAAGCTGCATTTAATTATTAGTAATAAAAATAGGGGTGATGATATTTTAACATATTGGATGTTAAAATTGATTACTCTTTATCTTTTTAGTAGATTGTTAGTAGAAATATTAGGTAATATAGAACAAATATAATGAATTTGATACTCAAACGATTCTTAAACAACTGTAAATTGTGCTATATATATAAGTAATTAAGATTGTTTGTAAGAATTATTTTAAAATTTATGTTATTATATTGTGTTAATATGTATTTTTTTATTAATTTTAAGATTAATTTAGTAGTTCATTGTAATCAGACATAAAACCATATGGACTAATAAGTTTTTGCTTTGTGCTAGTTAATGTGGCCCAAGGAGGATAAAAGTTAATAAAAAGCCAGAGTGGTATTGGCGCGTTGGTTTTTAATGAAACTTAATTTATAATTAATTGTTAGGTCTTTTATAAATAAGGATAATGTTAAAGCATTGGATAGAAAGGTTGTAAAAAGTTTTTATTTTTTCTGATTTATCTGGCAAGAAGCACATTAGAATAAAAAAGGACAAATACATTGGGTTATATCTGATACGTAAAAGAATTTAAAATAAAAAAAATAGTCACATGAAAAAAAGATGGATTTTACTAAGTGCCTTTTTTTGTACTAGTATAATAAGTTTTGCTCAAGTAGGACTAGGGACGCATTTTCCTAATCTATCTTCTCAGCTTCACATTTCTGCAACAGATAAGGGAGTTTTAATTCCTCAAGTAAAGCTAAAGAACTTAACGGACGACGAAACTATTGCAAATGGAAATGTAACGAGTTTACTTGTGTATAATACAACAAAAGAAGGTGATTTAATACCAGGGTATTATTACTGGAAAGAAGATAGTTGGACTAGGTTACTAACTTCTATAGATGATTCAGTTGTTGACTTTCCTACCAATAGTAATTTTGTTGTTGAGGATGATATATTAAAGTTATTTGATAGCAAGGGCAATTTTGTGGATATAGGTATAGATAAATTAAATATTATTACTTCTTTGGTTAAAAAACCAAATGGGAATGGCGTATATACTTATACCGATGAGAAAGGCGTGGGAGTAGATATTGATATTCCCGCAGAAGTTATCGAAAATTTTCAGCAAATTGTTAATAATACGCAGGTTGAAGAGATTTTAAACACGATCATAAAAACAAATGGAGGGAATGTTTTTTATGACGGGAGCCTTTTAACTTGGAAAAAGCCCGATGGAACCTTTGATAATGTTGACTTAGCGACTGTGGTGAAGGACAATGAAACTTTAACTTCTTTAGAAAACGTTGTAACCCAAGAAACCGACGATTCCGGACAAGAGATTGATGTTTATACCTTAACCTATACCGATGAGGCCGGTAGTCAACACCCAATTGATATAAAAGTCCTTGTTAAGGGTAGTGAAACCCTCACTACTTTGGATTATGATCCAGGTCAAAATATTTTAACCTATACCAATGAAGCTGGTGAAAATACTGTTTTGCATTTACGAGATATTATTAAAGGGGTTGAAACGCTCACTTCATTGGAATTTGATATAGATAAAGATTTATTAAGCTACACCGATGAGTGGGGTGTAGTTAATTCTTTTAACTTACAGACAATTAATAAGCATCCGTGGAACGATGCAAGCAACCATAAGCTTGCAACCTCAAACACAGCAAATATATACACACTAGGCTGGGTGGGAATTGGTTTTACAGAACCATCCTCTTCTCCAAATGAAAAATTGCGAGTTAATGGTAGTATAACGGCTGTTAATAGTTATTATGCCGATTACGTGTTTGAAAGTTATTTTGATGGCTATTCGGATTTGAATTATTCTTATAATTTTAATTCATTAGATAATGTTGAGGAGTTTATCAAAGAAAATCGTCATTTACCTGGAATAACTCCCATAGATGAGTTAGATACAAGTGAAAGCGGTTATGTGATCAACCTCTCGGAGTTATCGGTACAACTTCTTGAAAAGACAGAGGAACTTTACCTACATATGATTGATCAAAATAAAGAGCTACAACAAAAAGAAGCGCGAATCAAAGAATTGGAGAAAACCAATCAAAGTATGCTAGAGAAAGTAAATTTATTAGAGCAAAAAGAATCGCGAATAAATAAGCTAGAACAGGCCAATGAGCAAATGTTGAAAAAACTTGAAATGCTAGAGATTGCTCTTGAAAAATTTATTTAAACTAACTTTTTAAACTATTAATGATGCGTAATAACTATTCAAAATATACGATTGTTCAGGGATTTTTAGCCATTATGTTAGTGTTTTTTATGGGTATGTTCTCAGGGATGTCTCAAACTAATATGACTAAGATCAAAGATGGTACGCTAAGCGGTAGCCCTGTAATTCCAGGTTTAGGTGCAGTACTTGAGTTAGAAAGTGTTAATAAGGGGTTTTTAACTCCTCGTTTAACCACTCAACAAAGAGATGCAATTGACCCGGCAAATAGAGCCGATGGATTAATGATATTTAATACAACAACTGGTTGTTTTAATTATTGGAGTAAGGCTCAGGATAACTGGCTTAGTATGTGTGGAACTCCGCCACCAGCGGTGTTTGATATAACGACGGTACAATGTGGTGCAATTCGAGTAAGTGGAAACTATAAACAAGGAGACTTTCTTACCGGAGCCAATTTTTTAACTGTTCCTGTAACCGTTAGCCAGCCAGGTACTTATCAAGTGATGGCCACCAGTGAGAATGGATATTATTTCACGGCTGAGGGAACTTTTCCATCTGCGGGAAGTTATACCTTAATCCTTGCTGGAGTGGGTACTCCTGCAATGGGATATGATCCTGGTGATCCTGGAGATACGGTATCTTTTTCATTAAATAACAAACCTAGTAGTTGTGAGATAAAAATTCCTGTTGAAAAAGCAGATGTAAGTTATCAGGTTTCATGTAATGAAATAGAAGTACAGGGGGATTATATGATTGGCATGTCTTTAGATGACTCTCATAAACTTATTTTAAAAATCAATGTGCAAAGTGCTGGATATTGGAATATAAGCACTAACACTACAAATGGAATCTCATTTAGAGGTTCTGGAACTTTTGATAGCCCAGGTGCTAAAATTGTGGAACTGGTAGCAAGTGGTACTCCTGTGAATTCTGGTGTACATTCCTTTACTCTTACAACAAACTCCGATGGACAGGCACCTTGTCAGGGTATAGAAGTTACTGTAAAGCCTTTAAGTTATCAAGTGGATTGTAGTGTTGCGGAAGTTAAAGGGGTATATAAACAAGATGTTACGCTACTTGCTAGTAATACCGTTACAATCTCGGTGGATGTAAAGGCTACAGGTAGTACAAGTATTACAACCAATACGGTGGCGGGAGTGTATTTTACCTCTGGACCTTTGCAGTTTAATTCTCTTGGAGTAAGAGACGTAGTTTTAACTGGAGTTGGAACTCCTAATCTACCAGGTATACAAACCTTTACTCTAGCTTCTGTGGAAGGAATGATAGCTACTTGTTCTTTTGATGTAGAGATTCTAGCCCAAGATGTGGCTTATACGATGAATTGTTCTACTATAACCTTACAAGGAAGCTATGCACCTAATACCGCTATGAAGGCTGATAATAAAATGATTGTTACAGTAAATGTACAATATCCAGGGGCTTATAGCATTACAAGTGACCAGGTAAATGGAGTTACTTTCTCTGGTTCAGGAACTTTTAATTTAACAGGAAGTCAAGAAGTGGAATTACAGGCAAGTGGTACACCTTTAAACGGAGGGATTCATCGTTTTACTTTAACTTCAAATAGCGCCATAGGAGCTATTACATGTAATAAAAACGTAGAATTTATTTACAATAAAATAAATGTTCTTGGTTTAGGTGGCGGACTGTACCAGCCGGGTACTGCAGGTTCTAAAGAAACCAGTAGAGCTGTTTTGGAGGCAGCTGTGAATTTTGGACAGAATGGAACCATGAAAACCGATGGGATTACTATTTTTAACGGAGGAATTTACCAGGGTAATACCGTTAAAAACCTTATAAATAACAATAAAATTGATGTAGTGGTAATAGGGTATAATTATATACCAGATAACAATACAATTGCCGTTTTAGAGGATTTTGTGAAAAATAAAAAAGGAGTTTTAATTCATTCTCAGGAGAACGGCGGTTCATCAGTAAATTTAATTAATGCAATAGATTATTCTGCGTCAACTAAAATTATATCAGGAGCTGGTTATATTAACTCGTTATTAGATGTAGAAGATCCAATATTTAACGGCCCTTTTGGTAACGCGCGTGGCAAAAAAGGAGCAAATGATGTAAATAACCCTCAATATGTAACAGGTGTTTCTAGTAACTTTATAATTCTTGGACATCAAGATACAAATACCGATGCTTTATGGATGTTTAGACACAATACTTTAGGTTATTTATTTGTTGCAGATGCCGGTTGGACTGCCGGTAATGCATCCAATAGTTCAACTACTATTTTCCCTGCAGCTATTACAGCCGGTGGTGTACCAATAACAAAGGACTTTTATGGAGGAAATACAGTTTATAATAGTATTTTATACGCCAATGCAATGGCTTGGGCAATACAGTATGTACAAAACAATACGGATAAAAATTACGTTATACCGTAACTGTTTTTGAAATTAGATTAAATTTTTTTAAAATCTGCATGAATATTTGATTCATGCAGATTTTTTACTTTTAAGACCTTTTACAAGTCTTTTGTTTTATATAAAAACGTAAGTGTATTTTACTAAACAAAACATAAATATTCTATAGGTAAAGGATATAGGCATATTTAAGATTGTATGAGTGTCTTGTAATGTAAATAAGTATAATTATTACCTATAAGTATCCTTAGATACATAAAGGGGGTAGTGGAATAATTTGCGGTAGACTTTGGTATACCTACTACTTTTACAGAATGTAATTTTAATGAAAATCACAGAAAAGGGTACTTTCTTACCATTTGTTGTGATTTCTTATTTTGATTGAATTTAATTATATTATATTTTCTTAAGTGTTAAATGTTTAGTATATTTATATTATTTTAATATAATTTAGTGTGTAAAACAATATATGTCATTTGATTTTATGGAAACAGTACGTTTTTGTTAATTTATAAAAATCATTCTATGGTCTTCATCTATTTCGATTTAATTATCAAGCTATTATTGGGTTTTTTAATCATTATTTTTTATTTGAATTACACCGGTAAAACGCAAGTTTCCCAAATGAATGCTATTGATTTAATAGGCAATTTTATTCTAGGGGGGATTATAGGGGGGGTGATCTATAACCCGGATATTACCATGTTGCAATATCTTAGTAGTTTATTTATAGGCATTGCTATTATTGGATGTCTAAACTTCTTGGTGAAAAGAACGTCTTTTTTTAGGTCATTCGCCCTTGGTAAGCCAATACGGATTGTAGATAATGGCAAGTTTTGTTTGGATACCCTAAGGGATAAGAATAATAAATTAGATATCTATAATATAGCCTGTAGTTTACGCATTTTGGGCTATGATTCGTTTTCCAATGTCAAGTTTGTGCAAGTCGAGCCAAATGGACAATTATCAGTTCGAGAGAATAAAAAGGATACCTCTTTGCCAGGTAGCTTGGTGTATGCCAATCAAATACTAGATTTGGATTATTTAAAATCCCTGGATAAAGATCAGAACTGGCTTTTAAGTAAATTAAAGGAATTGGACATTGCAGATTTGGATCAAGTATATTTTATAGAATTGTATAATCACCAGATAAATGTGATAGATCAAAAAGGGAATTTACTTCAAACTACTTTTTGATAAAGGTAGTCCGATTATTTTTGGGTTAATTGGTTGTTATTTAACTTTTTTAGTATTTATATATATTATTTTTTATTAAATTTAACAGTTTAATTATTGTTTTTGATAATGATAGGCTAGGAGGTAACAAGCCAAGGTTCTTTACAAGTTATTTTAAAAAGTAAAGTTATATATAACCTATCCTACAAATAGATTACCAAAATAGATTCGTGTAATAAAAAAAGAAAAAAAATAAAGATGAAAAAAAAACTAATTTTAACAACAAGTATTCTTGCACTACTATGTTTTTCCTGTAGTAGTGATGATTCTAATCCAACAAGTAATAGTGGTGGCGATGTGCAGGTTAAATTTACTACCAGTTTGCAAAAAAACAATAAGTTTCTGGGTGAAGGTTCCACTGCCAGGGAAATATGGCAAGGGGATGATCACATAGGTATTTTTAAAGTTTCAAATGCAACTCACCTTGTTGTGGATGGCGAACAAAATATCGAGTATAAGTCTAGTGGCTCCGAGAAGCAAATTTTTTTTGAACCAGCTGGCTCTAAAGTAATCTACTATCCAAATGATCTAGCCGATAAAGTGGATTTTATAGCCTATCATCCTTATAATCAAAGACTCGATAATTGGAATTATTCCGTGGAGCTGAATAACCAAAGTAATCCAGATGCAATAGAACTGCTCTTTGCAAAGGCTGATAATTCGGGTAAGGGATTTGATAAAACAAGCGGCGTTGTAGATTTTGATTTCCAGCATCAATTAGTAAAGTTAGTAATTAAGTTAGATTCACAACAAACCACTGATCTTAGTATTACAAATGTGGTGGTAAATGGGATGAATACTAAGGCTAAATTTGATTTAAAGGGACAAAACGGACTTACTGATTATTCTAATATCATGCCCATTACAGGATTTATGGATGAAAAACAGAAAACATTTGAGTTTATTTTATTACCAGTTTCTGTATTAGGACCCACTCATACTATCGTTTTTACAAGTAGCCAGAATACAACCCATACCTTGGATTTATCATCCAAGTTAAATGCATTAAGATCCGGGAATCTCTATCAAGTGGATTTGGAGTTTAATAAACAAGAAATTCAAGCAGGTATTACTGTAGAGAAATGGACTGTGGATTCACCAAAACATGGAACGGCCCAATAACAACATTAAAATTTAAATGAAATGATACAATCTATAACTAATCGAGTATTGCTTTGCCTTTTGGCAGCAGTTTTTTTCTGGTCTTGTGAAAAAGATGATGTGCAAGATTTGACCAATCCAAGTGATAAAATACAAAAAATTCATTTTAATATGGTTTTACCAAACTCTAAAGATTCAGGATCTTTAAGAGTATCCACCTCAGGGGATAACAATTATAACACCACTTGGCAACAAAACGATCAAATAGGTATTTATATAGTAAAAGGTAATGAACCATTAAAGAGCCAAGGAAACTGGGTTGATAATATGAAAATGGAATATGAAAATGGAAATTGGGTCGCTTATTTTCCAGTGGATAAAGATACCTACCCCTCTGATGGACAGACCTTGAGTTTTTATGCCTATTATCCCTACAATAAGGATGCTAAAGATGCCTTAAATATGTCCTTTGGCTATGTAGGTGATCAGCATTCGGAGCAAAATTTTTCAAAAAGTTACTTTATGGCTGCATCTAATTTAAAATCCGCTGCTTCTGATAAGCCGATTGATTTAAATTTTGCACATAAGTTATCTATGATTGAATTAAAGGTTGAATCAGGTGGTGTAGGAGCTCAAATGTCTAATGAGGTTCAGGTCATGTTAGTGGGGTGTAATACAGGTGGAAACTTTAATTTATCTTCTGGACAAATTAATAATATTTCGGATATTAAGCCCATTACTATGTATAGGGTAGAGAAGTACGATAATCCTAGTTTTCCGTTCGTATTTACATATCGCGCTTTAATACCAGCTCAAAGAATACCTAGTGGTAAGGATCTTTTCGTATTCTCACAAAACCAAGGTAATATAACACGTAGTTTAACCCATAGTACAACCTCAAATGTAGATTTAAATCAAGGTAGTGTTCTACCTTATAATATACGCTTGGTTGGGGCTGATACAAACCATATTTATAAAGTTGGTGATTACTTCCCTTATAAAGGATTCCCTATTCAAGGTATTGTATTTCAGGTGAATCAAACTGGGTCGGCAGGTAAGGTTTTTAGTTTACATCAAAACAAAAACGTAAACTGGGGAGATCCAAAGGTGTATGAAAAACAGATCGGAATAGGTGGTATTGACAGTGAAATCGACGGTGAATTTGCCACTAGAAATATTACATCAAGACGAAGAAATGAGCCTGATTTTGCAAACAAATACGCTATGTTTAAATGGGTACATGAAAATAAAAATGAAAACGATTTAAAAGGGGAATGGTATGTTCCAGCTAAAGAAGAAGCTGAGTTGTTAATTCAAACATGGCTAGAGAACAAGGATGAATTAACCAAGGTGATTAATAATGTAAATGGTGATAATATCTATAGTCAGGGCCACTTGATGACCTCTACAGAGTTTGATCAACAACACTATTATGTGGTGTCAAACACCACTGGAGAAGCCTCCATTAATGAAACCCTATCTAAAAAGGATGCTAGAAATTGGTGGTTAAGAATATTGCCAATCTTTAAATTTTAAAAAGTAAACAAACACATGGATTAAAGGCTAGTTTGACTTTGTTGTTTTGAGTATCTAGCTATGAAAAAACGTTAAAAAAAAAGATTAAAAAAACTAGAAGTAACATAACAAGCTAGATTAACTAAAAAGGATAAAAAGCTAATTTTTATAAAAAAAAAGTGCATTACATACCCCACAAGAGTTAATCACCTAATAGCAAAATTATCAAGTAGAGTTACCTATCTATGATTTTAATTAAAACACTATGCTTTTCAGTACGCTTTAAAACGAAATAATAATTTTTAAATACATAAAAATCTGCTTGGTGAATCTGAGCAGATTTTTTTTTAAAGATTCGTATGACTCCCTTTTTACTACAAGAGAACGACTTTGTTTTTTGTTTTTAAAGCAAGAGGTTATTTTAAAAAGCTTAAAAGAAAATGTTTTTTTGCTCTTGTTTTTTAAAGTGATCGTTGTTTAGAGCGAGTTAAAATACGCTTTAAAGGGTAAATTATACGTAAAGAGTGGATGTTTTTTACAAATTAGTCCATATGCTATAAAAGCAAACCAAAGACATAAACAAGGCGCACAAGGCCAAAAAATATCGCATTGCCCTATAGGCCTTCTCTTTGTTCTCTAGAGTTATTTTTACCGGATAGTTAGCATAATTAGGGCGTTTTAAAAACAAGATTATAATGGCTAAAAATAATAGAGTAAAGCCTAGAAAAAACCATAAAAAGGATTTATGACCATATCCATCGGGTTGGACATTTGAATTCCAGTGGATAATTACCGTAGAATTAACATTAGAATAGTTTACAATAGTTAGTATACAACTAACTAGAAAAATTCCCACAGCGGTAAAGTACAACAAGTAAACCGGTTTGGGAACCGCAGATGTACAAGTAAGACGTGTCATATTGAATTCTATGGTTTTTTAAAAATGTTTTATTTGTGATTCGACTAAGTTAGAGAAAATAATTGACTTTGTATTTGTTAATCAAATGGGGGGATTTTAAAATTAAGTTTTGTTTTTTAATTAAAATTAAGAGTTTAATAAGTATATTGCTTTTTTATTTTTGTTAACTATTTGAAAAAAATAAGCCCCAAAAAAGCAGCTAATGACTACTTTAAAAAGGCTTTGAAAGCTAAATAATCTTGTATTAATTAAATAAATATAATTATGAAACACCGAAATTTTACTAGTGCTGTATTGTTGTTTTTTTGTTTTTCTTTTAGTTATGCTCAGCAGCAGATTCCTGTTATGCGTTACACCTACCAAGTAGACTTTTTAAGACAAGGCAAGGATTCTGATCAAAGCGAGCCAATGCAAGAGGTAATGTATTTAGATGTGGTGGATAACACCTCTAGGTTTGCACCCAGTGGGGTTGTACTTAAAAACGAAAAGATGATAGAGCAAAATCAAGCAAATAATTTAACTATGCAAGAAAGACTTGATGCTTTAAAACCTTTTATCAGCCGTTTCCCAGGGGGAGTGGTGTATAACGATTCCCAAGAATTAAATACCTATTCTAGAAGTGGTTTGGATTATTACAATTTGAAAGAACCCCTTGATTTAATAAAGTGGGATATCTCCGATCAGATTGTTCAAATAAACAATATGAATGCCCAAAAGGCCACCGGAGAGCTTAGCGGAAGAGTCTGGACAGTTTATTTTACCCAAGATATAGCCTTACAAGAAGGTCCGTATAAGTTTAAAAATCTACCTGGTTTTGTAATTAAAGCAAGTGATGATAAGGGCGTTTTTAACTTTGAGCTTATTCAGGCCAGTAAAGACTCAACTACCTATTGGTTGGATAAATCCAGTTTAAAGGCTATGGATGTAAATAAAAAGCAATACACCAAGGTTGTAAAGCAAAACAGTAACAAGAGCTTATCTCAGTTATTTCAACAATCCAGTGGAGCAACAATAACAAAGGTTATTGATAAAGATGGTAAGGATGTAACGGATCAGACTTTAAATAAAAAACCGGAACAAAATATTTACGCTATAGAGATCTATGATCTCAAATAAATAGATTTACCCATAAAAGCAGAACTATTTTAGAGGTATTTTATTTTACATGCGTGGCGTTTACAAATAAAAAAAACAAGTCCAATAAAATAATATTGGACTTGTAACAGTAGTGAATATTTCCTTTTTCTTGACTTTTTCTTAATTTCACATGGATAATGATTTTACTTAAAATTAGGTATATGTAAAATTAAAGGGGACTAGGATATAGCGATTTTATATAACAATTTTTTAAAGATGATCTAACTTTTGCCTATGACTTGAAAGTAATTTTACTTCAAACAAATCCCGTGGTAAAAGTCAAAGGAAAATATTGCCTTGTAAAAAGGTATAATTGATTAATAAGAATTTGATTTTAACAAGTTTTACAGTTGTATTATACAAAAGTAAACCACTTTTGAAACATTCCTCCCACAATAGGTAGTTCCTTTTCTTGTTGTTTAAATGCAGCTATTAAACAGTAAATAAAGGCAACTAGAATAATTAAATTAGCGATACCCGATAGAATCATTCCTATTGCAGGAACAAAACCAACAAAGGTTAGTAAAAATCCAACAATTGTAAAACCAATGCTTTGACGAATGTGAAAACTACCTAGTTGGGTAGGATTTTTCTTATTAAGTATATAAGCAACTACTAACCCGATGATGGTTAAATAAGAAATAATTGCTACTAATTTACCTTGATCCTGTGTTAAGCTTTGTGTTTTTGTGTTTTCCATAATGTTATTGTTTACTTGCTTTTTTATTTTTTGTTAAGGCAAATGTAGAGCAAGCTCAAAAGTATTACAATAGCTGAAATTAGGGATATTTAAAAAAAGACGTTGGAGGTAGGGGTAAAAATTAGCCATATACCTTTTAATTGGTCCTGGTAGAGTTTTATAAAGCTTGGTTAATAACAGATCTTTTACAAGAACTAGCTGAAAAAAGGGATTGTGTGATTTTGGTTATGCAATATCTTTGCAAAGCCAGGTTGAATAGCTAAAAATACTAAAGGTAAGAATTCGTGTTTTTTTAAAGACTAAAGCGTTTAAAAAGAGTTTTAAAGATATGAAAACCAATCTATTTAAAAGGGTTTGATTTTTTGCTTTTAATGCAAGTGGGACAATAAAGCTTTATATGTTGTATTTTAGCCCTGTTTTTAATCCAAAGGGATAATATGAAGATGTTTAAAAAAATTCTAGTACAAGCAAACCTAGTAAAACTACTTGTTTTATGCATTGGTATACTTTGGCCTTGTAAAAGCGCCTTAGCCCAGCAAGTTCTAGATTCCCTACAGGTTGCCTATTTAAAAACACAACCAAATTCTAACCAGCGATTTGAAGTGGCAGGAAAGTATATGACTGCCCTTTTTTTTAATAATAACCCAGCAAAGGCCCAGGAGATATTTCAAGAGAATTTACCCGCAGCCATTAAATTCAGTGATGGTGCCCATGCCGCTAGACTCTACGCCATCCAGGCTATGAATCAAAGGTTAAATCAAGATTATATTGGTTCACGTCAAAATATAGCCAATGCACAAAACTATGCACAAACCACCCAGGATTTAGAGGCCAAGGGGTATGTTAATTATGCAAATGGATGGCTTTTAATACGAAACAATCAAGAGGCCGAAGGGGTCCGTAGCCTTTTAAAAGCCTTAGAGTATTATAATCAAAGTAAACCAAGTGCAACATTAAATATTAGAAAAAGTACAGTTTATAATGAGTTAACCGGTGTTTATGCCAATTGGGGAGAGTTTGACTTGCAACAAAAATATGGACAAAGAGCCTTAGATTTAGCCCTGATAGAGAACAATCCCGAGACTATATTTAACGCCTATATGTTAATGGGTAATATCTACGAGCAGCGTTATGATAAGGATCCCGATAATACCCAGATTTTAAATCAGGCCAGGGATTATTATTTAAAGGCCATAGATACCTATCAGAACAATAAAAGTGTGATACCATTTGGTTCACACCTTTCCTTTGCAGCTAATAATTTAGCATCTTTATACCTTAGTTACTACCCCGAGAGTTATCATCCCCAAGTATTGTATTACGCAAACATTGCCAAAGAACAAGGTCTTAAAACCCAGCAATACACCCATGTGGCGTCCGCTTATGGGATTATGGCCGAGGTAGCGCTTTTAAATAAACAAACCGCTTTAACCAAAGAATATTTACTTTCTTCTTTTAACCAAATGTCAAAAAGTAGTATACCGGATTTAAATATTACCTTAAGTATCCTACAAGGCTTATCAGATGTTAGTGAAATGCAAGGCGATTATAAAGAGGCTTTAAAATACCAAAAAGAATATTTACAAAAATTTAAAGCCTTGTTTAATCAAGAACAAGTAGAGTTAAGTAAAAAACTAGAAGCTCAGTTTGATAAGCAAAGACAAGAGCAACAACTGGTTAATATGACTCTTTTAATGGAGAAAAAACAAAGAGAGCTCGAACTTGTACAAGCCCTAGGAGTACAACAAAAACAGGAGTATGAGAATCTAAAGTTACTCGAGGAAAACCAAAGAAAAGAGTTGGCCTTATCCTTACTAGAGGGGCAAAAAAAAGAACAAGAACTCAAACTAACCCAATTAGAGAGTCAACAGGCCAAGGCCGATATTCAAAACTATAAACAAGAGATAAGTTATAAAGAAAAGATAAACACCTATTATATTAGTTTAATTATTGTGTTTTTTCTGGCATTAATCCTTCTTATCTATGCCTATAAGCAAAGGGAAAAAGCCCTTGCCAAGGATAGAAAGATTTATCAGATTACTTTGTCCAAAGCCCAGCAGCAGGCCGAGATTCAGAACCTTACAGCCATGTTAGAAGGACAAGAAAAAGAAAGAAGCCGAATGGCAAGAGACCTACATGATGGATTAGGTGGGCTTTTATCCTCTACAAAAATTAGTCTTTCTAGTTTGCAAGAGAAATTGCCAGATTCTTTGCAACAGGATTTATTTAAAACCCTTGCCCAGATGGATTTATCGGTGGAGGAGTTAAGGAGAATAGCCCATAATTTAATGCCTGATTTACTACAAAGATTTGGATTAAAAGAGGCTCTATGGGATTATGCACAGCGAATGCAAACCCCTTATTTGGAAATTGATTTACAATTTTTGCATTACAAAGATTCCTTACCTATAGAAAGTCAATTGTTAGTCTATCGAATGGTTCAAGAACTTGTCAATAATGCGGTTAAACACGCCAAGGCTAGTTTAATTATTGTTCAATTTGTAGAAGAGCACTCCAATTATACCTTAACGGTAGAGGATGATGGTCAGGGATTTGATGTGGATAAAGTTAAATTAAACTCCTCGGCCGGGATGTTTAATATTCGCTCTCGAATCGATTTTTTAAAAGGCACATTAAATTACCAATCTCAAATAGGAGTGGGTACTAGTATTGAAATTATATTTCCAAAAACAACATAAAAAAATATCATGATAAATATAGCCATAACTGACGATCATGTACTTTTATCTCAAGGATTGCAAATGCTTTTCCAACAACAAAAAGATATGCAGGTAGTTGGGATTTACCCCAACGCTAAACAAATGCAGCAAGGTTTGAAACAACAACCAATTGATTTGCTTATCTTAGATATAAATCTACCCGATGCAAATAGTATAGAATTAATAGAGCCTTTAAAACTTAGATATCCCGAGCTTTTGATTGTCATTATTAGTGTACATGATGAGTATGCGGTGATTAACAGTGTTTTAAAATTAGGAGCCAATGGATATATTCAAAAAAATGCCACCAGCGAGCAGTTAATAACAGGAATTAAAACCGTGTTACAAGGCAAGGTTTATTTATGTGATTTAACCCAAGAGGTAGTTAAAAGAAAAACCAGTGAGCCATTAGATGCTGTTCCAAAATTAACCCGCCGTGAGAAGGAGGTTCTTTTGGAGGCTTCTTTGGGTTTAACTACCCAACAAATTGCTGATAAACTGTTTATTTCTCCCCACACCGTGGAGAGTCATAGAAAGAATTTGATTGAAAAATTTAAGACTAAAAACTTAAGTTCCGCCATTACCCTTGCCACCCAATATGGTCTTTTAAAATAAGGAAAACAAATCACTATTTTCGGGGATACCATAAACCATAAAGCAAAGGTAAATTTGTAGAATTGTGGATTGGGCATTATTTAAAGTATAGCAAAGTAGGTTTAATAAAGTTTATCGCAATAAACCTTAAAAACACAAAACAAAATAGTTTAACAAGACATGAAAATTAGCACGTATATATTTAAAATAATATTTTTTGTTGGGATTTGCTTTTCCTTGACTTCGTGTTTTGATTTTATAGAAGATATCACCATAAAAAACAATGGATCAGGTCATATAAAAGCAACTTTAAATATAAGTCAAAGTAAAACAAAGTTAGCCTCAGTGATGAACCTGGAATCTATTTATGGGTATAAAATTCCATCCAAAGAAAAAGTAGAGCAAACTGTACAAGAAATAGTTAGTTTATTGGAAAATACCCCTGGGATAACCAATGTGAATTATACTTTGGACTTAACTAATTTTATAGCTACACTATCTTGTGATTTTTCTAACATAAAGGCCTTAAATGTTTTTAGTAAAACCATAGAGCAAAAATTCGGCAGTAAGCTACAACTAGCTAAAAGTTACCAGTATGATACCCAAAAAAAGGTGTTTACAAGAAGTTATAATTACGATCCAAGTTTCTCCAAGGCATTGGAAAAATTTGATTTAAAGGACAAAGATTCTTTTAATTCGGCTAGTTATACCCAGATTTTTAGATTCCAGCAAGCCATTAAATCAAGTAATAATCCAAGTGCCAATGTTTCGGGTAATAAACAAAATGTCATGTTAAAACAAAAAGTCGTGGATCTTTTAGATGGTAAAGCTGTTTTAAGTAATACTATTGAATTGTAAAAAATAGAAATATGAAAATAAGAAAAATTAGTTTTTTAATCTTAGCTACTCTACTGGGATTAAATGTAATAGGACAGGATTTAACCCATATGATACCACAACAGGTTAAGTTTGTGGTGAGCATTAATCAAAAGGCAATTCTAGAAAAAGGTTCAGTAGAGTTGTTGAATGAACTTTTTGAGAAAAGTAAATTTTTTAAACAGCAGGATTCAAAAAATAACCATTTAAAGATTACCGATTTAGGTATTGATTTAAATAAACAAGCCTATGTGTATTATCAAAGTACAGATAGTATAAATCTTACTGCAATGCTTTTTTCGGTAGATAAAAACAAAGAAAATTTGCAGAACATTTTGGAATCTTTTCAAGTAATTGAGCCCATAGGGGATTATACGGTATTGGAAAACCAGGATAAAGATATGCGAGTTGCTTATAACCAAAAGGCAATCCTTTTTGTGAAATCGCAAGTGAATTATAATTATTTTTATAACCAAGAGATTAGCCAACAGGATGACTTAACTTGGCAGGCTTATGATTTTGACCAGAACCAGGATCAATACCAAAGCACCTATGATTATGACTATCAAGAGGATTCGGAGTCTTGGACAAAACAAGAAGATCAAGATTATAAATCTATCGCGCAAGATAATAAAACAAACTCCTTGGAAGAATCCCAAGAGGTAGTTATAATGGAATCCGATTTTAATGAGTACCAAAGCCAAGAACAGTACGATGATGATGATCAAGTAAATCACTACTTACCTGTTATAGATACATATGCAAAAAATGATTCCCTAGCCTTGGCTTTAACACAGCAATGGTTTGATCAATTTTTTCCCGAGCTTTTAAACCCAAAGCAGTCCTTTGCAAATCCCAAGGAATTGATGCTAAATAAAAGCGATCATTTAATTCGCATGCAAGTAACCAATATAGATGATATTTACAAAGATATCTTACCTATGGATATGATTAATATGCCATACGGATTTGATATGGATAATATGAAATATGGGTATAAAAAAGCGAATTTTGATCTATGGGTTAAAGGCAATTTATTAGAGTTGGATACTAATTTTACCATGGACAAGGATTTGGCCACTAGCGTGGTTAACATGTATAATGGTAAATTCAATCCAAAGTTTAAAAAGTATATTCCAAAGGATCATATCGCTTATCTAGCTTTTAATTTTAATATGCAGGCCTATTTACAGGAATTGCCACAAATTATAAGTCAGAGATACGGGCAGATGTTTCCAGAGAATGCAGATTTGTTTGCTTTAATTGCCACTAGTATAGATATAGCTTTTGATCAAAAAGCTTTAGCTAGTGTTTTACCTGGAGATATGGTGGTGTTTTTAAATGACTTTGCGCAAACCACAGTGAGTTATATCGATTATGAATATGACCAAGATTATAACTTTACCCAAGTCGAGAAAACCAAACAAGAGTATTTACCTGATTTTTTATTGGTAGCAAGTTCAAAGGACCAAAGGTTATTTAAAATGGGATTGGATTACGCCCTTTCTCAAGGTAAGGTAACCACACAAGGTGAGATGTACAAAATTCCAGCTAGTGAGTCCTCCAATGCAATGTATGTGCTATTTAAAGAAGATATGATTTTTTTAGCAACGAACTTTCAGCAAATCACCCAAATTAAAAACAATACTTTTCAAGCAGACTTTAATAAAGAAATTAAAAAGCAGTTTGCAGGTAAATGGGGCGTTAATACAGCTTTACAAACCCCAAAGGTAACCGGGGTATTAAAACAACTTGATATACCTGTTTCTAGTGAACTAAGTAATATAGTAAATGATCTTCCGTATTATGGAGCCTTGCAATTTAAATCCGGAATCGCAAAAAATAAAAGTGTTTATGCAAGGGTTTCTCTTAAAATGCCTAAAGACAACAAAAACGCGCTTGCTTATATCTTAAAGCAAATCACCCAGAGTATTCAATAATTGGTTATAAAGATTAAATGATCATGAAAAAAGCCGCTATATTTATTGGTGTATTTATACTATTGGTTTTTAGTCTTATCTATGGTGTTATTCACCATAGATCTGTTGTGGCAAAGCAGCAGTTAATAGACATAAATAGCCAGCGGATAATAAATCTAGGGGTCGATCAATTAGTGATTGATAATTTATCGGATTTTGTATCTTTTTATCCTACAAATAACAATCAAAAACTTGCAAGTGATCACCTTTTTAAAGAGTTTGTATTAAAGGCAGGGATTCAAATACCAGCTAATTTGTACATGTTTGGATTAAAGCAGCCAGATAATAGTTTTTTTGGGATTTTAAAGGTTAATAATTACAATAAATGTTTTTCTTATTTTGCCGAATCGCTCCCTGAACATATGAGTTTTATAGACAAGCAAAACTCTCTTGTTTATCTACAGGTTAACAAGTATTTACAATTGGTGTTTAATAAAGATTATCTGGTATATCAATTAAGTCCAGGCACGGATAACAATCCAAAGTATTTAGTGGATTTGATTAATAATACCGGTAATTGGGTTAGGGTACAAGATTTTAATTGGGATGATATTACCTTAAAAGATCAACATCTTTTATATTGGCAAAAGGATAACAAACTACAGGTAAAGGCCAAGTATAAACGCGATAAAATCGCGTTTTGGGCTACCTATAGATTACAGAAGCCTTACAGGGATTTAGCCTATAATATACCACTGGTAGATAATGCTAGTAGTAGTAGTGTTTTTATTCAAAGTGCTTTACCTTTAAAAGAGTTTAAAGTTTTACAAGACCTGGTTTATAATACCCGTATGCTAGAAAAAAAAGATATCGATAAAATAACCAGTTTTCAATTCTGTATTTCTACCGATTTAGTGGACCAACAAGTAAGTGAGGTTGTTTATGATTACGATTCGGATTTTAATCCCATACAAGTAAATAAAGTTTCAAAAATACAAGTTCCTTTGATTAATATTTTGTTTGGTTTTGAGCCCCATTTAAAGCCTGAACTTTTTGTTTCAAAGCAGTTAAAACAATATTACTATGATTTTTACGGCTTTTCAATGGATCAATTAGTAGGATACTCAACTAATTTACAAGATATACAAAGTAGTTTGGATGATGCACAAACAGCCCCAAAGATGCCTTTGTATATAAACATAGACTTTAGTAAACTACCAGTGGACTGGTCTGTTTGGCCTTTGCAGAATCTTAGAGAAAATAAAGCAAGCTTTAGGCTTGATTCTACACTAGAAAAAACAGATGTTTTACATCTAAAGGCAACCTTTTGCAAAAGGTAATAGATGATTTTCTAAATAACTGTTTTTTTTTGATTACCCCATAGTATACGCAAAGTTAGTTAATAGGGTAAGGAGTCCTCAGGGTTATTATTACTGTTTTTTTTGTCTATTACCAAAACGCGATTCACAAAAATAGTAGATATAAACAAGCAAGAAAGAATAACAGTGGTTAATACAAGTTTCTCGATTTTAGCATGCCAACAAAAGTAAAGCGTACAAAATAGTGCCAATCCAGCTAAAGATTGAAGGTAGATGGTGGCATAACCATAGAAGGTTTTATTTTTTACAGTAATTAAGTACTGTTTTTTTCGAAGTAGGATATAATCCAATAAACAGTAAAATAGTAACTGACAACCTACAAGACCTAAAAACAAATCGTTGTAATATTGTTGTCTCTCAAGGGAATTTATGGCTAGGTATTGCAAGGATAAAAATCCAATACAAACCACACTTGTGGGAATAAAGTTTACTAAAACTACTTTTGTTTTGGATTTATAAGGCCAGACAAGATCCCAGATTGTTACATAGGATAAAGGCGCGTAGAATAGTAAATACGGGTTATATAAACAAATATCGGTGGAGTCTTCAAGTAAAAATATACAAAGTGCAATAAAAATCACATGCGTGAAAATAAGTAAATTAACATACTGCAAAGTAGTACTTTGTTGATTCTTGTCTTGTAAGTAAACATAAATATTGCATAGATTGATAACAATAATTAGTGCTACTAAAATATAAACGATGCTTTGAAAAGTTAGAATCATTTAATCTATGTGTTAGTGTAGGTTTGTCAAATATAGTAAAGTCTAATTAGCAAATAAAGAATTATTGTTTTTTCAAATTGGCAAATGTTTTTAAAAGCAAATATTTTGTTTGTAACCCCGCTTTAAACCCTACGTTTTTTTTTAATAAGGTTTGTACAATTATGTCTTTCCACCAAGACGCACAAGAATAAGTAGAGTACACAAAAGTAAAGTCTGTTAATAAAACAAAACACCTTTAAAAGCTTAGCTTTTAAGCTGCTTTTAAAGGTGTATTTATTTGTTTAGTACTTGAATTTTACTAAAGATTTATTTCTTTTTAGAACCTGGAGGATAGTTAGCTAAGATACTTGTTACATATTTTTGTACTAAAGCCTGTACTTTAGCCTCTGTATTGGCTCCACCAACCAGGCCAGTTCCTTTTCCTTGCCAAATTAAGGTTTTTGTTGCAGGATTTAAAATATCAATATATAACTCACCTTCTAATTCTGTGGTCACCGTGGTTGTTTCTTGTGGATCCCAGTAAGGTGCATATCCCCATCCACCATAGTATCCATAAGGCTCATAGAAGTCTGGGTAATCATAGTTGTTTTGAATGTCGTACTCTTTTTGAGTCTTTGTAAAGATATTTACTAAAATTTGAGGGTTATTAGTTGTCTTTACATATCCCTTTGTAGCAAGATCTGCTTCAATGGCTTGTAAAACGGCCGTCTTGGCCAAGCTATTTAAGTTACACTTGTCAATTCCTTCTTGAAAGAAATTATAGGTTTTAAACTGATTGAAGTTTACCGACTGATTGTAATTAGACGAAACTTGGATACCGCACGATCCTAAAAAAAGCATAATAGCCATTAAGGGTAATAATCGCATTAATTTCATAATTCTTATTTTTTAATTCAACAATTTTTAATTAATGTTAAGTTAATAAAGATTTTTAACTTAAAATAATTTTTAATTGGTATTATTTATATTAATGTTTGTTAAATAGGGATAATTCTTAAACAGAGTCATATTACCCTGCAAAAGCAAGCTGATCCCTTATAAATAAAGGAGTGATAATTTGTTTTAGCCCTAAATAAGCCAAGTTTTTGGTGGTAATTATGTTTTTTAAATGGTGTTTTTTACTTTTAAGAAAAATAACTGCTGATTATAAAAGAGTTTTTAATCTTTATAATAGCTAAAAAACACCTTTAAATTGACTTTTATACACCAATAGATCCTTAAGGGATAGTTTGGGTATTATCGGTTTGTTTTTGACTTCAAACACACAAAACGGCATAGGCTTTAATATAAAAGCAGTATAAGCTAAGGGATGTTTGAGTTTAAAAAAACTTATAACTCTTGCTAAATTTATTTTAAGGTTTTTGATTTTTAAGTGTTTTTTTTATTAAACTACTCTACACTGGGATTCTTTTCTTGTTGGTTTGTTAAGTTGTATTACAAAAAAAAACAAGTCCTTGTTTAAGGACTTGCTTTAAAGATATAAAAGCTTGTTTTAAAGGCTAATTACTGAGACAAGCAGTAAAGAAAAAAAAGGAATCTTATAGTATACCTTGTTTTAAAGTAGCCCTTTATATCATGGTTTATATTTTAGCTATCTAAATTATGTTTGGTATTTGGAGTGGGAGATATAGGGTTATCGCTGTTTTGCGATTTAGGCTTTTGTTTTGAGCTTAGATCGATGTCTAAATCAGGTTGAGCCAATTGTTTATCGGAAGGGATAACGGCAAATTCTTGGGAGAAACCTGAGGCTAAGATACCTGTAGGTATAGCAAAAAAAGCCACACCAATAACCGAGATTATTCCCCCGACAATTCTTCCTACTACCGTAATGGGAACAATATCCCCATAACCCACACTTGTTAAGGTAATAATAGCCCACCACATGGATTCAGGTATACTGGAGAATTTTGTAGGTTGAGCCGCATTCTCACAATAATACATGGCTGTGGAGGCAATAATTAATAAAAATATTAAAATAACAAATACCAAAATAAGCTCATCTCTTTTTCTTCGAAGTACCCTAACAAGTAAATTAAGGGCCGTAACATACCTGGCTACTTTGAAAATACGAAGTAGTCTAAAGACACGTAGTAAGCGTAAAATACGAAGATCCACATAAACAAAAGACAGGTAAAAAGGAGCGATTGCTAACAAATCAATTACTTGCATGGCTGTAATGCCATATCTTAATCTACCAACAAAAGGTTTTCTGTAATTTGGATCGCAAGTTATACTCCACATACGAAGAATGTACTCTAAGGTGAAAAACAGTACCGAGTAGAAACTAAATTGGTCGAAAAATACTCCAAAATCAGCCTGTAAGCTAGAAACAGATTGCAAGATTAAAGTGGCTGCATTTAAAAGAATCACCACCACAATAATTCCCATTACAATTTTACTGGCCAGGGTTTTAGAATCTATGTTAAGTAAGGTATAGATCTTATATCGTATTGGATGTTTTGCATTATAAGGATCTAGGCTTGTATTGGCATTGTTCATATTGTTTTTTTCAGGCGTTAAACATGGACTGGTGTTTTTTATATTCCTATATAAAGGCCTTAAAAATAAAACCCAAAGGGTTTTGTAAGACTTTCTTTCAAAATTAAGAGGTTTTTATGATATATTTAATTAATTGTGTATTTTAATTTTCACTTTAAAGCAAAGGGCTTGCAAATGATTTAGAAAAGCTTTTTCTAATGTTTTTTAAATATTTAAAGTTAAAATAGTAAATGTTTCTTAAATATTTATATCTTTATAATGTAAATAGTATGTAATATTCGTTAACAAGGATTTTATAAGACTGTTTTATTTAGATATACGATTGTTTTAATTTAATTTATTTTTAAAATAATTCTGTGAAATTAGTATAAAATAAAAGCAAGTATGGATTTAAATATCGTTATTTTCTTGAATCTTTGCTTGTAATTATTACTTAAAAAAAGTAAAGACCTAGTAAAAAAAATGGACTAGTTGCAAGTAAATTAATACTGATTTTAGTATCTAATTATTACAAAAAAAGGATATAACAATACAAAGGCCAAAGTCTTTGACTAGATTTTTAATACGTCAACTAATAAGGTTGCAAGTACAATTGCAGGGTTGAGTTTTTAAAATAAAAGGATTTAAAAAAACGTACTGCTTTGCAAGTAGTAACTAATTTAAGGATAAGGTTTTTATAAAGCCTTGCTTTATAGGTGTAGGGTGTTAGTTAAAATCGGAAAAATAAGTAGAAACAACAAAATATTGTAAAAAGTGATTTAGAGATAAATCCAGCCTACAAAGTGCAGCTATTAATTAAATATAACCAAACTATGAGTAAAGAAAATAAAGATCAGGGTTTATCTAATAATGAAAAGCAAAATATAAATTTTGTATCCTATCAGCCCCATACCGCCCAAGAAATACAGACTAATATACCTTTTGCCTGTACTTCACTAGCTGTAAAAGATAAAAACAATAATATGTATCATGGTAGAACCATGGAGTTTACCACCGATCAAATTGTAACTAGTTTAACTTACTACCCGGTGAATCATGCTTTTCAACATCCAGCTCCAGATAATTCGCCAGGTAAAAAGTACCTAGCAAAATACCCGATGTTTGCTTTAACTGTGCCGGTTAGTAAAATTGATCCAATGGGAGCAATGCAAGGGGTAAATAATCAAGGGCTTTCCTTTAGTTTAAATATGATGACTAAGTCGGATTTACCTGACTTAAGTGCAGATAAGTATCCTAATTCCGTTCCATTTACTTCTTTTGGGGAATGGGCTATTGCAAGTTTTGCTAACATTCAGGAATTAAAAGCAGGTATTAATACGGCAGATTTTTGGTCGGATTCTATTGCACTTATTGGCGGGTTGAAAAGTCCGTTTCACTTTGCGTTTTATGATAAATCTGGACAGTGTGCTGTTGTGGAAGTAAGTCAAGGGGTAATTCACCTTTATGATAATCCTACTTATGTTATGACAAACGGACCTGAGTTTCCTTGGCATTTAACAAACTTAGATAACTATGCCAATATGACCAATATTGAGCACAATGCGAATAAGATTGGAAATATGACTTTAATGCAACCCGATAGTGGGGCAGGAACAGGGATTTTACCAGCATCAGGTACTTCGGTTGGTAGATTTGTAAAAGCGTTTTTCTATAGCACTTTTGCCAATTCTGTGGATACACCAGAAAAACAAATCATCGAACTGGCTCACGTGATGAATAACTTTGATAGACCTAAGAACATTTCTGTGGAATATTTAAAGATGCCAAACCACCCAGATCCAGTTTATAGTACCGAATTTACCATCTGGACAGTATTGTCGGATTTATCTCAAGGAGATATTTACATTCGAGCTTATGCAGATATAAATTATACAAAATATAGTTTTAAAGATTTCGCGGATCAGACTCAACTAAAATCAATTGCACTATATTAATTTACGAACGAACGAATATATTTTTTTTTTAACTGAATCTAAAAAAGATCTAGTGCTTTAAAACTTACCTAAGTCACTTCAAGTAATTTTTAACTATGAAGTGACTTTTTTTGTTATTTTATCATAATATAAGTAAAGCTGAATAGCGTGTATTGGCTTTGTATGTAAAATTTTTTAACAAAAAGACTTTAATTTTATTTTATTAAGTTAATTTTTTGTATATTGTATAAGCTTTAATGTGAGCGATGAAGTTAATTAAGTAAAAAACCAAAAAAAATTAAATTATGGCATTACACACGGTAAATCCAGGGGGTAAAGATGCGGAATACTCTGATGCCTATGCGCAGCAGGCTTCCATAAAGCCTATCCCTAAGTACAAAATGGGAGAACAATCTAATGACTCGGTAACGGTAAGGGACTTAATTCTAGATGAATTGTTATTAGATGGAAATGCAAAGCAGAATTTAAGTACGTTTTGTCAAACAGGTCTAAGTGAGGACATTCATATTTTAATGGATAAATGTATCGATAAAAATATGATGGATAAAGATGAATATCCACAAACTGCAGAAATAGAAAGTAGATGTGTGCATATTTTAGCAGATTTATGGAATTCACCCTCTTCAGCAACCACAATGGGATGCTCTACAACAGGGTCCTCTGAGGCAGCAATGCTTGGAGGGTTAGCCATGAAATGGAGATGGAGAGAAAAGCGACAAAAAGAAGGTAAACCAACGGACAAGCCTAATTTAATTACTGGGCCAGTACAGGTTTGTTGGGAGAGATTTGCACGTTATTTCGATGTGGAATTACGTCAGATTCCAATGGAGCACGATCGCTTTTTAATGACGCCAGAGGAGGTTTTAAAAAGAGCCGATGAGAATACAATCGGAGTAGTTCCTACTCTAGGGGTTACCTTTACGCTTCAATATGAAGATGTAAAAGCAATTCACGATTGTTTGGATCAGTTACAAAAAGATACAGGACTTGATATCCCAATGCACGTGGATGGAGCCTCGGGAGGTTTCTTAGCGCCATTTATTCACAAGGATATTCCTTTTGACTTTAGACTTCCAAGAGTAAAGTCAATTAATACCTCGGGACATAAATTTGGATTAGCTCCAATTGGTGTGGGATGGATTGTTTGGCGTGAAAAAACAGATTTACCTGAAGGATTAATCTTTGATGTAAACTATTTAGGAGGAAATATGAAAACCTTCGCATTAAACTTCTCTCGTCCAGGAGGGCAGATCATATCACAATACCATAACTTTTTACATTACGGACGTGAGGGATATACTAGAATCTTACAAGCTATGTCAGATCACGGACAGTATATTGCACAAGAGGTTAAGAAAATGGGCGTGTTTGATATTGTTTACGATGGAGTAAATGGTGTTCCAGGAGCGACATGGAAGTTTAAAGAAGGTGTAAATCCAGGATACACTTTATATGACTTAACAGATCGTATGCGTATTAGAGGATGGCAAGTTGCCTCTTATACTCTTCCAAATGACTGTGAGGATTTAGTGGTTCAACGTGTACTTGTAAGACATGGATTTAGCCGTGATATGGCGGATTTATTATTAGAGGATTTAAGACGTAGTATTGAATACTTTGAGAAGCATCCAGTGAGTGTTCCATTAACTAAAGAAGAAGGAACTACTTTCCATCATTAATAAGGCTTTAAAACAAGTTAAAGAGTAATTATAATTCACTTAAGCCAAGCTATTTTACTTAAAAGATAGCTTGGCTTATTAAATCTAGGAGGTTTTTGATTTGGTGAAATTGAATTTTTTGTTGGTAGCTTGGCCTAATGAACACAGTTAAATAAGGCACTAAAACAGGTTTAGTTTCAGCTATATTAGCCCTTTTTCTTTGCTGTAGTGGAACATTGGAGCTTTGGGTTTTAAATGAAAATATTTTTTCACCTGTGTTTTTGGCTGTAGGTGGGTAAATAAAACTGCAATTTATAAGGGTTTTAGATAATCCTGCATACTTTTTTTTACGTTTTCCTTGGCTTGTTGATACCTATACTACCTCTTTTGCTTTTAGACTACTGGGGGTAAGGATATAAAAAAAAATCTGGACCACGGCCCAGGGTTTATTAAAAAAAGGAGCTAGATAGTGGTTTCTCAGTGCCCAAAAAAAGTTAGTAGGGGTCAAGAGTCAAATAGACTTAACACATCGTGAGTTACCTTTTAAAAAAACTGCCTTACTAGAATCTTGGGAGTAATTATAGTTGTTTTAAAGGACGGATTAATAAAAAAATCAATCCTTATTTTTTAAACTTTTTTGTTTTGTATTTAAAGCCAGAGATAAGACCCACTTTTAAGTAAGTGAAATCCTAAAATAATGCTTGTTGCGAGTTTTTATCTAAAACTAGGTAAAAGGGTATTGTGAAAACAAAATCAAAC
The DNA here is from genome assembly GCF_054871605.1 of Myroides sp. LJL119. Classification (NCBI taxonomy): domain Bacteria; kingdom Pseudomonadati; phylum Bacteroidota; class Flavobacteriia; order Flavobacteriales; family Flavobacteriaceae; genus Myroides; species Myroides sp. LJL119. The sequence goes on from NZ_JBTXLO010000002.1 coordinate 481,113, forward strand.
AAAAACAAACTACTATGAGAAAGTTAGTATTTGTGGGCTGGGCTATACTTTTTGGTATAACAAGTTACGCACAACATCGGGAAGATGATGATTTGAATGAAAAACTCAAGTGGAACAATCAAATGCTTAATATTCTTGTGGATACTAGAATCGATTACCAAAACGTAATTAGCAATGGTGAGTTAATCGATAGGAGTTTCTATGGAGATTTATTAAAGGTTTGGTTCACAGGTGATATTACCCCAACTATACACTACCGGGTTCGTCAACGATTAAATAAAGAACAGGCCGCAAACTCCAGGGACGGCCTCTCGGGTGCAACGGATCTGGCTTGGATTAGTTTTGATATACAAGATAATTGGAATATTATGGTTGGAAAACAAAGTATTCAATTTGGAACCTTTGAATACAACTATTCCACCGCCGATGTGTATTATCCTACCATGATTTACAACGATTTAACTTCTTCGGCCATAGGGGTGAATGTTTTGTATAAATGGAAGAACCAAGAGTTTAATTTCCAGGTAATAAACTCGCCTTATAGTGAATTTGCAAGTGAGTCTTATGAAGATAAAGCTTTGGCCCTAAATTTCCTTTGGGAAGGAAGTTTATTTAAAGGAATTTATAAGACACGCTGGGGATACGGTCTTTTTCAGCACTCTAAAGACAGTTATTATAATTGGTTTACCGTAGGTAATCAAATAAATATTGGAAAATTCACCAGCGAGCTGGATTATTATATTGGAGATCGTAATATGAACTACAGTAGCGTTGTTTTATCTGCTCCAGATCAGTTGCGTTTGGTCGAAGATCAGGCCGTTTCATTAAAGTTTATGTATAATCTAGGGGATTGGCGTCCTTTTATAAAAGCAGTATACAGCCAACGTTATGATAAAAAAGATCAATCCCAGGCCTATAACATTAAAGGTATTGAAGCCGTGGTGGAATGGTATCCTTTTACCAAAGAGCTTTTAAAAGATTTGCGCTTTCATGGAGCATATAGTTTTTCAAATACCGAATTTAAAGGTGATTACCGCGAGCTTACCCAAAATAACCAACATCAACTCCTCGTGGGAGTTAGGTGGCTAGTTAAGGTGAAATAGCACTAAAAAAGGACATAATTTAAAAATTAAATAAATAAAAAACACCCATTAATAGGGTGTTTTTTACTTTAATATATGATAATATTTGTTAAAAATAAAATGACTCATTGTAGTAATTTTGTTAAAAAGTAGCTATATTTGAGATATATAAAATGATTTTACATTAATGAGAGTTTTAAAGTTAACAAGTACTCTGGCAGCTTTTATGTTTGCTGTAGCTGGTTTATTTAGTTCTTTTTCGGCTTATGGGCAAGACTTGTCTTTTTCACAGGCCTATCAAAAAATGAATCAAAACAACAGTAGTTTAAAAGCCGCAGAGAAACAAGCGCAGGTGGAGAGTTTTAAAACAAAAGCTGTCCAAGGTCTAAGGTACCCTTCTGTAAAGGCTTACGGGATGGGATTGTGGACAGATCGATCTTTGGGTGTAAACTTAAATGGTCTTAGAAATGGTATTGCTGATTTTGTTGAGTTACCCAATCCCGATGTGCTAGGAGATTGGAAAATGGACTTTAATAAAAGAGATATGGTCTTTGGAGGTTTTGAAGCAACCCTGCCTATTTTTGTAGGTGGTAAGGTCAACGCCGCGGTAAAGGCCTCTAAGATTGAACAGGATATCGCTTTGGTAAATGTAGATAATACCCAAGGAGCTTTGATAAGTGAACTAGCCGAGCGCTATTTTATGGTAAAATTGGCCCAAGAAGCAGTTCAGGTTAGAAAGCAGGTCTTAAAAGCAATGGAGAAACACCTAGAGGATGCAACTAAACTAGAGGACAATGGTATGATTGCTCCGGTAGAAAAGCTAGTTGCCCAAGTAGCTGTATCGGATGCTAAAAGAGAACTTGAAGCAACTGTAAAAGATGCTACTATGGCGCGAATTGCCCTTGCTAATACCTTGGAGATTGATCAGGTTCCCGATAGCCTATCAACTGATTTTTTCTTAGTCCCAGATCTACAAACCCTGGAGTTTTATAAAGAATCGGCTCAGATGAATTTTCCTTTATTACAAAAAATTGACCTAGAAAGACAACTAGCTCAACAAGGAGTGAAAGTTGCACAAAGTGGTAGATACCCAGCTTTGGTTGCCTTTGGGCAAACCATACTTGCTCATAATAATCCAATTAGTGGATTGGATATCTTATATAACAATAATAAGCCCTGGACAATAGGAGTGGGACTTACTTATAATTTATTCGAAGGGTTTAAAACCAAGAATGAAATCCGCGCTGCAAAGGCAACGGTGGAAAGTGTAGAATTAATGCAAACCAAGGCTGTTAGTGATGTGAAAATGTTAGTCTCAAAACTATATCAGGACATTGAAAAACAACAGGAATTAATAAATAATTTAAAGCTTCAACAGCAATTAGCCCAGGAGTATCTTCGCGTGAGAACCCGTGCCTTTAGCGAAGGATTTGCCTCCTCCACCGATGTGGTGGATGCCGAGGTAGCCTTATCGGTTGTTAAATTATTAAAAATAGAGGCGCATTTTCAATACGCTGTGGAATTAGCAGCTTTATTTGAACTAGCCGGGGTTAGTCAAGACTTTTTACAATACACCAATTAAATTTAAAAGACAATGAAAAAAAATATTATCAATGCATTAATAGGGATTCTTATCATAGGGGTTGTTTTAGGTGTTAGTCTTTGGTATTTGGCCGCTCCAGACCAGGTCTACATGCAAGGACAGGTGGAGGCCAAGCAAATCAACGTTGCCTCTAAGATTCCCGGAAGAGTAGAACAAGTCTTAGTTGAGGAAGGACAAGATGTTAAAAAGGGAGATGTCCTTCTTGTTTTGGGCACCCCAGAGATTGATGCAAAACTCGCTCAAGTTCAAGCCCTAGAGCACGCCGCTCAAGCGATGGATTCTAAGGTAAAGGCTGGGTCAAGACAACAAGAGGTTCAAGCAGCCTATAATATGTTACAACAAGCAAAAACTGCCGCAAGTCTGGCTAAAAGTACCTATGAAAGGGTAGAGAATTTATATAACGATAAGGTGGTACCTGCTCAAAAAAGAGATGAGGCCTATGCGCAATACAAAGCCTCTATGGAGTCCGAGAAAATAGCCGAGTCAAATTATCAGATGATCCAAGAAGGAGCAAGAGAAGAAGATAAAAAAGCGGCTTTGGCTATGGTACATCAGACCCAAGCCGGTGTTGCCGAGGTTAATATTTTTAAATCAGAGGGGCAAGTAAAAGCACCTAGAGATGGACAAATTATTACCATTATGCCAAATGCTGGAGAGATCATAAACGCTGGTTACCCTTTAGTGAACCTAGTAGATTTAGATGATGTATGGGTGTTTTTTAATGTGCGTGAGGATTTAATGCCGTATTTTAAAATGAATACCCAGTTACAGGCCATTATTCCAGGATTGGGTAATCAAGAGGTAACCTTAGAGGTTAGATACATTGCTGCTCAAGGAGATTACGCAACTTGGAGTGCAACCAAGACAAAAGGAGATTTTGATATGAAAACATTTTTAATCAAAGCCTATCCTACAACAAAGGTTCCTGGATTACGTCCTGGAATGAGCGCTTTGATTGATCAAAAGAATTTGAAGTAAAAAAAACATAACGTGAAAAAAGGATTTTTTGCCATATTTAAACAAGAAACGATAAAGATTTTTACCCAGCCTAAAACCCTGTTGCTGATGCTGGGAGTACCTTTGTTTCTTTTTATTTTTTATGCCTCTTTGTTCAAACAAGGGGTGCCTACCAATTTACCCATCGTGGTATTAGATAGCGATAAAAGTCAACTTTCACGTCAGTTTAAAATGATGATTGAATCTACTTCCACTTTAAATATCTATCAGGAAGTAAACGATGAGTTAGAAGGAGAGAAATACATGCGTAAAGGACAGGCCTATGCTTTTGTGATCATACCAAAGGATTTTGAAAGAAATATTTATAGGAATGATTACACAAGTGTGACTTGTTATTACAACGGGGAATATATTTTGCCAGGAGGCCTTATTATGCAAAGCTTCCAAACCCTTGGGATGATGTTTGCTGCTGGGGCCAGAGTACAAACCTTAGAGCAAGGCGGTCTTACCCCGGATCAAGCCCTGGCTATGGTAAATCCAATTAATACAGATTTTCATATTTTGTTTAACCCCTATACCAGTTATGCAATTTATTTGAATTTATCCTTTATGCCAATGGCCTTTCAAATCATTATTATGATTATAACGGTTAATGCCGTTGGTAGACCATTGAAATACCAGCAAGGACATCAAATCTTGGATCTTGCCGGAGGCAGTGTGATAAAAGCCATGCTAGGTACTTTGTTACCCTATACAGTGATTTTTATGATCCTAGGGGTTTTTATGAACGCACTTTTATACTACCGAATTGGAGTTCCATTGCAGGGAAGCTTTTTAGGAGTTAATTTAATCTTTTTGTCCTTTGTCATTGCCATTCAAGCTGTAGGACTTTTTATTGCATCTATTATGACTAGTTTAAGGGTGGCTATAACCGTTGGGGGAGATTATTGCGCTATTGCATTTTCTTTTGCAGGTTATACCTTCCCGGCAGATGGGATGAGTAATTTTATACAAGGAGCCAATTATATATTTCCTTTTACCTCCTATATGCGATTTGTGGTGGATTATGCCATGCGGGGAATAATGTTTAATCACAATCAAGATGTTTATCTAATCGGTTTGGCAGTATTTACAGCCCTGGGAGCCATAGGAATACCATTTTATGCAAGAAAATTACAAAAAGGAGGTTACAATGCTTAAAACAATCATAGAGAACTTTGCTAACGTTACAAAATCGGCATTAATCGAGTTGAAATTAATTTTCAAAGATTTTGCGGTCTATAGTATTTATGTACTTGCTATAATGGCTGTATCTTTATTGTACGCTTATGTATATACCAATGAGATTATTATTCACATACCGGTTGCGGTGGTGGATAATGATCAAACAAGTACCACCAGGGAAATTACCCGAATGTTAGATGCAAGTCAAGAGCTAGAAGTCGTTCATCAAAGTACCTCTTTGGATGCAGCAAGGGTTTTATTTGATCAAGAAAAAGTTCGTGCCATTGTGGTAATTGAAAAAGATTTTACCAAGAAACTCCAGAATTCTACCGTTCCTACGGTGGTCGGATATATTGATACGGCTAATATTTTATATTATAAAGAAACCCTGGCTACTTTAATGAATGTAGTTCAAACCATGGGAGCAGAGGTAGAGTTAAATCAAATAATGAGCTCAGGGGTACCCATGAATCAGGCCATAGCCACTCGAAGACCTTTTGATGTTAATGCTATACCTTTGTTTAATATTGCCGATGGTTATGGGACTTTTGTTTTGCCGGTAGTTTTTATTATCGCCATCCAAACCCTTCAATTAACCGCAATGGGAATATTAAATGGAACCCTTAGAGAAAAAAATCTTTTTGTATCTACATTTGGTTTTGCAAGAAGAAGATTTGGTAGCGTGTTTTTAACTATGGGTAGGAGTTTACCCTATTTATTTATATCCATTTGTTTACTTTTATTTGAGGTCACTGTGGTAACTCATATTAATGTGTTCCCACAAAGAGGAAGTTATTGGGATATTATTTTGTTTGCCATACCGGTGGTTTTATCCATTACTTTTTTAGGCATGTTTTTAACGAATTGGTTTAAACAAAGAGAAGATGCCCTTATGACTATCACTATTTTCTCTATTCCAAGTTTGGCCCTTTGTGGTCTTTCATGGCCCGTTACTGCCTTTCCAGCATGGCTGGCTATTTTAGCTAAGTTTGTACCAACTACCTACGGTGTGCAAGGATTTGTTTCCATTAGTCAATTCGGAGCTAGTATAACCGAGCTTAAAGAGGCCTATGTGTTTTTATGGGGACTTACAGGGTTTTATTTTATACTGGCTTGCTGGACCAATGCTAGACTTTTAAAGGGTGAGAATAAAAGTAAATCAGCCCATGTGCAACTGCCAGAGCAAAGCTAGTGGGAGTGTAAAAACAAATAGATAAGAAAATAGAAAAACAGATTATAAAGATTTAAAAAAGTTAATAAAAATATAAAAACAAGTCCTTAACCGGTTGGTTATGGGCTTTTTTTAATGTATTTTTATACATGAATATCTTAATATATTTATTAGAGTGTCTTTTAATAATTAAAATACTGTAGATAATATATTTTAAAGCAAAAAAAAATTAACTAATTATTACTTGCTTGGATAGTCTTAAAAAATGAAGACTACTTAGTTTAAACTACTATAAAACTTTATATTGTATGGAGGATAAATCAAACACATCAACAAGCTCTAGTTTATCGGCTACAAGCACTACTAATAAGACTTACCTTAGTAGATTTGCGTTTTTTGCCATGACGGCATCTTTGTTTATTACCGTTTATGAATACCCTACTTTTGCACAAAGTGGTAAGGCATTGGTGTTTTTTTTAGTTGCCTGTGGTATATTATGGTTTTTGCCCGTTGCACTTTGCTCGGCTGAGTTGGCCACTATAAAAGGTAATCAACAAGGAGGAATATTTAGCTGGGTAGGTAATGCCCTTGGCACCCCAATGGGATTTGCCGCACTTTTTTTCCAGTGGTTTCAAATAACAGTTGGTTTTGTAACAATGCTTTATTTTGTAACAGGAACCGTGGCGGCAGTTTTTGATTTACCGGCTTTAAATGACGTGCCATGGATTAAGTTTTTGGCCGTGGTTGGGGCTTTTTGGATTATTACATTTTTGCAGTTTCAAGGGACGCAAAGCACAGCAAAGATTGCTAAATATGGATTTTCCTTTGGAATTATAGTTCCTGTGAGTTGTATGTTTTTTTTAGCGGTTTACTATTTTTCTCAAGGCCATAGTATATCCACTAATTTTACCCAAGTAAGTTTTATTCCCAATAAAGGAAATATCGCTGCTTTAACATCCTTTGTTTTAGCATACATGGGAGTAGAGGCCTCGGCCCCACATGCAACAGAATTAAATAACTTTAAACGAAACTATCCCTTGATCATGGTAGCTTTAGTTATCGTAGGGGTGTGCTTTAGTACCATTGGAGGTAGCGTGGTATCAATGGTTTTACAAGGAAATATATCTTCAAATGAAGGAATAATAGATGCGCTACATGTTTTAGTGGGCTCCTCCCAATATAATTGGGTTGTGGTGGCTTTAGGTAGTTTAATTTGCTTTGGTATTGTAGCCCAGGTAAGTTCATGGATTGTTAGTCCAACGGCTGGTTTACAATACGTTGCTGACCAAGGTATGTTACCGGCTGTGTTTAAAACAAATAATAAAAAGGGAGTTCCTGTATTTATTTTATACATACAAGGGATTATTGTTACTATTTGGGCGGCTATCTTAACCTTTGGATCAGGTAGCTCGGGTGGGAATATATCCTTTCAGACCGCTATTTCATTAACAGTAATTATTTACCTAAGCGCTTATATTTTGTTTTTTATAGCCTATTTTAATGTGCTTTTATTTAAAAAAGATTTGCCAAGAGCTTATCAAGTTCCTGGAGGTAATATAGTGAAATTTATTGTTGCCAGTGTTGGTTTATTAATGAGTATGGCAGCGATTCTAACAGCTTTTGTAATTCCAAGCTCTTTAAGTGAGTCAGAGGGTAAAACCTATGTTATACTGCTTTTGGTTAGCTTTGCCATTACCCTTGTTTTGCCATTTGTTATCTTTAAGGCATATAATAAAAACAAAAAAACTTTACCATCTTAAAACTAGACATGCCCCAAAAAGTTAGACACTTTTTGGGGCATTTTTTATGAGTAGAAAACAGAATTATCAGTTTGATTTTAAACTTAAACTAGTGGAACTAGTCGTTAAGCAAGGGTACACAGCTCATTTGGTTTGTAGAGAATATAAAGTCTCCGCTGCTACTTTTGACTTTTGGTGTAAGCAATATCACTATCATGGAGCAAAAGGTTTGGAAAAACCTTCTGTTTCTAAGAGTTTTAATACGGAAGAAAAATTA